>JANRJQ010000010.1:652105-978158 GCA_033763895.1 Chloroherpetonaceae bacterium | reverse complement strand
TGTTTTTCCTTCAAGCAATTTGCCGAGCGTGTGTTCAACAATGTATTCCACAATGTATTCGGGCGTGTAGTAAACGCCGCCTGCTTTTCGCACTTCGGGTTTTTCTTCCACTTTGGCTTTGTGCCCTTGGGTAATGCGGATGACTTTTCCCAGAAATTGCTCATAAGCACTCCCCAAAATTTCCACACTAATCACCGAAAATTCATAAGGGCATTTGGGGTAATACAGGGCTTCGAGAATACCTTCTAAAGTTTTGTTTTCGATGATGAGGTTTTTGCTGAGTTTATCCTTCTTAAAATCAAACAGCCCGGAATTGTATTTCGCATCGGCTTCTAAGAAGAGGCGGTAAAGCCCTTCGTAATGAGTTTTTGCCTTTAAGGCTGTTTTCAGGCGTTCATATTCCTCTATCCCACGGTCTTCGGCAATGCGAAGGAAAATGATACGGTCGAGCGTTTGTTGAACGGCGAAGTTGATTTCATCTTCATTGAGCATTTTGTTGTGCTTGCTGATATCAATGGCAAGTGCGGTTCGCCAAGTATCGAGTGAGGCCAAAAAGTCTTTATCAACGGTTGCCGTTCCCTTTTTGTGTTTGTTGCCTTTTATGAATTGGTCGAAACTGCCTTTTAAGACGCGCTCCTTGCTAAAGACATCCCAAAGAAAATCGAATTTCTCAAGGTAGTTTTTGTAGGTAAGGTATTCGATGCGGGCTGTCGCGGCTTTATCAGTAGCATTGGGTTTTATGGTGCAGTCATAGACGGCGAATTCTTCAAAGTCGGTAATCACACTGATGGGGAGTTTCGCGCTCCAGCCATAGCGGCGAACTTGATAAGCGGGGTCGATAGCTTCTTTGACATGAACGGAGGGTTTTTTTGCTTCAACAAAAAAAAGTCTTTTTCCACCGCTCAGCCGGAAGGAATAATCGGGTGCCTTTTTTGCACCTGCAACAATGACTTTATCTTCATGAATGACTTCGCGGTAGGCTTCGGCATAACCGCCTTTATTGCTCACATCCCAGCCTAAGGCTTCAAAGAAGGGGTCGATAAAGTCGCGGCGGGTTTGGGTTTCGTTGTATTCACCGCGTTTGTAGCTTTCGTATTGTTCATCAAAGCGGGTAACGAGTTCCGAAATTAGGGCTTTGGCAGTATCTTTTGTTATCATTGTGTGAATTGGATCAGTCTATTCCCGCTTTAGCAGCAAGGGGATTCATTATTTAGTATCTAAATTATTGTGTTAAGTGTCTTAAACAAAATCAAATCCATCGTTGGGAGTGAGAATTTTCTCGATTCAGCACTCGATAAACACCTTTATTCCTACGACGCCACCCCGCTTTTTCGCGAACTCCCCGAAGCTATTGCTATTCCCCGCTCTGCGGAACATGTCTCCGCTATTCTAAAACTTGCGACGGAATCCGGCTTGCCCATTGTTCCTCGTGGTTCGGGCTCGGGACTTTCCGGCGGCAGCATTCCCAGCAAAGGTTCGCTTGTGCTGCTCTTCCCGCCAATGAATCGGATCTTAGAAATTGACGAAGTGAATATGACCTGCACGGTTGAACCCGGTGTCATAACAGCCGTATTGCAAAACGAGGTGGAAAAACACGGTTTGTTTTATCCGCCCGACCCCGGCAGTGCCACCATTTCAACGCTTGGCGGAAACATTGCGGAAAACGCCGGCGGCTTACGAGGACTGAAATATGGCGTTACCAAAAATTATGTCATGACTCTCGATGTCGTGCTCCCAAGCGGCGAACTTATCACACTTGGCAATCACTCCATCAAAGATGTTCAAGGCTTGAATTTGAAAGATGTTTTCATTGGCAGCGAAGGCACTTTGGGAGTTATTACAAAGGCTACTCTGCGGCTGCTTCCAAAGCCAAAGACCTCGCAAGTGATTCTCTTTCATTTCGATTCGATTGCACGCGTCGGCGAATTTGTCGCGTCGCTCGCACTTTCAAAAATCACCCCCGCGATGTTCGAATTTTTAGATAACACCACGATTCGAGCGGTGGAATCTTATACCAAAATCGGATTGCCGGAATCACTAACCGCTTTGGTACTCATCGAACTCGACGGTCATCCTGCTGAGGTTCATGACGATACCGCCACCACGCTCTCCATTGCAGAAAAAGCGGGTGCAACCTTCAGTAAATTGGCTGAATCGAACATCGAAGCCCAAAAACTTAAGCAAGCCCGGAAATCCGCCTTCTCCGCACTTGCACGGCTTAAGCCAACCACCATCCTTGAAGACGCGAGTGTTCCCCGAAGCCATCTTCCTGAAATGCTGTTATTCACCATTGAAAAAGCGAGCGAATTGAATTTGCTTGTCGGGAATTTCGGCCATTTGGGCGATGGAAACCTTCACCCCACTTGCTTGATAACCGAGCGCGATGCCAATGAAATCAAGCGAAGCGAGCAATTCTTCGAACAAATATTTGATAAAGCCGTCTCGCTCGGCGGAACTATAACAGGAGAGCACGGAACGGGAATCGCGAAAAAGAAGTATCTCGAAAAAGCGGCCGGACATACGCAAGTAGAACTCATGCGCCGATTCAAGGCCTCGATTGATGAAGCGAATATTCTTAATCCGGGGAAGATTTTCGACACTTCACATTTCTTTAAATCGAAATGCGAACGCCATATTCCGGCTTCAGGCGGTTATTCACCCCATCATGATCATCACCATTAAGGTAAAACCGAACGCGAAAAAGCAGGCTCTTTTTCCGCCCACAGAAACGGATTCGGTTTGGAAAGCCGCGCTGAAATCGCCGCCCGTTGATGGAAAAGCCAATGATGAATTGATTGAGTTGATCTCAGAACACTTTCATGTTCCAAAAGGGCATATTTCGATTAAAAAAGGAATTTCGGGGCGGATGAAAGTCGTGGAGATTAATTAGGAAAGATGATTATGGGGAAAGGCTTTAACGATGGGGATTTGCGGAGCTGACGGGGCTCGAACCCGCGACCTCCTGCGTGACAGGCAGGCGCTCTAACCAACTGAGCTACAGCTCCACTTATCCAAAAACTTTCAAAACAAAGGAATTCAGAAAGTTTCTTCAAAAAAGGAGTGCAAATATAGCGGTCAAGCGTTATTTTGCAAAACTTTTTCCAAAATTTTTCTTAACACAATCACATCTTGTCTTAAACGCGCGTCCATATCAAGCGCCACGGACACTTATGACTATGTCGAAACCGATTCGAACTCGATTTGCGCCGTCGCCAACCGGCTATGTTCATGTTGGCGGATTGAGAACCGCTCTTTACAACTATCTCTTCGCCAAAAAAAATGGCGGCACCTTTATACTTCGCATCGAAGACACTGACCAAACGCGGTTAGTAGAAGGCGCGGCCGAAAACATTGAAAAAGTCTTGGCTTGGGCAGGCATTGCCCCAAGTGAAAGCCCGCTCAACGGCGGAAACTATGGTCCTTACACACAGTCTCAGCGTTTAGAGATTTACAAAAAATATGCCCTTCAACTTGTCGAAGAGAAAAAAGCCTATTACTGTTTTATGCCTCCGGAAGAGCTTGAAGAGATTCGCAAACTTCAGCAAAAGCAAGGCATGCAACCCAAGTATAACCGTAAGTGGTTGCCTGAAGATATGGGCGGCTCAATGCCTGCAAGCATGACGCGCGAAGCCTTGGAAAGCGGTAAACCATTTGTCATCAGAATGAAAGTGCCGGATAATATCACCGTGAAAGTCGATGATGTGGTGCGCGGCTCGGTTGAGTTTGAATCAAGCACTTTGGATGATCAAGTGCTGCTCAAAGCCGATGGCTTCCCAACTTATCATTTGGCCGTGGTGGTGGATGATCATCTCATGCAAATTTCGCATGTGATTCGCGGTGAAGAGTGGCTTTCCTCAACGCCGAAACATGTTTTGCTCTACGATTTCTTCGGTTGGGAAAAGCCCGTTTTCGCTCACTTACCATTGCTCTTAAATCCAGATCGGACAAAGCTTTCGAAGCGGCAAGGTGATGTAGCGGTTGAAGATTACCGCGCGAAAGGTTATAGCAAAGAAGCGTTGATTAACTTTGTAGCACTTTTGGGGTGGAACCCGGGCGAAGGATCAACGCAAGAGATTTTTTCAATGGAGGAACTTGTTGCGCAATTTTCGCTTGAACATGTGGGAAAATCGGGCGCGATTTTCAATCTCGAAAAACTGGCGTGGATTGAAAAGCAGCATATTCGCCGCTCCACGAATGAATCGCTTGGAGAGCGGATTCTTCCCTTCTTGCAAGCGGAACTTGAAAAGAAACCGACTTCGTTGCCAAAAGAAACCATCACTTCAATACCCTATTTGGCTGAGGTGGCACACCAAATGAAGGAGCGCGTGGATTTTGTGCACGATTTTGTTTCATTTAGCAATTACTATTTCTTTGACCCCGAAACCTACCCCGCCGATGCCATCAAAAAAGATTGGACACCCGAAACGAACGCGTTGATTCTTGCCTCCGCGGAAACCTTGGAAGGATTGACCACTTTTACTGCGGAAAGCATTGAAACGGCCTTAAAGGCATTTGCAGAGGAAAAAGGCGTGAAGTTGGGGAAATTCTCCAAGCCGCTTCGCCTTGCCGCAACAGGCAGCACGATTGGTTCTTCGCTTTTCCACATGATGGAACTCGTCGGGAAAGAAGCAATCGTCAGGCGATTGAAACGAGCGGCAAAGGAGATTGAAATTTCGGGCGTGAATGTTTGAGAGATTGAATTTTTTGGCAAAATTAAATTGGGGCTTAGCGCCCCATTTCTATTTCAGTAATTATTAGGACGATTTACATTTAAACATTTTATTTTTTTCTTGAATACCGCATATAGGTAACATTCCAGCAATTCCAAAATTGAATTAAGCCGTCATAAGGAACAAAACCAAATTTATCTAAAACTATTGGCGATGAAGAAAAAGTTTTGATAACAAGCCTAGGGAAGACAATAACTTGAAGAGAACCACACTCACTTTCTCCCGACTGTACCCAAGCGGTATCAAATTTAACTGAAGCATTTGTTAATTCTGTGATAATTGAATCGGCTGCGCGTTTCGCATACGAAGAACCAAAATTAATATTATCAAAATTATCCAAGACATAAAAACCTGAATCAGCCTTAATTGGCAATTGAGAGAATGAAATTGTCTCAAAATGATAAATCATATCCGTTTCTGTATTGCAACTCATAAAAATGGTTACTATAAACACAAGAATAATGTCGTACTTTCTATTCTTCATATTATTTCTCCAATTTTAAAAAAATTAAAGAGTAAATTTAAAATTTCTAAATCTTGATTTGTAAGAATTTTTGCACAAGTTTGTCTACAATCACTCGATTAACCTACGCCGCAATTTCCAATACTCTTTCCGCATGACTATGAATGTAGGATTGATTTTAGAGAAATGGTCGCGAACTGTTTGGATTCCTTCTTTGGCAGACATAAGATTGTTTTTGTTCAATAAAGAATCACTTTGGATAGTAAGAAGTTCTTTAAGTATTTCCTCCTTACAAAGCAAACATTTCACAACTGCTTTGGACCCAAGCGAATCAACACTATTCAACATTCCGAGGAAACTTGTATAAAACGAAAAAATGATGTAGAACTTAAAGTAACCAATCGGCTCGTATTTACATTGATAATACTTGATGCGTGAAGTTAAACATAAATTGTATGAACATCTTTTGAAGATTCAAACGCCCTCAAAAATCCTCTTGCAAAATACTTTCCCCTTTCTTAAATTCTAAAATCCTTGTTCCTTCAATCGATTCTATACTGAAAAGCCTTAACCAATGAACACTGCACTTCATTTCGGCTATAAAGCAAATTCTTGTTTTAACAGCGTATCATTTTTGAGACAATTTAAGATATTGGTGTGAGTGCGAGATAAGAAGCGGTTTTACGAATGTTTCAATTTTATTTCATATTAACATTATAAACTGGGTGGTTATACGAATGTTTTTTGGGGATTTTGAGGTGATTTGTTTATCCTATTGCTAGCAGTAAGCCTAAACCAACACGAAAATAGATGGATAATTATAAAACTGTAAGCACTTCTCTTTACTCTGCTAGACTTGCAGAACCCATTGTTATTGAAGAAAACACAACGACAAGAAAGGTTCTTATTGTTGACCTAAATGACAAGAAAAAAGATGTTGGTGAAACAGTTGGAATTACAATAGTTCACCAACGTAAAAAGAGAAATGACGAATGGGAAAACATTGAAAGTATCAACTTAAACTCGTTAAAAGGTGGCGAAGGTGTTAAGATAAACCTTGATAGTAAAAACACAAGAAAGATTTATGACGAACTCACAAAACTTTACGCGTTAGTTGACAAAGAAGGCGTGAAATATGGTATTCAGGAGTTTTCAATTGCGAAAGCTGATGAGATAATAAAAGTCCCAAAAGACAGAAAAACGGTTATAGAAAGACTTTTAAAAGAAAATTACGGTCAAGAAGTTTGGAATGAGCTAATCTCTTCAAATCCTAACTTAGCAACAAAATTATCATTGGCAAGAATTCAGACAAACAGAAGAGCATCACTTAATACATTTAGAGAAAACTTAGAATCAAATAATGCGGTCGAATCTTTTTGGCAAGAGTTTTTTACAAATAATGTTTGGATTTTTGGATATGGATTAAATTACCAATTTCTGCACCTATTAGAAGACCAGCCAGACTACGGCGGCAGAACTTTTAAAGGAACTGGAAGCCAGAAGGGCGACTTTTTAATGCGGACTGATGCAGATTCGCATTTTACCGTTTTAGTAGAGATTAAAACACCCGCTACAAAACTTTTAAGCTACACTAAATCAGATCCAAGACAAGTAAAAAATCCAAGAAACGATGTTTGGTTACTTAGTTCCGACCTATTGGGAGCAATTTCTCAAATTCAAGTGAATTGTAGGACTTGGAGCATAGACTCTCAAAGAAGTGAAAACACAAGAATATTAGATAAAGACAACACATTTACAGTTGAACCTAAAGGTATTCTAATAATTGGCAATACAAATGAGTTGGTAAAGAAAGAAAGCATTGTAAGTTGTTTTGAAAGTTACAGACGAAACACAAAAAATCCTGAAATAATTACATTTGACGAGTTGTATAAGCGGGCGGAGTTTATTGTTAACAACAAGACACAAACAAAAACTGACAAAAAAATATAATTGATGAAGAAGGTAACCTCCCATTCAGAAATAAGGCCTACTGCTAACACGGGTTATGCGTCAGGCGGGCTGACGTGCAAACTTGGAGTTTTGTGTTCTTAATAGAAAATGAATTTAACAATATTATACATCTTTTTTTTATTTTATTTTAAATACATTCCGGTTTTGATTTTCATTTATTATTATATTTTAATTTTGATTTTCGTAGATCAAATTTTATCAATAATGAAACAAAATCTATCGGCCGACATTTTTGACTTAAAGACCAAATCGACCAATTGGTTTATCAGCTTACGAATTGACACAAGAAGAAATAAAAATTATTGAGAACGCATCCCATTAAATCACATGAGTAAAGAAACTGCAATCAAAATTTTTGAAGAAAAGCAGGTGCGCACCCTTTGGGATGCCGAGCAAGAGAAGTGGTATATTTCTATTGTGGATGTAATTGAAATATTAACCGGAACTGACCGACCAAGAAAGTATTGGAGCGACCTCAAAACCAAGTTAAAGAAGGAAGGCAGTGAGTTGTCCGAAAAAATCGGACAACTGAAAATGCAATCTTCAGATGGTAAATTTTACCAAACCGATGTAGCCGACACAGAGCAACTGTTCCGCTTAATACAATCCATTCCATCACCCAAAGCAGAGCCATTTAAATTGTGGTTAGCGCAAGTCGCAGCCGAGCGTTTAGACGAAATTCAAGACCCTGAATTAAGTATAGACAGGGCTTTGGAGCAATACCTGAAATTAGGGTATTCTGAAAATTGGATAAACCAACGGCTAAAAAGCATTGAAATACGCAAAGAACTAACTGATGAATGGAAAAAGAGAGGACTAAAAGAAGGCATACAATTTGCTACACTCACCGATATTATTATCAAGGCTTGGAGCGATAAAACCACTAAAGAGTATAAGGTTTTGAAAGGCTTGAAAAAAGAGAATTTAAGGGATAACATGACCAATACAGAGCTGATTTTGAATATGCTGGCAGAGGCTTCAACAAAAGATATTTCTGCCGCAACCAACCCAAAAGATTTTGAAGAAAGTAAAAAGGTAGCTAAAGAAGGCGGTAATGTGGCTAAAGTGGCAAGGATGGAACTGGAAGCGAAAACAGGAAAAAAAGTGGTGTCTGAATTAAATGCCAAAGATGTTTTGAAAGCACTCCCTCAAGCGAAGCAAATAGCCAAAAAGAAAAATGGGGATTAGCAATAAACGAAAGCCAATGCACAGACCAAATCTTGGCAAGGAGTGCGTCTGTCCCAACGTACAACCAAGAGACAATAAGGAAAAAAATAGAAGGATAGCCGCCAACATCAGTTTTCGTCAAGCTGGTGCTGTGCATTTTTGGTGCTTTATGCTTCTATTGATCTTTAATATGAATATGAAACTTTGTGCACCGAACTGAAAGTTAGCGAAGCTAAACACACCCGAGCGCATAGCCGATTCACCGCTATCAAAGAACGCATACCCTTTTGAAAATTGAACGAGAGTAATTTTTACCTTCGTTTTAAGAACGAGAGTAATTTTTTAGTATTTTTAGCCTCGTTGTGAGAACAAGAGTAAAATGATTTGCCTTTGCTACCACCCTAAACAGACACAAAATTCAAACTATTGTGAAATCTTCAAAGATTTGCCGGTGTGGATGTTTCGAGATTGGCTCAAAATAAATGACAAGGAGGGTTAACCAAACCTCTCTCTAAACTTAAAACCTATAACTTAAATAAAATCAAACCACCTCATTCTCTTAATCCAATTCTAGAGTCTTTTGGTTATAGTCCAACCCGTTTCTGCATTGCGAATTTCACTGAGAAGAAAATCATACTTTTTTTATTCTTCCGGTTTTCAAGACCTGCTTATTCCCCATTCTTCTTGTATATTTGCCGCTTGAAATTTTTATCGCCCAAGTGCTTTTTTTGGGCCTAACCTTTTGCACTTTTCACATGCAACGCGAAAGAATTGTACCGATTACAATCGAAGACGAAATGAGAGATTCGTACATCGATTACTCGATGTCCGTCATTGTTAGCCGCGCCCTTCCCGATGTGCGCGACGGCCTAAAGCCCGTTCATCGCCGAGTCCTTTTTGGCATGAGCGAATTGGGGCTTCAAGCCGGAAGGCCATATAAAAAATCGGCGCGTATCGTTGGAGAGGTTCTCGGAAAGTATCACCCGCACGGCGACACCGCCGTTTATGATACCATCGTTCGAATGGTTCAAGAGTTTTCGCTCCGCTATCCGCTTATTGACGGGCAAGGAAATTTCGGCTCGGTTGATGGCGATGCGCCCGCAGCAATGCGTTACACCGAAGTCCGCTTAAAGCGAATCACCGCTGAAATGCTGCGCGACCTCGATAAAAATACGGTTGACTTTGCACCCAATTTCGATGATTCACTCGAGGAGCCAACGGTAATGCCTTCGGCCTTCCCGAACCTTTTGGTGAATGGTTCATCGGGGATTGCCGTCGGTATGGCCACGAATATTCCACCTCATAATTTAACCGAAGTCATCAATGGACTCATTGCTTTCATCGATAACCGTGAGATTACGATTGAAGAATTGATGAAGCATGTCAAAGCGCCCGACTTCCCTACGGCCGGAATTATCTATGGATACGGCGGCGTAAAAGAAGCGTTCACAACCGGTCGTGGAAAAATTACGCTCCGTGCCAAAGTGAAGATCGAAGTCAATCAAAAGAACGACCGTGAATCGATTATCATCACCGAGCTTCCTTATCAAGTCAATAAAGCGCGGCTTTTAGAAAAGATTGCTGATTTGGTGAATGATAAAAAATTGGAAGGCATCTCCGGCGTCAATGACGAGAGCGATAAAGATGGCATGCGCGTGGTGATTGAATTGAAGAAAGGGGCTGTCACGCAAGTGGTGCTGAATAATCTTTACAAGCATACGCAAATGCAAGAAACATTTGGCGTGATTATGCTTGCGCTTGTTGATGGTGTGCCTCGCGTGCTTAATCTGAAAGAGATGATGCACTATTACATTCGGCATCGCCACGAGATTATTATTCGCCGCACGAAGTTTGATTTATCCGAAGCCGAAAAACGCGCCCATATTCTCGAAGGGCTTAAAATTTGCTTAGATAATTTAGACGAAGTCATTAAAACCATTCGTGCCGCAAAAGACGGCGACGATGCCCGCACCACCTTGATGGAAAGGTTCAAGCTCTCCGAAATTCAAGCAAAAGCAATTTTGGATATGCGCTTGCAACGCCTCACAGGACTTGAACGCCAAAAAATCGAAGACGAATATCGCGAAGTGCTTAAGCTCATCGGCGAATTGAAAGAAATTTTGGCGAACGAAGCACTTCAGATGAAGATCGTAAAAGAGGAATTGATTCAAGTGAGAAAAGACTTTGGCGATGAACGCCGCACAGAGATTATTTATCAGACCGATGAATTTTCGATGGAAAGCCTTATTAAAGAAGAAGATGTGATTATCACCATCACGCATAACGGCTTCATTAAACGCACGCCGGTGGACACCTATCGCCGTCAAGGTCGGGGCGGAAAAGGCATTTCAGGCGGTGCCACCAAAGAAGATGATTTTATCGAACATCTTATTATTGCCTCTACTCATCACTACATTCTCTTTTTTACGACAAAGGGAAAATGTTATTGGCTGAAGGTGTATGAAATCCCCGAAGCAAGCCGCACCGCGCGAGGCCGTTCGATAACCAATATTATTCAATTGGAAGAAGGGGAATCGATTTGCGCGTTTATCAGTGTGAAAGAATTTGTGGAGTCGCAGTTTATTTTGATGGCAACGAAGAACGGCATCATCAAAAAAACGCCTCTTACGGAATATTCAAACCCACGAAAGACGGGCATCATTGCCATCAACATTGAAGATGGCGATTCGCTCATCGAAGCCAAGCTCACGGATGGAAACCATCAAGTTATCTTAGCTAAAAACTCCGGCTATGCGGTTCGTTTCCACGAGTCCGAAGTTCGCCCGATGGGAAGAAATTCGATTGGCGTGAAAGGTGCAGAACTTGATGATAAGGAAGCCATCGTTGCAATGGTGACAACGCGCCACGAAGACATTACGCTTCTTACGGTAACGAATCTCGGCTACGGAAAACGCAGTGCGCTCGAGGAATACCGCATGACACGGCGCGGTGCAAGCGGCGTGATTACACTTAAGGAAAATGATAAGGTCGGCAGCCTTGTCACGATGCTTGAAGTCGCGGATTCCGATGATCTGATTATCGTGACCAACAACGGGATTGTCAATCGGCAGCATGTCGCGGATATTCGGGTAATGGGTAGAAATACCAGCGGCGTGAGATTGGTCAGATTGGAAGATGGCGATACCATCGCTGCTGTTGCTCGAGTTCCGAAAGAGGAAGAAGACGGCAATGAAACGCCTTCTGCTGCACCTGCACCCGAACCCGACGACTTATTTGGAGGAAAGGAATAACCTTCACCAAATTGTTTGAAAGGGGCTTCGTGCCCCTTTCTTTTTTGAACAAATGAATTGAGAATTTTAAGATAAACTCATTTTTATGAGCATTTGGCAAGCAATCATTCTTGGCATTATTCAAGGCCTTACTGAGTTTCTCCCGATTAGCAGCACCGCGCATTTACGCATCATTCCTGCGATTTTGGGGTGGGATGACCCGGGTTCGGCGTTTACGGCGGTCATTCAAATTGGCACGCTTGGTGCGGTCTTCATTTATTTTTGGAAAGATATTCTAACGATTGGCACGGCTTCGCTTCAAGGCGTCGCAAAGCGAAATCTCTTTTACAATCAAGATGCCACGCTTGGTTTTATGATTGTGATTGGTACCATTCCGATTGTCCTTGCAGGCCTTCTTTTCAAAAAACAGATTGATACAACGCTTCGATCACTTTATATCATTAGTTCTGCGTTGATAGTTCTTGCTTTGCTTTTGTGGCTTGCAGAGCAGCTTTTGGCAAAGAAATTGAAAGCGGGAGTTGAACTCAAAAGCTTGGCCTCTCTTGATTGGAAAACAGGATTTTTGATTGGGCTGGCGCAATGTATCGCGCTGATTCCGGGTTCTTCTCGCTCTGGCGTAACCATTACGGCAGGCTTGTATTTGGGGCTTTCGCGCGAAACGGCGGCGAGATATTCATTTCTTTTGTCATTGCCATCGGTATTTGCCGCTGGCATTTATCAACTTTACAAGGAGCGTGAGAGCTTGCTACACTCTTCGGAGAATATTACAGCATTGGTGATTGCTACGGTGGTTTCTGGGGTTGTTGGTTATCTTTCAATTGCATTTTTAATTCAATTTTTGAAAACGCGCACCACCCTTGTGTTTGTCGGCTACCGACTCTTCATTGGCTTTGGGCTTTTAATCCTTTTGAGTTTTGGCACCCTTCAACCCTAACGCTTTGTTTACCAAATTGCAATGGCACAATTGAGGTTTAGTTTTCAAGATCCAAAACCATTTGATGTTGATATCTGCTTTGTTTTTTTTGGCGATATCCGTTTTGATTCAAGGCTTCAAAATATTGTTCGATCATTCACCAAAAATTCCTTTCGCGTTCGGGTAGTACAAGCCGGGGATGAAGACGGGGCGTGGCGATATGAACAAGCTGAGATAATTTCAGTGAAGGTTCCCACGGAGCGGCGAGGCGTTGCGAAGTTTGGTTCATTCTACTTTTCAATTCTCCCGAAAGTCTCTTCAATACTCGCGAAAATTTATTGTGCCGAAGATGTATTCTCGTTGCCGGTTGCGGCACATGCGGCAAAAAAACATCGAGGGGAATTGTTCTATGATTCGCGAGAGATTTACTCGGCGATTGGCGCTCTTTTAGGGAAAAAGGTTCGTCAAAAAATTTGGAGCACGATTGAAAAAAGGTATATCCACAAAGCCTCTGTTTTTTGTACCGGCGATCTCGATGCCGACCTTTTAGCCACGAGCCTTTCCATCGAAAAACCCGAGGTCATCTACAATTACCCGAATCTTCAACCCATCAAGCGAACAAACTTACTCCGTCAGAAATTATTTTTGGAAGACTCAGCTACCCTTCTAATTTATCAAGGCATGATTTCCGACGGGCGTGGGCTTGAGATAATGATTCGCGCAATGCAATCGCTCCCTTCAACTTATTATTTTGTGCTCTTCGGTGATGGCAATTTGAAATCTTCGCTTCAGCAATTGGTTGAATCTCTTTCGCTTTCGGAGCGAGTTTTCTTTGCCGGTAAAGTCCCGTATGAAGAATTGCTTGATCATACAGCTTCCGCCGATATTGGCATTTCACTTATTGAGCCGATTTCAAAAAGTTATGAACTCGCGCTACCCAATAAGCTCTTTGAATATACTTTGGCAGGAATTCCATCGCTTGTGAGCAATTTACCTGCACTAAAAGATACTGTTGAAAAGTATAAGATTGGCAAGGTTGCAGAACATGATTCACCAACTTCAATTATTGAATCGATTCTTCATCTCAACAAAGAAAAAGAATATTACCGCGCCAACTGCCAGAGAGCATCTCGAGTATTAAATTGGCAGGCACAAGAAGTGCGCTTGATTGATTTTTTTAAATCCAAATTACCGCAATGAACCCGGTTGAATTAATTCGAAAAAAACGCGATGGCGGAAAACTAACCGCTGAAGAAATTTCATTTTTCTTTACCGAGTGCCAAAAGAAAAATATCGCTGAATACCAAGCCTCTGCAATGCTGATGGCAATTTTTTTCAATGGGCTAAACGAACTTGAAATGACGGCGCTTTGCCGCACAATGGTTCATAGCGGCAAAGTGGTTGATTTATCATTTCTGAAAATCCCAAAGGTGGATAAGCACTCCACAGGCGGTGTGGGCGATAAAACTTCACTCATTCTTGCGCCTATCGTTTCGTCGCTTGGTGTTGCGGTGCCGATGATTTCCGGCAGAGGGTTGGGTCACACGGGTGGAACGCTTGATAAATTAGAATCGATACCGGGCTTTCGAATAAACCTCTCTGAAAAGGAATACAAGGCGCAGCTCAAAAAGCTTTCGTGCAGCCTTATCGGTCAAACGGAGTCGATTGCCCCGCTTGATAAACTTTTGTATTCACTACGCGATGTAACCGCCACGGTTGAAAGCATACCGCTCATTGCGTCTTCGATTATGTCAAAAAAAATTGCATCAGGGCTTGATTCTCTTGTGTTAGATGTCAAGACGGGTCGTGGAGCGTTTATGCAAGAGTATGCGAAGTCGAAAGAACTTGCAGAGACCCTGATTAAGATTGGAAAAAGTTACGGGAAAAAGGTTTCTGCATTTATTACCGATATGAATGAACCATTGGGCTTTGCCGTTGGCAATTGGCTCGAAGTCCGCGAATGTGTTCGCGCTTTGCAAGGCGAAGATATTGCTGATTTGATGGAAGTGACTTACGCACTTTCCGGTGAAATGCTTCGTTTGGCAGGCAAATGCAAAACCCTTGAAAAAGGGATTGAACTCTCTAAAGACGCCATTCAAAGCGGAAAAGCGTTCGATCAATTTCTCAAAATTGCAAAAGCACAAGGTGGTGATATTTCGCCGCTGATTGATGAAAAAACCTATCCGAAATCTAAGTACACTTCTACGATTTATGCTTCGAAGACAGGTTTTATTGCTTCAATGGATTCGCTTGAAATTGGGCTTGCAGCCATTGAATTAGGCGCAGGTCGCATAAAGAAAGAAGATGCCATTGAGCCAAAAGCCGGAATCATGTTTCTCAAAAAATGCGGTGATAAGGTTCAAGTCAATTCCCCAATCGCTGAAATTTATTCTGATAAGAAATCATCGCTTGAATCGGTCTCGAAGAGAGTTCAAACAGCAATTGCGTATTCAAACAAAATGGTGGCCCCAAAATCCAAGATTTTGGAATACCTGAAGTAAACCTTTTCGTCAACTGAAATTCAAATCAAAAAAATGCCTGTTTGGTCGCTCATACCCTTTATAGTGATGCTCGGTTCAATCGCTGTATTACCACTCATTGCGAATCATTTTTGGGAATCGAACCGGAATAAGCTTTTCATTTCTTTGATTCTTTCATTTCCCATTGCGATATTCCTCATCCTACACGGCGAATTCGTTGCGCTTGAACACGCGGTGCTCTTTGATTATATCCCATTCGTGATTCTCTTGGGAGCGCTTTTTGTCATCACCGGCGGGATTCGAATCACCGGCGATATTGAAGCAACTCCGCAAGCGAATACCGCATTTATGGCTATCGGCGCTTTGCTTGCTTCCTTTATTGGAACCACAGGCGCGTCAATGCTTCTTATACGCGCATTGCTTCAAACCAATCAAGAGCGAAAGTTTAAGGTTCACACGGTGTTATTCTTTATTGGGATTGTGGCCAATTGCGGCGGGCTGCTCACGCCTTTGGGAGATCCGCCGCTTTTCGTGCTTTATCTTCGCGGAGTTCCTTTCGATTGGTTTTTTAAGCTCTTTCCCCTTTGGGGAATTGCGAATGGCGCATTGCTTCTTCTTTACTTTATCATCGA
Organism: Chloroherpetonaceae bacterium; assembly: GCA_033763895.1. Classification (NCBI taxonomy): domain Bacteria; kingdom Pseudomonadati; phylum Chlorobiota; class Chlorobiia; order Chlorobiales; family Chloroherpetonaceae; species Chloroherpetonaceae bacterium. The sequence continues at coordinate 962,551 of JANRJQ010000010.1, read as the reverse complement.
TTCCTATTTCCACTCCAAAGAACCGCTCAGCGCAATTCAGCGCGATAGAACTCAGATTCAACCCATCCGTGTGAAAGGAGTGTTGAATTTTGTGTGGCTCTTGGGAGTCGTGCTTTCTGTTGCATTTTTTAACGAGCAATTTCTTCCTCACCTTAAAGCGCTGCTTGTTCTAAAATTTGGCCGCGAGTTTCTTATTCTTCTCTTTGCAGGTCTTTCGATGTATTTCACTGAAAAAAAGCTGAGAATCGATAACAACTTTTCTTGGGCGCCAATCTTAGAAGTTGCCTATTTATTTCTTGGAATCTTCATTACAATGATTCCCTGCATTCTTTTTCTTGAGGCCAACGCGAAGTCGATAGGCGTAGAAAGCGTTCGAGCTTTTTATTATGCGACGGGCTCGCTTAGCGCAGTTTTAGATAACACCCCAACGGCAGTGACATTTTACTCATTAGCCTTAGGTCTCGGGTTGCAAGATGCTTCGATGATTGCAGGCGTACCAGACAAAATTCTAGAATCCATAGCAGTGGCATCGGTTTTATTTGGCAGTTTAACTTATATCGGGAACGGACCCAATTTTATGGTGAAAGCAATTGCAGAAGAAAATGGCATTCGAATGCCCGACTTTTTCAGTTATATTTATCGCTTCTCGTTGGTGGCCTTATTACCAATTTTCATACTTTTGCAACTCATATTTTTTTGATTTTTAAGTTTAGAGTGTCTCTTTCCATTTTGCCGATTTTTTCCTTGAAGTGTTTCAACCGCGGGAGTTTCAACAACTCGAAATCGACTCCTTTTTTAATTCTAAAAGGTTTCCTTTTGGTTTTGTTTTTGATTATCGTTACAGGCTCAGGGTGTAATCGAAAAAATTTAATGACCTCGAGCAACAGTACCACGACTGCCGACTCAACCATTCTTCGAAAGTTTGAAATCAGTACCCGAGAAGGCGATATCATTATCGAACTTTTCAACGATACCCCCATTCACCGAGATAACTTCATCAAAATTGCCAATAGCGATTGGTACACGAATACGCAATTTCACCGCGTCGTTCCGGGATTAATTATCCAAGCCGGCGATCCAAAACTTCGTGACCCGCTTGATGAAGAGTTTTTGAAAATGGATAAAATGACTCTGCCGCCCGAAATTAAACACACCCATTTTCGTGGCACACTCGCCGCCGCAAGACGAGATGATGATGTAAACCCTAAGCGTGAATCCTCGGCGACGCAATTTTTCATCAACTTGAACGACAATCGATTTTATGATGGAAGTTATACCGTATTTGGAAGAGTTATTGAAGGAATGGAAATTGTTGATAAAATCAGTATGCTTCCCCGTAATGGTCTCGATAACCCATATAATCCAGTTTATCTGAGCATCAAAGAAATTGAAAACTAACTTTTTTAATCAAATCAAATCACTATGCCAAGTCAATTTGTAATTGAAACCAACCTCGGAAACATCGTCATTGAACTCTTTGATGATACCCCATTGCATCGCGATAATTTCGTGCGGCTTGTTTCTGAAAAGTTTTATGATGGGATTACCTTTCACCGCGTCATTTCAGGGTTTATGATTCAAGGTGGAGATCCGCTTTCGAAAGATCAAACCAAAAAGCACCTTCACGGTACAGGTGGACCAAGCCAAAGAATACCCGCAGAATTTAAACATAAGAATAAACGTGGCATGCTTGCCGCCGCACGCGATGGAAACCCCGCGAAAGCCTCATCCGGCAGCCAATTTTATATCAATGTTGCTGATAACGACTTCCTTGATTTACCGAGCAATGGCTATACCGTTTTTGGAAGAGTTCTTACCGGAATGGATGTTGCAGATAAAATCTCCGTTGCCAAAAAAGATTCTCGCGATAATCCGCTTGAACCGATTACGATGAAAGTTTATCCTTTTGTACAAGCGTAACTTCGCAAAGATTCTCTGAAAATCCTCCTAATTTGGGGGATTTTCATTTTATGAATCTTATCACGATTTTTGAATTGATTTTGAAAATTCAAATAATTATTGTTTTTAGCGTCCCAACCTTTTGAAGCACTTTGAGATTTTTCTAAACAATTATTAACCTTTTTTTTCAAAGTTATGGCTTCTAAACAAACCAAGTCTTCATCAAAACCGGTTAAATCCGTTTCTAACAAGTCGAAACCAAAGGGAACAGCATCGAGTGTTGCAGATCTTATTTCAGGCTTAAAGTCTTTAGCCAAAAATATGTGGTGGTCTTGGAATGTTGAAGCCCAAGAAGTATTTGAAGCGCTTTCACCACGGTTTTGGTCGCTCGATAATCACAACCCTTCTGATATTCTTAACAATGTTTCTGAACAAGAATTACAAGCCCGTTTAAGGGACCCTGATTTTGCAAAAAAAGTTGAAACCACCCTTAAAAACTTCAACGCCTATCTTTCCGATAAAAACACTTGGGCTTCTAAGAATGCAAAGGAATTCTCTAAAAACCCTGTTGCTTACTTCAGTGCCGAATTCGGGTTACACGAAAGTTTACCGATTTACTCAGGTGGATTGGGTGTACTTGCCGGAGACCATATCAAATCGGCTAGCGACCTCGGCTTAAATTTTGTTGGTGTCAGTTTATACTATCGTGAAGGGTATTTTCAACAAAAGCTTTCACACGACGGTTGGCAACAAGAAAATTATCCTTTGTATGCACCGAAAATTCTTCCGTTTGAACTTGTCACCGATTCTCTCGGCAAACCTTTAATCGTGAGTGTTGAAATCGGTCATAGCACCGTTTATTTGCAAGCGTGGGCTGTCCGTGTTGGAAGAGCAACTTTGTATCTATTGGATGCAAATCTCGAGCAAAACGAACACCACTACCGCGACATCACCAGCCGTGTTTATGGTGGCGATTCTACCACACGCATCAATCAAGAAATCGTTCTTGGCATTGGCGGCGTTCGATTTCTTCATGCGATGGGAATCAAGCCCGCCGTTTATCATATGAACGAAGGTCATTCAGCGTTTCTCACACTTGAATTACTTCGCGAAGAAATCCTTTCTGGAAAAGGGTTTGAAGCCGCGAAAAAAGCAGTGAAAGACCAATGTGTCTTTACCACGCATACACCGGTTCCGGCAGGTCATGATCGATTCTCATCCGATTTGATGCACTACTCGTTAGATCTATTTCTCAAAAAGCTCAACATCGGCTTTGAAACATTAATGGATCTCGGCCGAGAAGTTCAAGGCGATAAATCTCAACTCTTTACGATGACGGTTTTGTGCTTGAACCTTTCACGAACTGCAAATGGTGTTTCTGAATTGCACGGCGAGGTTTCTCGTAAAATGTGGAAATCACTTTATGGTGTAAGTGATCAGAAAAAAGTTCCAATTGGTCATATCACCAATGGAATCCATACCTACACTTGGATGGGCGAAAAATCTGTGCATTTTTGGGCGAGAAAATCAAAAGGCGATTTGGCGTTTTTCACTGATCGAAAAAAATTGAAATCGTTGCTTGATTCCATTAGCGACGAAGAGTTATGGGCTCATCGTTATACACTTCGCCGCGATGTCGTGGAGTTTGTTCGTCAAAGGCTCGATATGCTAAATCATAACCATATTCAGCAGCTTAGTTTAGGTGAAGAGCGAGTGATGTCTCCGGATGTACTCACCATTGGTTTTGCAAGACGCTTTGCCACCTACAAACGCGCCCCGCTCATTTTTTCAGATTTAAAACGCATTGCTGCAATTATCAATAATCCACAGCGTCCGGTTCAGATTATCTTTGCCGGGAAAGCCCACCCCAAGGATAATGGCGGAAAAAAATTCATTCAAGATATCTTCAACATCACCCGAATGACTCCGTTTTTGGGAAAAGTCGTTTTCCTTGAAAATTATGACATGAATGTCACTCGTCAGTTAATTTCAGGGGTTGATGTTTGGCTGAATAATCCCCTGCGCCCACTTGAAGCAAGCGGCACTTCTGGGCAAAAGGTCATCGCTCACGGTGGATTAAATTTCAGCGTCCTCGATGGTTGGTGGCGAGAAGGATACAATGGCAAAAATGGATTTTCAATCGGTAAGGATGAATCGATTGAAGATCAAGAGGCACAAACTCACCTTGATGCACTTTCTCTTTACGATACGCTCGAAAATCATTTGGTACCAACATTTTACAATCGTGATAAGAATGGAATTCCAAAAGAATGGATAAAAATGATTCGCCAATCCATTGAAACACTTCTTCCGGTTTACAACACCCATCGGATGGTTTCGGATTATATTATGAAATACTATAAATCAGGAGCTTCAAAGAAGTAAGTTGTAAGTTTCATTCTATAAAAAAGCGCGTCGATTCGATGCGCTTTTTGACTTTAAAGCTTTACAGCGCTTTCCTCCCGTGAAGCCAAAAAACTTTTGTATTTTTGCTTGCCCAAAGTGGGAAAAAAACAATATTCAATATCCTTAAAAGTTGAGGAACCAGTTATGTCAGTAAAAGTTGGAATTAATGGCTTTGGCCGTATCGGCCGCCTCGTGTTTCGCGCAATTGCCGAGCAGGGCTTGCTTGGAAAAGAGGTCGACGTCGTTGCCGTCAATGACCTTGTGCCGGCCGATAATCTCGCTTACTTGGTAAAATATGATTCAACGCAAGGCGGTTACAAAGGAACCGTAACAAGCGAAAAATCAAAACCCGAATTAGCAGAAGATGATACCCTTGTTGTAGATGGTCACAAAATTAAATGCTTGGCCGTCAAGGAAGGACCAGCCGCACTCCCTTGGAAAGACTTGGGGGTTGAAATCGTCATCGAATCAACAGGCCTATTTACCGAAGCCGAAAAAGCAAAAGGTCACATTACCGCAGGCGCAAAAAAAGTCATTATTTCAGCACCTGCTAAAAATGAAGACATAACGGTTGTTATGGGTGTTAATCATGAAAAGTATAACAGTGCCAATCATACCATTATTTCAAATGCAAGCTGCACCACCAATTGCTTAGCCCCGGTTGTTCATGTGCTCTTGAAAGAAGGCTTTGGTGTTGAAGAAGGATTAATGACAACGGTTCACTCTTATACTGCCACTCAAAAAACTGTTGATGGTCCTTCCAAAAAAGATTGGAAAGGCGGAAGAGCAGCATCCATTAACATTATACCTTCAACAACTGGAGCTGCTAAAGCAGTTGGTCTTGCAATTCCGGAAGTCAAAGGAAAACTTACTGGGATGAGTTTCCGTGTACCAACACCGACAGTATCGGTGGTTGATCTCACAGTTCGCACGGTAAAAGAAACATCGTATAAAGAAATTTGTGCAGCAATGAAGCACGCCAGCGAAACTTATTTGAAAGGAATCCTTGCCTATACTTCTGACGAAGTGGTTTCATCCGATTTTATTCACGATACCCACTCAAGCATCTTTGATGCCGGTTCAGGAATGGAATTAAATAGCCGCTTCTTTAAGCTTGTCAGCTGGTATGATAATGAATGGGGCTATTCAAATCGTGTGGTTGATTTACTGAAATACATTACAAAATAAACAATGGTATTGTGTTGAAGGCAGGTTTACCTGCCTTCTTCCATTTTCAGAACCCCGCATATTTTTACTTTTTTTTCCAACACACTTACTTCGATCTCATTTTCAACTTCATTTATTACCTCTCCATCAAAATGGATTCGATGCTTTGCTGAACTCATGACCTTTACCGACTTTACTTGATGATAGTGAAGTCCTTTATGAAAGAGATGCGTTCCTTTAAGAAATCGAATAATCCAAAGTGGGAGTTTCCAGAGTGGAAAATGAAGCAAGATTGATACATCTACAACGCCATCATCAATTTTTGCTTCCGGCGCAATCCTAAACTTTCCTCCTTCAGTATGTCCATTCCCAATACAAATCGCATAAACTTTTTCTTTGATCAACACCGTCTCACCTTCTTTTGTGGTTAATAGAATTTGCATCTCTTGCGATTGGTGCTTCCAAACCGTTTTCAGTAAGGCATATACATAAATCAATTCTCCTCGTAAATATAGCTTTGCCTGATTAGCATAGAATGCAATCTCCCCGGTCAATCCTATTCCCATCGAGTTTATAAACCGGCGATCATGTGACTTTCCATTCACAAAAAACTTTGCCTCTCCTAAATCACAATGTTTCCCATTTATCAATTTTTCTGGATCGATACGGGTATGAATAGATTCCTTTTGATGAAAATTTTTTGCGAAATCATTGCCTGAACCAATCGGCATCAAGAGTATTCCTGTCGTAAGATTATTGACTTCCCATTTTTGAATTGCTTCACTAATTGTCCCATCACCCCCTGCCACACCAACCAACATAATTCCTTCAGACTTTTGAGAGATTTCTTTCATCAATGTCGTTGCGTCACCCACGTTTTTCGTAGGAAAAAGTTCAACTTCCTCATTTTCACTTAACTTTTGAATTTTACCAATTGAATGGCCTCCGTTCGCAGTGGGATTGACAATAAATGGAATTCTTTTTTTCACTTATTTTTGAATGAATTCGATTGAAATAAGCTTCTTTAGGTTTGTTGATTAATCATTCTTAGAAACCGAAACAGCCGTTTTAATAGCTAATTATCAGTCTTTTGGGGTTTTAAGTTAATGTGTAAGTCTTAACATATTCAAAAGGAATATCATAAAAGCCACTGAAAGATGAGTAATTTTAAGAGATGGTACAAGCCCATTGAAAGTCTTATCAAAAATGAACAGTAAATCAAAATTCCTTTCGTTAGTGAAATGGCTTTTTGATTCATTTTTGAAGGAATCAAAACGAAAATAATTTTATCGCTGTTGTTTGTAACTGTTTAGTAGTTCTCGATTGAGTAAGTTCACCAATCGATGTCTTTTCATACATCAGGTTCCCTTTTGGGGTTCATTAACAATAAATTTCTACACATATTATGGATAAATCATCGCTTAAGCTTGCGGGTGCAGCAATTGGTGGTGCATTGGTTCTTTTCGTTTTGTACCTCGTCTCAGGGCTTTCTCTTGCTCCGGAAGGTCAATCCGTAGGCATCGTGGTTAATAAAGTGGGAGGTTCATTTTTCCGATGGGTATTGCTCTTAGCGGGTGCTGGTTGCACGCTTTGGGTTATGGGAAAAATGTCTCAACAAATTAACTCTGGTTGGTTTTTGCCAATCATTTTAGGAGCTGTTTTTTCGGTGTTCGCTGCTTGGATTTTCATCGCTACTTCAACTCGTCCGGCAGAAGCCGATGTACGTCTTTTGAAGAATGGCGATTTCGCACCAAGAACAATGAAGCAATTTAATGGTGAAGAAGAAACTCCTGCCGCGGTAGAAACGAAAGCCGAAGTAAAAGCGCCTGAGTCACTTTCTTCTGTTGATGCAGCTAAAAAGGAATTTGATGAAATCGTTTCAAAGTATGATTTCACCGAAAAGTATCGCTCTTTTGATGCAACCATTAATTCAGAATCAAAGGTAACTGAGTTTGTTACGGCAATGCTCAATTCAAAAAATTCAAAGGGTGAAGCGATCAAGGTTTCTGATGAAGATGCTTTCAAAATACGAAACTACTTTGTTCAAGAATTCCGCAAACGAGAAGAGTCGAAATCAGCACCGGCAGCTGAACCAACTTCTTCAGCCGACCCTGCACCGGCTCCTGAAGCTCCCGCAAGTGAACCTGCAACCGTTGAGGCACCGGAAGCAGAGCCTGCCACGGCTGTTACTGTCGCATCAACCGAAGCTGGTGCAGATGATGCCGCTCTATATAAAAAGAAATGCGCCGCTTGTCATTCTCTTACCGCAAATATGGGGAAAATGAGACAAAAGCACATGAAATCAGATGAATCAGCACTTAAGCTTGTTCAATGGATGCAGAAGCTCGCAAAAAATGATCGCTCCAAATCAATTTCTGATGATGAAGCGAAAAAAATTGCCGCATTTATTCGTACACCCGGCGCAAAATTGAACTAATTTTCACACTTAAAGCGGGTTTTCTTGTCAGGAAGCCCGCTTTTTATCTTCTACTTTTTTTGTAGTGAGTTTATCATCGAACCTTTCCTCCGTTTCCCCAAAAGTTTCCATTATTGGAGCCGGTGTTATTGGACTTTCAATTGGATGGAGACTCCAAAAAATTGGACTTCATACGCAAATTTTTGATACTTCCGAACACGGAAAAAATGCTTCTTGGGCAGCCGCAGGGATGCTCGCGCCACAAGCAGAAGTTGGATTCGAAGAAATTCCTTTCCTGAAATTGGGGGAAGAAAGTTTATCACTTTATCCAAAGTTTTTAGCGGAATTGTATTATGACTCGGGAATCTCGGTTGATTTTGATACTCGCGGAACTTTAATGGTTTCGCTCGACCGTGATGATAACCAATGGCTAAAGCGGCTTTTTCAATTTCGTCAAGAAATCGGCCTGCCCGTTGAGTGGCTTTCAGGTGAGCAAGCAAGGGAAAAAGAACCGTTGCTCTCTCCAAAAGCAGTCTCGGCAATATGGTTCGAGCGTGATGGACAAATAGATAATCGCCAACTTCTTGATGCATTACGAATTGCTTACTTGAAACTTGGTGGGATCATCAATTCCAATGCCAAAGTCACCAAAATTCTTCTTGACAGAGATCAACAACTGAAAGCTCTTGAAGTTGCTCGTGGAACAAATGAAAAAGAAGAAATTAGTACTTCTTCCGTCATTCTTGCTGCTGGTGCTTGGTCAAACCTTATCGATGGTTATGAATTCAAGTTCCGTCCTCCGGTTAGACCGGTAAAAGGTCAAATCCTCACTCTTAAAATGAATTCCGATTCAACGCTTTCGAAAGTTATCCGCACTGCTCGTTGTTACTTTGCTCCTAAGTTAGATGGACGGTTGGTACTTGGTGCCACGACTGAAGATAAAGGCTTTGACACAACAAAAACAGCAGGAGCTGCTCTTACATTGCTTGAGGAGGGATTCGCAGCAATACCCGCCATTTATGAAATGGAACTCATTGAGCATTTAACGGGCTTTAGACCCGGAAGTCGTGACAATGAGCCAATGATAGGAGAAACGGGAATAGAAAACCTTCTTTTTGCAACCGGCCATTATCGGCACGGCGTGTTATTAACACCCATAACTGCGCTATTTTTTGAAGAGTACTTTAGAAACCTCCTTACGCTTTCACAATTTAACCTTCCTTCCGCCCTTTTCCAGCCTTTTTCACCTAAACGATTTCTTCAATCACAGATTCATTAAAATTTTAGGGGAATTCTCTTTTTAACTAAAATTTTTCGTAAATTTGTATCCAATTGCCTTGATACTGTTATTGATTCAATAAAAGTATCAACCCTTTTATTGTTTCGGCGCGAATAAAAAAAAGCACATTTTAAGATTGTAGGTGGAATTACATCTACGATATTCAAAGATTTGATGTATTAATTCTTGTAACTTTAATTATTCTATGGAAGATATTCTGATAATTGGGACTTTCATCCTTTATGGGTTTTGTTTATTGATTATCTCTTTTTATGTCATCGGCCAACTCACATTAGCACATTTTGCTTATAAAAGCCGATATGAAAATCGAAATCTCAAAAAGGATCTCGACTTTCAAAATCATGAATCAATTCCATTTGTAACCGTTCAATTACCTCTTTTCAATGAACGATATGTTGTTGAACGCCTTATCGATTCAGTTATTCAATTTGACTACCCACTTTCTCGTTTTGAAATCCAGATTTTAGATGATTCAACCGACGATACGACGGAATTTATTCGTAGAAAACTCCAACACATTTCCATTCCGGGGCTTCAGATTTCACACATTCACCGAACCGACCGAACAGGGTTTAAGGCGGGGGCTCTCCAAGAAGGTTTAAAAGTAGCAAAGGGAGATTTAATTGCCATTTTTGATGCGGATTTTGTTCCTTCTGCTGATTTCTTAAAAAACGTGGTGCCTCATTTCACAGAGAATAATGTGGGAATGGTTCAAGCACGATGGGAACATTTAAATCGTGACTATTCTCTTTTGACAGAGCTTCAAGCGTTTGGGCTTGATGCACATTTTCTTGTTGAACAAACTGCACGGAATACAGCCGGTTTTTACATTAATTTTAACGGAACGGCTGGCATTTGGAGGCGTTCCTGTATTGATGACGCCGGTGGCTGGGATAGCGATACACTGACTGAAGATCTCGATCTCAGTTACCGCGCTCAAATGAAAGGCTGGAAATTTAAGTTTGTAGAAGATGTTTATGTACCCGCAGAACTTCCTGCTGACATGAATGCCTACAAAGCACAGCAATTTCGCTGGTCAAAAGGTGCCATTGAAACTGCCAAAAAACATTTTCTTACAGTCTGGAATTCGACACTTCCGTTTTATTTGAAATGGCAATCTTCACTCCACCTTACGGCGTGTATCACCTACCTCTGTATTTTGCTCTCGGGTATTTTAACAGTACCGTTAATGTTTATCAAAAACAATTATGATGGTTTTGATGCCGTTTTTATCCTTCTCTCCGTTTTCTCTCCCGGAATTATTTTTACATTGATTTTCTTTTCCGCTTCAGTCACGAATCCTTTTGCACACAGAAACTTTACCATCAGTCAATTTTCTCGATTATTTTTTAGTTATATGGCCTTTTCAATGGGTATGGCTGTTCATAATACATTCGCGATTATCCAAGGCTTTATGGGTAAAAAAAGCAGCTTCGTTCGCACGCCTAAATTTGGATTGCAACAGGCTGGTGATTCAATGAATAAGAAAACTTACCGTCCAAATAAAATTGCTTGGTCAACTATTGTGGAATTGGTTCTTGTTGTCTATTTCACATTTGGCGCTGCAGTCGCATTGGATTATGAGGAATTAAGTTTACTTCCCTTTCAAATTCTTTTTGCATCAGGTTTTTTGATGGCATCATTTTTTTCATTACGAGATATGAAATGGGATATGCCGGAAACTTTACAAGTACTGAAGAACTCAATCTTAAAGTCTCTTGTTAATTCTGGTATTCTTAGTGAAACACAGCGAAAATCCTAGTGTTTACATTGTCTCACAGTTTTTATAAATATTGCGAAATGTTACAAAACAAATCCTTTTTTCGTTTTTTTCCATTTTTCGTATTGGCAGCTGTTTTTGTGATTTCCTGTTCCCATAAAGATCCACAAAAAGCAAACATTGAGGAAGCAAAAACTGATACAATTAAAGCGAAGAAATCGGTATTCCAAAAAGTATCCAAAACAGATGCCGAATGGAAAAAGCAATTGACAGTCATGCAGTATTATGTGACCAGAAATAAAGGAACGGAACCTCCTTTTTCAAATGCTTACAATGATAATCATGAAAAAGGGTTGTATGTCTGTGTTTGTTGTTATCACCCCTTATTTAGCTCAGACCAAAAATTTGAATCAGGGACTGGATGGCCGAGTTTTTGGAGACCCGTTAGTGACAGTTCAGTTTATGAAACAGGGGATTACAGTCTTGGCATGATTCGCAGCGAAGTTCTTTGTGCCAAATGTGACGCTCACTTGGGTCATGTATTTGATGATGGCCCAAAACCAACGGGGCTTCGGTATTGTATGAATTCCGCCTCCTTGTATTTTCTAAAAAAATAACAAATACCCCCTTTTTTTCTATTCTATCTCTCTGACTCCACACTTCCCTAAACTTAGCATACTTCTTTTTATTTCCATCCTTTCCGTTAATCCTCATTTAGGGAAGTCCATTCTTCTATCCTGTTGATTTCGATCTTATCATTTGGTTTTATTTAATATCAATCACTTAGTAACCCCAATTTGCTATTATTTATGAAATTTAAGTATTCCTTTTATTATTTAATCTTAAATGAGAGAATTCGCTTAATTAATTCGGTTAATAATTTTTCTATTAAATAAATAAGGCGTTCAATTGAACGCCTTATCTTAAATCTCAACTCGATTTATCGAATTCTATGTTCTTTATTTATCTAAAAGGAATACAAAATTATAAAACAACTTTTGGTTCCTTTAATGAAATTTTCAAAGCTCTCACGCCAAGAATTTTACTTCCCCGGATCGACTCTGTGTTGCTTGTACCGGGTTGTAGATTGAATTCTTTCACATAATCGATTTGATAACCGCACCAATTCCACATCGTTGCAATTTCTACAAATCCGCTTGCCGCTTTTTTGTAATCATTTCTAATTTCAACGACCATTGATTGATCGGTAACTTGTTGATAGCGGAAATAAATTAAGTCTTGACGACCATCTTTCAACTGAACCCAATCGCTCCAAGCACCAGCCGGTTTTGTAGAATTTGTAAAACCGTAGTTTCCCGAAATGACTACTGCAAGTAGCAGAATAGCGAAGAATTTTGTTACACTTTTCATACGAACTTCTCCTTATTTCAATTATATTGTGCTTTAAATGCTTGCCTTAAAAATAATTGGTTTATTAAGGCATTTAATGAACTTATGATGCACAAATATACGCCCGAATTATGTTTTTGATGGCAATTTTGTTTTTTTTATCAATTAAATCTTATTGATTATCTTAAATATATGGCAAACTATTTTTCTCTAAAAAAGTGCGCTTTTTTGAAAAAAATGAGTAAAAAAAACACAATTTTATTAAATTTTATTTTATCATTAATCATAAGTTTACTTTATTTTTTTCTAATTTTTTTTAAAGTAACATTAATCGAGAATAAAGGTGATTCAAGATCAGCTTATAAGTCTGTTTAATTTTAAAGGGAAGATTTCAAAGTGATGCACTTCTTTGAGACATAAAACGCTCTAAAAAATCACTTTTTGTTCTATATTTACATATAACCTAACTTTATTGCGATCGATATGAATTATGAATTGGTTGTAGGGCTTGAAGTTCATTGCCAATTAAATACCAAAACCAAAGCATTTTGTGCTTGTTCGACAGAATTCGGCTCACCGGCGAATGTAAATGTGTGCCCAGTTTGTTTGGCTTTACCCGGTGCGCTGCCTGTCTTGAACAAATCAGTTGTTTACTCTGCAATTAAACTTGGACTTGCTACGGAATGCCATATCGCACCTTCTTCGATTATGGCACGCAAAAACTATTTCTATCCTGATTTACCTAAAGGGTACCAAATCTCCCAATACGATGAACCAATATGCTCTGAAGGCGTTGTCAGATTTGAATTAGATAAAGAAAAAAAGAGCGTAAAGTTGGTTCGAATTCATATCGAAGAAGATGCTGGAAAATCAATTCATGATATTGGCGAAGAAACCTACATAGACGCAAATCGATGCGGCGTTCCCCTTCTGGAAATCGTTTCCTACCCTGACATTCGAACCACAAAAGAGGCAAGTGCTTATCTTCAAAAAATTCGTCAAATCGTTCGATACTTGGGAATTTCTGATGGAAATATGGAAGAGGGTTCTCTTCGTTGTGATGCCAACGTTTCCGTTCGTCCCTTTGGAGCTTCTAAGTATGGCACTCGTGCAGAAATTAAAAATATCAATTCCTTTAAGAATGTTGAAAAGGCGATTGAATTTGAGATGAAACGTCAAATTGAACTTATAGAAAAAGGCGGGACGGTTGTTCAAGAAACTCGGCTTTGGGACGCAGATAAACAAGAAACTCGTTCAATGCGCTCTAAAGAAGAAGCGCATGACTATCGCTATTTCCCAGAACCTGATTTGGTTCAAATCATTGTTAATGATGAACTTCTCGCAGAGGTTAGAAAAGCACTTCCCGAAATGCCTGAAGTTCGTGCGGAGCGATTTGTTCGAGAGTACAAGTTACCGGCTTATGACGCTGATGTTTTAACCGTTGACCGCCAAATTGCAGATTACTTTGAAGAAGTCGCTGCGGTTTGCAATGACCCGAAAATGGCATCCAATTGGGTAATGGGGGAAGTGATGAGAACTCTCAAAGAAAAACTTATTGATATAACTTCATTTACATTGGACCCAAAGCGGCTTGGGGAGTTAATTAAACTTGTGAAGCTTGGGGTTATCAATGGGAATACCGCAAAAGAAGTTGTTTTTATTAAATTACAAGACGAATCCTTAACCCCGCAAGAGATTGTCAGCAGAGACGGTTTGGCACAGGTATCTGACACTTCAGCAATTGAAAAGGAAATTGCTGAGGTACTTATCGAAAACCCTTCTCAATTGGCGGAGTATCGCTCAGGGAAAAATAAGCTTTTCGGATTCTTTGTTGGCGAAACAATGAAACGAATGAAGGGAAAAGCGAATCCGCAGGTTATCAACGATATTTTAAAAAAGAAATTGGAATCGGCATCATGAAAGTCAGTGATAAGTTAAAAGATTTAGGGATAGAATTGCCCTTACCCGCTAAGCCCCTCGCAGCCTATGTTCCTGCAGTAATTACGGGAAACTTGTGTTTTACTTCTGGCCAATTGCCTTTGATCAATGGAACGCTGTTAGAAATGGGCGGTAAGGGAATGGTTGGAAGTGTTGTGAGTAAAGAAGATGCAAAATTAGCGGCAAGAGTTGCAGCACTGAATGCTTTAGCAGCGGCTGCGGCAAAAGCCGGAAGCGTGGACGCGATTAAAGCCGTTGTTAAAGTCACCGTTTTTGTTGCAAGTGCCGAGGGATTTCAAGAACAGCCGTTTGTTGCCAATGGTGCGTCTCTTTTCTTTTCTGAAGTTTTTGGAGAATATGGGGCTCATGCCAGAAGCGCTGTAGGTGTAAAGGAATTACCACTTGGAACAAGTGTTGAAGTTGAAGCAATCTTTGAACTGAACTAATTCATTTTTATGAAAAAAGCATTACTTATTGGAGGCGGAAGTCTAACGCTTATTGTGATTCTAGTTTTATCTTTTCTCTACTTCGGAAATTACAGCACTGGTGTTCGGGCGGGAACTGTTGTTAAAGTGAGTAAACGAGGTTACCTCTTTAAGACTATGGAAGGTCAACTAAATTTAGGGACATTTGGCGCTTCAAATAACTCATCCTCTCCCGTTTCCCAGATATTTGAATTTTCGATTGCTCCTAAACATGAAGATGTTTATAAAAAACTTGAAGAAGCAGCCCTCACAGGAAAACGCGTAAGAATCGATTACGAAGAAAAATACACCACTTTCTTCTGGGTTGGCGAAACCGCCTATTTTGCTACAAATGTAACAATTGAGCCATAATGCAATGAGCCACAATGATGTGGCTCTTTAGCTTTTCTTCAAATAAGTTTCCTTGATTTACTTCGCCTCAGCTTCTACTGTGGCAATAGCATTTAGCGCAACAGTTAATTCTGATAGTAAATCAGCTTTATCTTCGATTCCTACAGATAACCGAATCAAACCTTCAGTAAGCCCCAACTTTAATCTCCGTTCAATCGGAACAGCCACGTGGGTCATTTCCCAAGGGTAACAGACCAGACTTTCAACGCCGCCTAAACTTTCAGCAAATGTGAAAAGATGAAGATGCTTGATAAATCCCTCAACATTCTCTCTTGATCCCAAATCGATCGATACAATTCCGCCAAATCCTTTTGGTGTTTGGCGTTTGGCTAATTGATGAAATGGATTCGTTTCAAGCCCGGGGTAATAAACCGCTTGAACGGTGGGATGAGATTGAAGAAATTTTGCAACCGATAAGGCATTATCGCAATGACGCTCCATTCGAATCGCAAGTGTTCGAATCGATCTCAAAAGTAACCAACAATCGAAGGGTGATGGAATTGCACCTGCGGCCTTTTGGTTGAAGAAAAATTTCTTGAATAAATCTTCACTGTTCGTCATCAGCGCACCGCCAACGATATCGGAGTGACCACCCAAATATTTTGTGGTACTGTGCAACACCACATCTGCCCCAAGGAGAAGTGGTTGTTGAAGATAAGGGCTTGCAAAAGTGTTATCTACCGAAAGTAAAATTGCTCTTTTCTTTGCAATCAATGAAACCGCTTGAATATCCGTTAGGCGAAGCATAGGATTGGTGGGCGACTCCAAGTAAATCATTTTGGTTTTAGGGGTTATTGCTTCTTCAATTTCTTCAATCCTTGTGGTATCCACATAGGCGAATTCAATTCCATATTTTGCGAGCACTTGATTGAAATAGCGAACTGTTCCGCCGTAGAGATCGTCTCCGGCTATGATATGATCGCCCGGCTCAAAAATGCTCATTAACCCGGCTAATGCAGCTAAACCTGAACTAAAGGCATTGCAAAAAGCGGCCTCTTCAAGGCTTGCAAGAGCACCTTCTAATTGTGCTCTTGTGGGGTTCTGAGCACGTGAATACTCAAATCCACCTCTTGTTGTGTTAATACCGTCTTGTTTAAAGGTAGTGGCGGTAGAAAGCAATGGAACAACAGCACCGGTCTCTTTATCCGGTTCTTGGAAGACATGAATTGATTTTGTCGAAAAGCCCAAGGGTTGAATGATCTTATTTGAGTTGTCCATTGAATTAAATTTCTTGATCGTTATTTTTTATTTGCTTTTTTTCAGCTTCTCTTTTCTTTTTTTGACCGTATGTTTCCGACTCTTTATCAAAATTAAACCTCGAAAAAAATCGAGCATTGGGTTGAAGCAAGTAAATAATCGCCGTCCCGATTAGTACAGCGAAACCAATAGCAAACCACTCCATCATGTTCTCCGTTACAAATTAAGTAGCAATAACTTCAGCGTCTAAAAAAGTGCCAATGACATTTAAGTCAGAATCAATGGCGGTTAATTGAACAGGTTTTCTTTTTCGAATCAAGTGCTCTTTTGCCCACGCTCTACTTGGTACTTCAACCCCAACCCTTAGATAATTAGGGGTATGACCAAAGCAAAGCGTCTTTCCTTCAACCTCAGAAAATCCAATTTCAGAATTTAATTCAGTATCATCTGAGAATTCATTTTCAAAAAGCACTTCATCAATTTGATTGATGAATCTTGACACATATTGCTTCCATTTGAAATATGAGAGCTCTGTCAGTTTCTGATTTCGAGCTTTTTTTACTTCTGGGCGAATATCTTCAAATATGTTCTCATCGATGAGTTCAGCCGCATTGGTATTAGGCCGTTTCGAAAAGGTAAACACATGCAAATAAGAGATCGGAAGAGACTGAATAAATTCAAAGGTCTCTTCAAAATGTGCATCGGTTTCTCCCGGAAATCCCACAATCACATCAGCACCAATACATACATTCGGGATTTTATTTACCACTTCGAAGACACGTTCTTGATAAAGTTCTTTGGTGTATCGGCGGCGCATTCTTTTTAAGATTTCAACAGAGCCGGATTGCATTGGAAGATGAAAATGAGGCACAATTCGCTTTGATGATGATATGAAATCAATCATTTCAGAGGTTAAAAGATTGGGTTCAATCGAACTGATTCGAATTCGAGGAACTTCCACTTTTTCAATTTCTTTAAGAAGATCAAAAAAAGTGTATAGGCCTTCTGTGCCATCAGGCAGATTTCCAAAGTCTCCAATGTTGACACCCGTCAGCACGATTTCTTGATAACCCGCCTCCTTTAGAAGGTTCGCTTGAAAAATAATTTTATCGATTGATTCAGAGCGGCTTTTGCCTCGAGCAAGCGGAATGGTGCAATAGGAACAAGTGTAATTACACCCATCTTGAACTTTGAGGTAAGCCCGCGTTTGGTCTTTTGAATTTTCAAGTGAAATGCTGTGTCCGAATCCAAATCCTGAAACTGTTTCGATATCGCTCACAAGAATTTTGGTCTCGCCTGTTTTTTCAAAATCACCAAGAAGTGAAGCCATTTCAAATTTTTCTTTTGCCCCGAGAACCGCATCGACCCCTTCAATCGATGCGAGGGCTTCAGGTTCTAATTGTGCGTAGCAGCCAACAACCGCCACGAAAGCTTCGGGTGAGGCTTTTAAGGCTTTACGAACCACATTTCGGCACTTCACATTGGCTTGTTCCGTCACACTGCAAGTATTGATAATCGTGAGATCCGATTTTTCTCCAAACGGAACCAACTGATACCCCTTTTGAAGATATTCCTGTGCTAAGGCCGAAGACTCTGCAACATTAAGCTTACACCCAAGTGTGTATGTAGAGATTCGTTTCATTTAAACATTATTTCTTTCCTTTAAATTCAACAAAACAAAAAGAGAACTTCAAATTAAGAAGTTCTCTTTTGTTTACGATTTGAATTCAATTTAATAATACTTCCGCTTTTCCCATCCTGATTCCTGTACTTGAGTATGCCCGTTCTGAGAAGGACTTGCAAGCCCATTTGAATTTGGCTTTTGAGATTTTAACAATACTGACATTGCTGCGATCGCGCGCAACTCTTCCTCTGATGGCGATTCCCTTTTGCGATCATTCCAATAGTTTTGCACAAAATGCGTATCGAATTTTCCGCTTCGAAAGGCCTCGTGCGACAAGGCAAAAAGACAAAATGGAATTGTGGTTTCAACACCGCCAATTTCATATTCTTTAAGTGCACGAATCATCTTGTTCATTGCTTTTTCTCGGGTTGAATCCCACGCACAAAGTTTCGAAATCATTGGGTCAAAGTGGATTAAGATTTCATCGCCTTCCACAACCCCTGAATCGGTGCGAATACCGTTTCCATTGGGCTCAACATAATGCGAGAGTTTACCGATTGAGGGTAAGAAATTATTCTCACAGTCTTCGGCGTATACACGGCATTCAATGGCATGTCCATTGATTTTCACATCTGCTTGAGTAAATGAAAGCGTCTCTCCTTCGGCTACCCGAATTTGCTCTCTAACCAAATCAAGGCCGGTAATCATTTCCGTTACCGGATGCTCTACTTGCAAGCGTGTATTAACTTCTAAGAAATAAAACTTGAGATGTTTATCAACCAAAAATTCACAGGTTCCTGCATTGGTATAACCCACCACTTTTGCAAGGCGAATGGCGCAATCACCCATTTCCTTTCTCATTTCAGGTGTTAGGATTGAAGATGGCGCTTCTTCAATCACCTTCTGATGCCGCCTTTGAATTGAGCACTCGCGCTCATTGAGCCAAACGCCATTTCCGTGTTCATCGAGCATCATTTGAATTTCGATATGGCGTGGGTTTTCAAGATACTTTTCGATAAAAACGCGACTGTCACCAAAAGCCGCTAAAGCCTCTGCTTGTGCAGATTCAAAAAGGCGTTGAAAATCTTCGCCAGATTCCGCCTTTTTCATTCCTTTTCCCCCACCGCCGGCAGAGGCTTTAATCAGTACCGGATAGCCGATTTTATCGGCAACTGACTTGGCTTCAATTGGGTCTGCAATCGCCTCTGGAGAACTTGGTGCAACCGGAACATTTGCTTTGACAGCTAATTTTTTGGCTTCAATTTTATCTCCCAACGCGTGAATGACGGTTGATTTGGGGCCAATAAACTTAATACCATTTTCTTCACATAGTTTTGCGAATCCCGCATTTTCTGAGAGAAAACCATAACCGGGGTGAAGAGCATCGCAACCGGAAAGCTTTGCGATTTCAAGAATCTTCTCTTGTCTTAAGTAGCTTTCGCGGGATGAAACGCCTCCAATACAATACGCTTCATCGGCAAAGCGGTGAAACCGCGAGTTTTTATCTGATTCAGAATAAACGGCAACACTAGGAATGGAGAGTTCTCGGAGGGTTCGAAAGACGCGGATGGCAATTTCGCCACGATTCGCAACAAGCACTTTTTTAATCTTCGGCATACTACAAAAGCCTTTCATGTTGAAGCGATAAGGTTTGCAAAAAACCGCAAAATTTTACCGCTAAGGTTTTTTGAAATTATTTGAATGTACAGTGTCGTTAGAACTTACGACATCAAATTTACAAAAGCATTTCACTAAGTCATGAAAAAATTGACCTCATTTCAAAGACCGAATTGGACCTTTTTCACCATTCTATTTTCCTGCATTTTTGGGATTGCAATCTATGCCGCCTGCAATGAAAAACCACGTTTTGAATTTGCTACTCCAACGACGCCGCTTTCCTTTCCCAAAGACTTGGCCTCTCACCCTGAATACCAAACGGAGTGGTGGTACGTCACAGGGCACTTAACATCGGAGGCCGGAAAATCGTATGGTTATGAGCTCACTTTTTTTCGAGTCGGATTGAAAGGCGAATCGGAAGGAATTGAAGCAAAGCAAATTTACTTAGGGCATTTTGCGCTCAGTGATATAAGCACGCGGAAGTTTTACTTCACTGAAAAGCAATCACGCGGGAAATTTGGCGATGCCGGCGCCTCCGCCGAATACTTTAAAACCTATCTTGGAAATTGGTCGATTCAAGAGTTGGGAAATTATATGCTCCTACAGGCTGAAACGGATACTTTCTCATTGGCATTAGTTTTAGAGCCTTTAAAAAAGCCTGTGCTTCACGGGAAGAATGGATACAGTCAAAAGGGACCGGAGTCATCAAATGCTTCGATGTATTTTTCTTACACAAGACTTAAAACCACAGGCGCAGTTACAGTACTTGGAAAGCGGGAAACGGTTCGGGGTGAGAGTTGGCATGATCACGAATTTGGAACCAGTCAGCTTTCGCAAGGTGTATTGGGATGGGATTGGTTTTCTCTTCAATTTGAGAATGGTACAGAGTTAATGCTTTATCAATTGAGGGAAGAATCGGGGATGTCGCCATTTTCTTCCGGTACATTTATTCAAGAAGATGGAACAACGATTTCACTTACTGCCGGCGATTTTGGAATTAAACCAACGTTATTTTACGAATCCTCTAAAAGCGGCGCACGATATCCGAAGGCTTGGACGGTCTCGATACCGAAGCTTTTGATGGAACTTGAAATTCAAACGAACATTGAAGATCAAGAACTCTTGACCAATGCTTCAACGAGAGTTACTTATTGGGAAGGAAGTGTTTCTGCAAATCTTAAAACAAATGGTGTAAATCCAAATTCGAGAGAAATCAGAGCGAAGGGTTATGTAGAGTTAACCGGATACGCCAAGCCATTCGAACAAAATTTTTAGGAGAACTCAATATCAATCTAATTTTAGTATTAGTGAGTTGATACTTTTGTTGATTCCATTAATGAATTTGCTTGCTTTGATACGAACCCTTGATACCCCCATTTTCTTTCAGCAAGTTCAAGAACGGAGAATGCAACCCCATCACGCATTTCTGGTTTAGTAAAAATTTGCCTGAGAGGCGATTCCGTTTCTCCGGTGATTTCGCCCGTAAATTCGAGACCTTCATGTGTTAACCTTTGAATTGCAAACTCTATATTTTCAACATTGATTGCAATGTGGTGAAGTGTTTGATCCCCAAATTTTTTTACCCATCCCGGAATCACGCATCCCGCTCCGCGCGCTCCCTTGAAGGCTTGATCAATGAAAACAGCGGGCTCTCCGGGAAATCGATACACTTTTGCCCACCAATTATCATGTTCAATTACGCCTAAGGTTAAATCTTCAAAGAACCCAATTTGAAGAAACTCTTTTGCACGCAATTCCACATTTTCCGTTCGAATCGTAATGTGGTCAATCAGTGGCTTTAGCCCAATTCCCATTTTTTGTAAGGTATTGGCAACCTTTGAAGCAGCTTGGTTATGAAGGAGATAATCCTCAACATAAGTTTGAATTAACTTATCAGCGGCGAGATAACGCTCGTTATTCATTCATTTCTCACTTATCAAATTGAAAAATAATCATCGAATAATAATCAATTTACCTTGCTTTTCAGGGAGGGAAGGCGACGTGATTCGGTATAAATAAACACCTGAAGAAACCGATTCGCCGGAGTTGGAATCTAAAAACCACTTCACGCCACCAAATTCATTATTAAACGAAAGGGTTTTTATGACTTTTCCAAGCGTATTATAAATGTAGAGATTACCTGATTGTGTGAGGTTCGCAAACATGATATACCCTTTGCCACTTGACGATTTATAAGGATTAGGGTAAGTATAAACTTGTTCAAGAGATGGAGCGGCACTATTAAATGAAACTTGATTCCCACCAAAAGCTGTATCGATGGCCTGTCCGGATAATGAAATAAGATTGCGAATCGTAAGCGTAATCGATTCTCCCGAACCAGTGAGCGGTCTGCCTGATGTTGAAATGCTCACCTTTCGATTTCCCTCAATGATACGGATTTCGCTTAGCTCAACATTTGAGGTAAATGTATAATTGGTTTTTATCAAAGCTTCCGTTTCCCGAATCGGAACATTGAACGTAAGATCCACTTGATTCGGAGATATCACTTTTTTTTCAGTGATATAAAGTCTTCCTTGCACTTCGTTCGCAATTAATACTCTTCTTGATGAATTAAGAGAATCAATTCTCGCCCCGGAGACACTCTTCAATCCATTTACTCGAATGTCATATTCACCATTTTGAATTTGATTTCCCGCAAAACCCAATACCAAAATTTTTCCACCCTTTGAAGAAATTACACTTGTTGGGATCAATGAATCATTGCTTTGAAGGCGAACGACGACAATATTCATCGGATTTATTTCTTCAACATTAACCGGATCTGAAAATTCTAGGCTAAATGTGTTTGAAGATTCTTTTACAACGGAAAGGAGACGCAACGGCAATGCTGGCTGAACAAAGAGAAAAGAGGTTGTGTCACTTTCATCAGTAGCGCTAAGGGAAGTCACTGCATAAACAAAGTACTTCCTTGGGTTCCGCTCGACAGTCGAATCAAGCCAAGTTGTATCGCTTGTTGTGACAAGAGGCTGAAGTGAAAAAGGGTAAGTTGGAAAGTCAGTGAATTCAGAACGATATACTTTATACTGCGTCGCATTTTGCCCTTTCCAATTTAACTTTATTTTAGATAGCGAAAGCGGCTCGGCATTGAGTCCGGTTGGCGCTAATGGCCCTTGATAGTTTTGATACTCTACAGCATAAGTTCGGAGATTATCCGAAAAATAAATTTCGTTTAGACCATTTGCATCGGCATCAAACACTGCAATGTTTTGTGCCGTTACATTTGGCAAATGCCAATAAGGCTTGAATTTTGATTGCGCCTCTTCCCACTTCAAAACATAAATGTTGGGATAAAAGAGAACTACTGCTTCGCTTGTTCCATTTTTATCAACATCAACAAGTGATAATGCAGCATTACGAAATTGTCCGTAGAAGCCACGCTTCCAAATCCGTTCGTACTTGTTATTTGAAACCGCTCGCCACAATTCAAGAAAATAAATCGGTGCTTCAAAATCGCGCAGTTCTGTTTGACCGATTTGATTTCGATATCCAATCAAAAATTCTTTTTTTCCATCACCATCAACATCACCGGTACTGATTAAAGTAGCCGTCGAAAAGCGGCCGGAGCGATACAGAAAGGTTGTGTCAAAGGCTTCTCCAATTCCGCTATATTCATAAATGAAAAAATTTCCATCGGCATCACTCATCAGCAATTCGGGTTTTGAATCCAAATCAAAATCTTCAATCGCGACCCGAGGTTCTTGAAAGAGTGGGCGCGCCCCATCTTTACTAATATCGACAGGGTTTTTCAGCGTTGCTATCTTCTCGTATCGAGAATTTAGAATAAAATATGTGGTATCATTTCTTGCAATCAAATGAGATTCCCCATTGCCCTTAACATCTCCGAATCGTGCACCCCAAAAGTTGAAAGTAAGTGTATCAGCAAATCGTATTGCTTGAAACGGACTTGAAGTTGGGGTATTTTGTGAATAGACAATACTTCGTCCGCCTCCCATCGCCAAAAGTTGGTAGTACGAAGCGGAATCACGAATATCCATCGGCAGAAATACAGCGGCGGAGTCAATCGCCTGAAATCCTTGACCCGTAAATTCAAATCGCTTTAACTGACCGAATGATGCACCAATTTCAGGACGAGCTTCGCTGATCACGACTTCCCTTCTACCGTTTCGATTATAATCCACGGCTTTGTTCAAAATCCATCCGGCAGGTAGCCTCAATTGCGGTTTTTCTCGAAAAAGAAATTGTCCAAAAGTCGGTTGTTGAAGTTTTTCTGAAGTGATAGAAAAATTTACCCATTCACCGATTTCCTTTACCCCGGTTCGGTTTATAGCCTCTACCCTTCCCCGATAAAATATTCCGGGTGATAAAGTCGATGTTGAGATAAAATCAAAATGATTTTGCGCTTCAGTTGGAAATCGAAACAGCCGCTCCTCTTCATTCAAGCCATTGCTTTCAATTCTAAAAAATGCGCTACTAAGACCTTTCGTTTTGAAAGCGACCAAGAGTACCTCTTCATCATTCCGATAAACAGGTTCAACAGTAAGGTTTGAAATCAATGGCCTCCTTGAATCAATCGTGACGCGAATTCGGTTTTCGATTCTTCTTCCGTTTCGCTCTTTAACCAGCAAACGAATTGTATAATCTGAATCGGGTAGTGAGATGATATTCCAAGTCGCAAGCGTATCGACGATACGAATTTGATTCACTTCATTGGTTATAGTTGTCCAATCATTTGCGCCTGAAATCCCGGGTTGAAAAAACACTTGGTATGATTCAAAATTCGGTGAATTTGCCGTTCCAACTATTGAAATATTTCCCTCTGTTTGAGAAAGTCCTGAGTCATACAATGGAAAATTGATTTTCGCAATTGGCGTTGCTCGCATTTGCACGGCAAGCGCTGCATCAAGTCTGCCTGAGGCCGTAAAGTGATCCCAACCAATTGATTCAAGATCTCTTGCTGTCCCTACAATTGCACCCCGGACTTGCTCCGGAGAAAAGCGGGGATTAATTGAAAGAATGAGTGCTGCTACTCCTGCAACATGAGGAGCCGCGGCGCTTGTACCGCTAAAGAAATCGGTATAGTAGCCGTCATAAAACGGAACTGTTGTTGGAATGCCACTTCCCGGCGCACAAACCGCAAGGCGAATACCAAAAGTGGTAAATTGGGTAAGAAAATCATTTTCATCCGTTGCTCCAACGGCCATTCCTTCCATATAACCTGCAGGATAACGCGACTGATCTCCGCCGGCATTCCCTGATGAAAAGCACATAACCACGCCGCGCTCATACGCGTATTCAATTGCATCTCTCATGATCGGTGAATAAACGACATCGCCGAAACTCATATTGAGCACCTGAATGCCATTATCGGCGGCGTAAATTATCGCTGAAGCAATATCATAGTCATCTGCCAAGTCACCTGCGAAACCACCGCTTGCCGAGAATACCCGCAAAGCCACAAGTTTGCAATTTGGTGCAACACCGCTTACCCCAATTTGATTTGAAGAAACAGCGGCAGCAATTCCAGCGCAAGCCGTACCGTGAGAATTATCATCAAAAGGATCGGGGTCTGCGGTTTGAAAGTCGGAGAAACCAACCAGATTATCGACATTGAACGGTTGATCGACAAAATCCCAACCAATCACATCATCGGGATAGCCATTTCCATCTTGATCGATTTCATCGAAATCGCCGGTTATTCCATTGGCATCCAATTCAAATGTAAGCGGATTCCTTCGCTCCTTGAACGACCAAGGCTCAAAACGCCCATTACGATTGATATCTTCAGGTGTGTTAATCCAAATATTATCTAGTAGATCGGGGTGAGTGTAGTCTATTCCTGTATCAATAATTCCAATTCGAACATTTGGGCTACCACGAGTGATTTGCCACGCTTTTTCAATTCCAATTTTTCTGAGATTCCACTGACGCGGAAAAAGCGAATCATTTTCAGCAATTGATTCACTTAATGGATTTTGGTTCTTCGATTCAAGGGTTTGTTCTCTTTCATCTGCAGGGGTATTGTCTAAAGAAATTTGAAGGGTTTGGTAAACATACTCAACCCCTTCTAGCTGCTTTAAACTTACGATTGCAGCATCAAGAGCACTTTGAGTTTTATCTTTTAATCGAATGGAAAATATGCGTTCGATTCCTTTTCCTCTTTGGGAGTTGTAAGATTGCAATTCTCTTTTTGAAGAATGCGACGAAATTGACTGAACCGATTCAATTTCAAGACGCGTTTTTTCAACTTGTAGAAATGTGGCTTCGGGGCTTTTTGATTTCGACTGATAACCAAATTTACCTTTAGCGTATTTCGTTACTTGATTCTGAAATTCACTTAGAGTTAATCGATTCACAGAGTTGCGAAGCTTCACAATAATCTTTGATCCACTTCTCGAAAGCCGATTTTCTTTATGGAATTTTTTTCTCGCGCCTTCTTCTCTGACACCCCGCTTCGCAAGTAATGGTGAAGGCAACTGAGCAATGACAGTACTTGAAAAAACTGTGCAGAGAATGAGAAAAGAAAAAATGAGTTTATTGGAGTTCATGAAAAATCGGCATGATAGCAAAACTGAAAAGGTTGAATTTATAAGGATGAGCAACGAAATCAAGGGATAAATCCTGTCCAAATGACTTCACAGTGAAAAACTAAAAATGAATGAAAAGTCATTACAATTGTTTCAACCGCTCCATCAAATTGGAGATGTCATTATTATCCTGATAAATTCCAAATCCAAATCTTAAGCGTCTTCCCCGTCGATCAATTTCAACTTTTAATTCACTAAGCCTTTTTTCAACTTCCTCCGCATGTTCCAAATCAAAAGTGATAAAGTGACCGCGATAGCTCTTTTCCAATTGAACGAGGTTAAAATCAATTATCTCTCCGCTTGCAGTTTTCGATGAATCTTTTGGCAATGCAGGAATAATGGTTTGAAATGGAAGTTTTTTGGGCTGATATTTTAAGAGTTCACTTAGAAATTGACTTTGAAGCCCTTTTACATACTGATGAATCATTTCAACCGTTATTTTCTCTTTATCAATCTCTTCCATTACCGCGTTAAATCGATATACTCCCGATGGGTCGAAGGTTGAACCCCAATAACGAAATGCATCGTTACTGTATGAGACTTTCTCCTCAGGGCCTTCACTCAAGCTTCCAAAACCGGCAAACCAGCCTGTATTGATGGGCCGATGTGAACATCCCTTTGGAATACAAAGAAAACAAACGCCTTCGCCCGACATTGCATATTTATATCCGCCTGATAGATAAAAGACGCGATTTGAAAGCAGAGCTAAATCCGTAGGTATAGCCATAAACCCGTGATAACCATCAATCACAATCAGGGTTTCAGGTGCGTTCACTGAATCCACAATTTTTTTGAGATTCTGAACCACATACCCCGAATTAAAAAACACCTGACTAAAGAAAACCAAATCATATTGCTTTTTGGCTGCTTCTAAAAACCTTGTTTCAAAAGTTTCGAAAGGCTCAGTGGAGATACGAGTGACATCAAGCACCTTCTCTTCTTCCATTCGTAGTATTTGACGTGTGAAAGAGTGAAACTCTGAATCCGTCGTTAAAACTTTCAGTTTCTTTCCCTTCTTAAGTTGTTGCCAATTCAGGGATGAAAGCAAGCGCACCACAAATTCGTGTGTATTCGGTGCAAAAGCGATTTGTTCATGATACGGCCAATTCAGTATTGAAGAGATATGTTTTTGAGCTTTTGGAATTTCATTTCCAAAAATTTCATCCCATTTACGGTCGCGCATTTTTTCGGCAAGTTGCCAATATCGCAATTGACCTACTTTCGCCACATTTGGCCATAGGTGATGGCTATGTGCCGCGAAATGCAGATGATCCCCCAATTGACCAATGAAGTCACTAAAAAGTGGTTTGTAATTCATCGCCGTGATTGACTCTTAAAATAAACTTGAATTCAAATTGAATCCAAAATAAGGAATAGAAATCTTTCTTTCTTTCGCTATCTTAAATGAAATGAACGAAAAAACCGACTCAACTTGGTTTGTACCTCTTTACCACATTGGTGCTTATTGGTTGAACGGAAGAAATGGAGGAATACTATGAACGAAAGTCCCAACTCAATCGAGGTTGCGGGTGTAGAAACCCTTGGCAAAATTGAAAGTGACGCTTCACTTTCAAAAACATACTCGGTAGCGCACAGTTCTGCCGACCATACCGAAAAACCTTCCCCACACTTACCATTTACATTTCGACAAGACCTTGAACCCATCGATTCCATTAAGCCTCTGAAACTTTTGTTTATTACGCCTAAAGGAAAAAAAGAAGAGGATACAAGTCAAAAAGCCTTGTTTTCAATGGCAATTGGGGTTCTGGTGAGTATCACACCGAAACAGCATCATATTGAAATAGTCGATGAGCTTTTTGGAGATGAAATTCCTTATGATAAAGATTTTGATTTGATTGGCCTCACTGCCCGTACAATGAATGTGACACGAGCCTACGACATCGCCGATGAGTTTCGCAGGCGGGGCAAAAAAGTTCTGATTGGCGGGGTTCACGTGTCTTTCAATTATGATGAAGCAAAACAACATGTCGATTCCGTAGTATGCGGTGAAGCAGAAAATCTTTGGGCGTATGTGATTCAAGATGCGTCGCGTGGTGTTCTCCGCGCCCGTTATGATGCAAAGGAATTTCCTCCGGTGAAGGAAGTTCCGGTATTGGATTATGAACGTATTTTTTCTGCCAGCAAACGAGGCAAAGTCGATGCACGGAAATCCATTCCGATTTATATGACGCGTGGCTGTCCTTACACATGCTCGTTTTGTGTAACACCTAATTTCACCGGCCGTTTGTATCGCATTCAATCGCAATCGACCATAAAAGAGCAAGTTGAGAGCGCTAAAAAAATTTGGTTTGAAACATCTAAATACGGTACAAAGCCGTGGTTTATGTTTACAGACGAAAACTTAGGCGTTAATAAACAGCGCATGTATGAAATTCTTGAAGTATTAGAAACCTGCGATATCAAATTCAGCACTTTTATCAGCATGAATTTTCTTGAAGATGTTGAAAGTGTTCGCCGTTTGGTTCGAGCGGGGTGCGTTATGGCACTTGTCGGATTTGAATCTGTCAATCAAGCAACGGTTGACCAATATGATAAATGGAAAATGAACACCGTTGGAAAGTATTCCGAAATCATACGTAATTGCCGAAAAGAGGGGTTGAATGTTCAAGGCAATTTCTTAACCAACCCAGCAATTGATACTTATGAAGATATGGCAGCTGTTGAAAAATTTGTGAGTGAAAATTATTTGATGATGCCCATTTATTCAATACTGACGCCTTATCCCGGCACACAAATGTATCGTGAATACAAGGCGAAAGGGTTGATTGTCGATGAGGATTGGGATAAATACACCGCGCACAACCTTGTGATTCGCTGCGATAAATTTGACCCGCTTGAATTTCAGGTTCGTTATATGAAGCACTTCATCAATTTTTACAAGTGGAGCACCATTTTTAAGCGCGTTTTCTTTAACCCAGAGAAAATGATTAACCTCGTGACAAGTCTCATCTTCAAGAGAAATTTAAAGGATCAATTGAGGAGCATTGAAAATGGGAAGAAAGCACCTATTCAAAAAGTCAAAGCGTTAGAAGTTCAACCGCTTGAAACTATATAAAATTGTCTGGTGTGCGGTTGGTTTTTTGGTTTATTCCTCTATATTTGCTTGCCCATTTTGGGTAAAACAACAAAATCATTTAGTACAATGAAAAAGACACTCACAGTCCTTTTAATCGCAGCAGTCATGACTTGCTCGCTCAGTTCTTGCTTTACAAACCAACATATTGTTGGCGAAGGACCAAAAGGCAATACAAAAGTGGAAGAACGCCAATGGTATGTTCTTTGGGGTTTAGTACCACTTAACAAAGTTGATTCTCAAAAAATGGCTGGTGGTGCTGCAAATTATGAAGTCAAAACAACACATTCGTTTTTAGATGTTGTAATCGGTCTTTTCACCTCGGTTGTTACTGTTTATCCTCGAACAGTTGAAGTTACCAAGTAATTGTTTCTTTAAATGAAGTGAAAAAGCCCCGACTTTCGGGGCTTTTTCTTTTTAAACTTTATGAAATAATCTTAGAAATCGCCACCAATTGAAATGTGATATACCGGCATTGAAGTGCCATTTAAATCCCATTTCCACGCCATATCAAATCTTAAGATAAAATAGAAAAGCACGGTTCTAAATCCCCACCCAAAACCCGCAAGCAAATCTTGTAACCGACCATTCGATGAGATTTTCCACGCTTCCGTATTTGTCCAAGCGGAACCTACATCGGCAAACAAAACGCCTTGCAAGTAATAGAATGGAATCGGGATTGGGCCAAGGGCTAAGTACTGTAGAAATGGAAATCTAAGTTCAAGATTGGCAAGTGCAAATTTAGTTCCGTTTGCCGCGTTGAGTGGATGACCTCGAAGCGGAATCGCGGGTGTGGTGAAAAGAAAATCCTGAACTTCCGAAATGGGAATAACCTGCTGAGAAAATTGACGATTAATCCAATTTTCAGTTCCTCCAATAAAAAATTTCTGGGGATTGGAACCGATGCTATACGCACCGGAAAAGCGCACCACAAACGAATAGTATTGCCAAAAATTAAAATAAGTTCGGTAATCGGCTAAAATAGAGCCGAAGGATATTCCGCTTAAAGCGGTTCCACTGAGCCTTACAGCATAACGGGTGCCATCGATTGGAGAATAAAGAAAGGGACGCGTATCGTCGTGCGTGTAAGTGAGGCTTGGGTAAAGGATATTTCGCGTGTCGTTTCCGATGTTTTCTTGGGTGTTTTCTTTTGTTAACCACAAGTAACTTAGCCCTGCATCAATGCGGTTTAAGCGATCAATCGGGTAAGACACATTGAATTCTGCTCCATAAGTTCTAAATCTGAATAAAGAGGAAGAGAAGGCATCCTGCCCTAAAACAAGAAAGCGTGCCGTGTGATAAAGGTTCACCGCATAATCCATTCGATTTCCTAAATAAGCATATTGAAGCCCGTAGTTGCTATTCTGCAAATCGAATTGAAGGTTTGTAAAAATGGAGAGTTGATGATCGCCGAGCAGATCGCTGAAAGCAAAGAGTGCAGAGCCTTGTGCTCCCCAAATGCCATCGATTCCCGCGCCACCGTAAATAATATCGGGTGAAAAGTTAAGTTTATAACGCCTTGGACGATATTCGCCGCCTTCATCAATGTTATTGCGTCTGCGCCGATTTTCATCCTCGATTGTTAATTGGTCTTTTGCGGTATCCTGCTGAATTTTCCGCTCTGCCTGCGCCATAAACCCACGATCAAAGACGAAATTCTTTACATTCACTTTTGGTGCACTATACACACGCTTTGAAGAGTCTTCTATCGCAGCAGCTCGTGCGATAGCCTTTGCACTGTCTTCCTTTGCTGGGCTTGCAATTGGCACTCGGTACGACCCATTTCCTATCATTTGACGCATCGCTGAAGTCAC
Source organism: Chloroherpetonaceae bacterium (assembly GCA_033763895.1). NCBI lineage: Bacteria > Pseudomonadati > Chlorobiota > Chlorobiia > Chlorobiales > Chloroherpetonaceae > Chloroherpetonaceae bacterium. The sequence goes on along the minus strand of JANRJQ010000010.1, from coordinate 931,568 downwards.
TTCCGTAAATCTTTTGGTTTGAGAAGCAACCATCTTCCCGCCCCAATTCGTGGGTTCTAAGAAACCCTCAGCGGTTAGGAAGTTCAACTGCCGGTCAAAAGGCATACGCAATAGATAAATATCAAAGCCACCATAGTCTAAACCCACCGCAATGAGTTTGCTGCCATCGGAGGACATCGATATTTGCCGAATACCGGTTAATAGATTTGTCACCGGTCGAATTTTGGGAATCGTGGTTGAACGGTCGGTATTGATCAGTGGGGCTTTCTCAACAGTTGCTAACTCAAGTTCATACACATTGAGCACGCCGTTCAAATCAGAAACAAAGAGCATTTTTTTGCCATCGGGAGAAAGTACGGGCGATGTTTCATCAATGCCTTTTGTAGCGGTGAGACGCTTCAAACTTCCTCTGAAATTTGAATTTTGATCAAATATTAACTCGTACAAATCTAACTGTGAATAATCATGAACGCGCATATCTTCATTTAGTGCTGGGATTACATAATCGATATCCGGAATCGGGTCGCCTTGGATGAAGGTATAAGGCGAAGTTTTCAAACTGTCTTGACGATCAGAAGAAAAATAAATTTTCTTTCCATCCGGCGACCATTGCGGGTCACTATCGGAATAAATATCGTTGGTCAGGTTTGTGATTTGCTTTGAATTAAAATCATAGACATACACATCGCTTTTGTAGTTGTAAAGCCCAATAAAAGCGAGCCTTCCGCCATCCGGAGACCAATCAACCGAGTATATCCCGTTCATATTAAATGTGTACTTCTCGATCTCTTCTGTTTCAACATCAATGACCATAATGGCATCTTCGCCACCGGCTTTGGTGGCAAGCGCGATTTTTTTCCCATCCGGAGACCAAGTTAGCCCGGGAGTAAGGATCTTTAGTTCTTCGAAATCGCGGGAGCGCTGACCGCTGATTACTCGCTTGGCTTGCTCGGGATTGACGGTAGAGCCGACATAGATATCGAAATAGCCGCTGCGGTCGGTGATGAAGGCAAACCGGTCACCTTGCGGTGAAATCGCGGGTGAGGTGTTGTAATTGCTACCATCTTTACGATGATCGGTGAGGCGTTTCATAATCGTATTGATGTCTTCGCGCTTGGCAATTTCAGGCCAATAGGTCACTTTCATTTCCCGAAGCCACCGCTCTGAAAGCTCTTCAACATTTAAGCCCAGCGAGCCTTTGAAAGCCACATCAATGCTGCGAGACGCTCGCAACCGACCCATTATTTCGCCAATCTTTTCGCGACCGTATTTTTGAGAGACATAACGCCACACCGATTGACCACCGCGGTAAGCAAAGTAGCCCGAGAGATATGGAATCGGGGGAAGGTAGTTGTTGATAATGGCGTCGGTGATGAACATATCGGAATTGGTATCCCACTCTAAGGGTTGATACTCGGCAATTCCTTCGTTAAACCAAAGCGGGATTTGAAGCTGAACATTATTGCGAATGGCTGATTGGATGGACCCACCATATATCATATCATTCACTACGGCGTGAATGAGTTCGTGATGAATGACATGACGGAACTGCTTGTAATCGCCGGTAAAGGGAACAACAATGCGATTTTTATAAAGCTCCGTTACCCCACCAACGCCCTCGGAGAGATACTCTTGAATGACATTATTCTGTTGAAAATCGGTTTGGGAATTAAAAACAATAAGCGCGATTCGGTTGGTGATTTCATATTTGAAATCTTTGCGAATGGTAAAGTATGCGGATTCGAGGGCATCGGCGGTGAAGCGTGCGAGATAGTCGCCTCCTTCACTGTAATACACATCGAAGTGCTCAGATTGCAACGAATACCACTCAAAATTTTTGTATTGAACTTTGTTTTTTCCAAAGAAAAAATACTGCGCGTTTGACTCCGCGAAAAAGAGTGAAAAAAGCAGGGTTGCAAAAAGTAATTTTCTCATATTTCTAAGATCACTCAATCTGTTCGTTACGATAAAACTGAATTAACAAAAAAAACTTGGACTGTTTGGTGATTCAGACAATCTTATTCATAAACCGTTTAAATCACTTTTTTCATTTGAAGGTTCTCACTTTATCTCCAAAACTTCACAAAAAATAAATCTTGGTGGTTTCATTTTTATGTATTTTTGAGAAGTTTCGTTAAAATGAAAGGAGTACTTTATGAAAACCGTTACCGCCTCTGAAGCCGTGCGTCATATCCATTCAAACGCACGAATTTTTATCCACACCGCTGCAGCCACGCCAACCGTGCTTTTACAAGCACTTGATGAACGCGCCAACGATTTGCAAGACTTGGAATTTATTCACCTTCATACCGAGGGAGTTGCCCCACAAGTGAAGGCTGAGTATGCCAATCGCTTTCGCGACAGTTCGCTCTTCATTGGCTCTAATGTACGCAAAGCCGTTCAAGAAGGCCGTGCTGATTACATCCCAATTTTTCTTTCTGAAACCCCACTTCTCTTTCGCCGCAATATTTTGCCGCTCGATTTCGCTTTAATTCAAGTTTCACCGCCCGATAAACACGGCTTTTGCTCGCTCGGCGTTTCGGTCGATTGCTCAAGAGCTGCAGTACAAACGGCCAAGCATGTGATTGCGCAAATCAACCCGAATATGCCTCGCTCTCACGGCGATGGAATTATTCACATCAGTGAAATTGATTCTTTGGTTGAGGTCGATACGCCCATTTTTGAAATTGCACCGGAACCCTTAGACGAGCTTTCACTTGCAATCGGTAAAAACGTGGCTGAAATCATTGAAGACGGCGCAACGCTTCAAATGGGTATCGGCAATATTCCGAATGCCGTGCTTGCTTCACTCACCAATCACAAACGCTTGGGTATTCATACCGAGATGTTTTCGGATGGGATTATTCCGCTTGTGGAATCGGGCGTGATTACGGGTGAAGAGAAACGCATTCATCCCTATAAAATTGTCGGAACCTTTGCGATGGGCACGCGCAAGCTTTATGACTTTATCGACGATAACCCGCAAGTGGTGATGCTTGATGTTCAATATGTTAATGATACCGCCGTCATTCGCCGTAATCCGAAAGTCACGGCAATTAACAGTGCCATTGAGATTGATTTGACCGGACAAATTTGTGCCGATTCGATTGGGGCGAAAATGTATTCCGGCGTTGGCGGGCAGATGGACTTTGTTCGCGGGGCGTCGCTTTCGGAAGGAGGGAAACCGATTTTCGCGCTTCCTTCCACCACATCCAAAGGGGAAACGCGCATTGTACCTTATTTGAAACAAGGCGCGGGCGTGGTGACCACACGGGCACATGTTCATTATATTGTCACGGAATACGGCGTTGTGAATTTGCACGCAAAGAGTTTGCGGGAACGCGCTGAACTTTTAGCTTCTATCGCACATCCCAATCATCGCGAGTCGCTTTTGGCTACAGCGCATGAACGCTTTGGGGTGAAGTCTTTTTCGACGGTATAAATCAAAGAAAAATATGGAAAGAGTATTGACAATTTCAATCACTCTTTTATATTTGTGGCTTCAAATTTTGTGTTCATTGAATTTTTGGATTGGCTCTTTGAAACTTTAGAGCGTACTTGGGGGGTTACTCCTAAGTCTTTCTTCTCTACTTGCACCCGAAGCGACCTACTGTACAAAGGCGTGATTCGGTTGTTTCGAGGGTCAATCCGTATTGAGGTGTCGCCAAGTGGTAAGGCATCGGACTTTGAATCCGACATTCCTAGGTTCGAATCCTAGCACCTCAACGAGAAAGCTCGCAATTTGCGGGCTTTTTTTATTTGGAGAAATTCCCTTTGATTCAATCCTTAATTAATCATTCACCACATTATTCTCATCTTTTTCCCAATTGCGGGGGTTCTCACGAATGTATTTTTTAACTCTGTGAAAACCCTCCTCATCTCTTATGATGCGTTCATAATAATTGCGTTGCCAAACGGAAATGCCGGGGGAATTACGGATTTGATTGATTCGTTTGGCGGAAAATGTTTTCAATTGGCGGATGATTTCGGGTAATGGTTTTGGGGCGGGTACCATTGTTGGGGCAGGTTCAGAACCTGCCCCAACGGGGTCGATTGGGGCGGGTTTGGAACCCGCGCCAACAATAATTATGATTCCGTGGATGTGGTTGGGCATGATGATGAATTCATCCAATTGAATATTTGAATTGTGATTGGGTAAATCGTGCCACGTGAATTCAACAATTTTACCGAATTCATTCAACACCATTTCTTTTTTTACCACCTTGCCGAATAAAGATTCGCGATTATGGGTGCAAATGGTTTTACAATGTGGAGCCGAAAGTGGTCATTTGATTGAAGAGCGCAACGTTACGGGCGTGGCCCGTTTCGGATCTGCTGGACATAAGTGTATGGATTATGTTGATGAAATAAGAAAAATAAAGAGAAAAGAAAATGTATAGTAAAAATAATGAAAAAGGATAACTAAGGAAAACGGTTAAGCATAATTAATATTAGAAAATAAGTTTCATCATTTCAAATAGCATGAAGACTTAAATTCACTTCACAAAAAGAAGAAGAATTGAAAACCAACTAAATAAAAACATCAATTTACTTTAAACATTATAAAGACACGATTGTTTGAATTGCATCTTCAAGTTGACTGATTGCGTTATCGAGTTCTGAAATTGAATCTTCTAGCTTTTGTCCAGTACTTGATGACTGCAAACCTTCAGATAAGTTATCATATTTATCTTGTTCTGAGTCTCTAATTTCCTCAACAATTAAGATCGATTTTTGAATTAAATCGATTGCTGCTTTTAATCGGTTTCTGTCTTGATTATTCATCTGTATTTCCAATATATTTTTTTTGAAAATATTTATTTAGGAAAATCTAATTGTCAGCACGATTAAAGCCTTTTGAATGATTTTGTAATGGATTTTAATAATACTTCCAATTTTCCACCCACATTAGCATAACCTACTATGATTTCATCAGCAAGTTTAACCATAAGTAAATTTCGCTTTTCGGCGTTTTGGCTGCTTACTCGTTTTACCGATTTAACAAACGGTGTGATGATTAAAAGTCTGCCTTGTTCAAGTGGTTTTTCAAACTCAGGTTCTAATTTGTCTTTTAGTCCTCTTGCCAATGCCAATATGATGGGCTGTTTTCCTTTGAGCAGATAATGCAACACATCTTTTTCTATTTGGCTGTGAAAGCCGCTGATAACACAATTGCCTTTTTCTCTTTGCTCAATTGCCCAGTCATAGCATTTCAATACTACAGAAGCAGGAATTTTACGGCTGCATAAAAAAGCTGTTTTAGATTGCTTTAGCAGTTCTATGTTACCTATTTGTTCTTTTATTTGTAGCAGCATCTTTATCTTTATGTTCAATTACTACTTGGACACTATGTCCAACCTCTTGTCCAAGTTCAGAACTTATAACCACTTTAATACCTGCAACTCGGACATTATGTCCAAGCTATTGTCCAAGTTCATTAACTCATTCAGTTACAACATATTTATAATTAGGAGAATTTGCATCTTCTCCATTATCATGTATTAAATCAAGATCTTTCATTGCTGCAAGATGTCGTTGGGCAGTTTTATATCCAATGTTAAAATGAGCTGAATATTCCCTTGTGCTTACTTCTCCCACTGTTTTAAGCCATTCGTAACCACTTAGTTGAGCATCATTTAGCTTTGCTACGTTAGGATTATCAGCCGCTTTTTTTGCAGCCTCAATACTTCTTGGAAATTTCATAACCATATACGGGGCTTCATAAGAAACTAACGGCAAAGGCAAATTATGCTTTGTGGGCAAGTCTTTAATGGTTTGAAATCCTAAACCCCTTTGTTCAACCAACTCCATTTGGTCAAAAACATACATTATCTTGGGATTTCGACTTAATGAAGGAGCATTGAACCGCTTGATTTGTTCCAACGTAATTGGTTTAACCGGTTCGCCCGGGCTTTTAATGATAATGGCATCATCATTAATTTCAAAATAAATAGGAGCACCATCTATATCATAATCTCTATGAACAATAGCGTTAATGATAGCTTCACGTAAAACGACTAAGGGGTAATCGTAAGTAACTTTCCTTTCGGAAGCAGAACGGTCTATCTGTTTGCCAATATGGGTTACATACCATTGTTGAATTTTGTCTGCCTGAGAAATAAGCGGGCCTTGAATGGTTTCAATATCTTCTCCTCTACCTTTGGTTTTATACGTAGCTCTAATCAGCGCATTTTGGTAAATCAATTGCGGACGTTCGCCAAACAAGAGCAACCCTAAACCTGTGGGCAAATACTTATCATCTTTAAACTCCAAAACACCCAACTGAGTAAGTATTCTGTAAAATTTAGGAGTGTTAAGCTCGACATTTAGCTTGGCTTTGTTAATGAATGCTTCTAAATGCAGGTTCGACAAATCATCCAATTCAGCCCGTGGCTCCGTTCTTTCTTTTTCCGACAATACCACCGTGGGTATTTTCTCTTTTACTTTCTTGGCTCTATCTTCCGCTTCTTCAATAAATTGCTTGTTAGCATCACGAATTTGTTTTTGCAGGTCAACGTCAAACATTTCTACTTCAACGCCATTGTCGAGCAAATATTTTATACCCTTTCTATCTACTGATGGATCTGGGTCTTCAATGCCAATCCAAACTTTCTTAATGCGGGCATTTACAATTCTTTCTGCACAGCCCAGTTTAGGGTGATTTCTTGCTCCCGGAGCACAAGGTTCAAGTGTTGCAAATAGTATTGAGCCCTCCAAAGGATTGCTACGGTTCTTTCTTTCAAGTAATGTAAATTCTGCGTGGTCTCCGTGGCGAAGCTCACCCCTGAATGCAGTTTCTTCTGTGCCATCAGGTTTGATTAAAACTGCTCCTACTTTTGGGCTTACCTTATCTTTCCTTGGCTCTTGAATAGACTTATTCATTTCCGCAATAGCCAATTCCATATAGAGTCTTGGATTAAATGCTTTGTCTTCTTTTTTCTTTGCCATCTTATCTCTTTTTTTTTAAGCTAGTCATAGCATTTCAATACCACCGAAGCAGGAACTTGTCGGCTGCACAAAAAAGCTGTTTTGGGGAGCTTTAAAAGGTCGGTATTTCCAAGGGTTTCTTTTATCATGCTTCGTCTTCGTTTTCAAGTTCCTTACCCATTCGGTATTTAATATCGTAGTTGATGATAAAGTCTAATTCTTCATCGGTAAAACCGTAGTACTTGGCTAAAACTGTGTCGATTTCGTCTATGATGGGTTTGGATTTTTTTATATCAAAGTTCACTTCAGTTGTATTAATAATTTCTCCTAAACGAACTCTATTTTCAGTATTATCAAAATAACTTTCAAGCAACTGTGAAGCGAGTGAATTAAATTCCTCAAACTTGTTTTCTAAATTAAAGACCGGCAGCAAATCTACTTCTCTCGAAACCACATCCATACAGTTAGAGTTTGAAATCCAATACCAATAGAAAAGTTGGCTATTTAACAAACATAGAGCGATACTTAAATTTTCTCTAACCAACGTAATTTTCTTATAATGAGAAGAAAAACTTTGGTCAATTGCTTTTCTCCAATATCTTCCACCTGAATGGTAAAAAACATTTGAACCAATATTTGAATAAAAAAAACTAAGCTTTTTATTGTGACTTAACATCTTCTTTAAAATCTCAATTTCAATCTTTTTAGAAAATTTAGGATAATTATTCTGAAACTTTACCGAATTTATAAATTCAACATAATTCAACAAATCGAAAATATAAGCTCGATTTTTATTTTCACCATCATACCAACGAGTGTAATCGGTAACAAAGTTTGATTTAGAATCGGTTTTTGTTAGAATTGATATTGTTAAATTCATATCAACCCCAGCAAATAATTTTCCTGGTCGTGTAGAGTAGTTTGAGTGCCATTGGCTACTAAATTTTTTAGAATATAAATTTTGCAATTCTTTCATTGCCTCAGTAGAAACAGAAGCAATAGGAACTATCATCCCAAGTTTCCCCATTCTATTTAATAAATTTGAGCTTCTTTCGATTACGAATGAGTATAAGTTGTTTGTTGGAAGAGTCTCAAAATTGGTGAGTTTATACCTGTCAGCTATTGACATTTTGGTTTTGCTATCTTTCTTTGTATAAACAACATACGGCGGATTCCCAATCACCACATCAAAGCCGCCCTTTTCCTGCACTATTTCATAAAACTCTGCAAACCAATGAAAGGGTTGATGCGATTGTAGCCAAGCCTCATATTTCAAGCCATCTGCTTGTTTATGAAGCAATTGATTGAGTTCGTGGTTTAATTCTTTCAGTCGCTTATTGAGTTCTGATTTAGCTTTTTTGAACTCCTGAAAATCATCGCCATAAGTCAATTGAATTTCTTTGTAACGTTTAAAGGCATTGGACACAATCTCACATTTTTCGTTTATCCGTTCTTCTTCGCCATCAAAATCAAGTTTCCATTTAAGTCCCTTTCGCAGCTCTGTTTCTGTAGCAAAACCCACCAACGTATTTCCTGCACGGATATTAAAATCAATATCAGGCAAAGGTTCTAAGCCTAAATTGGGTTTGCGGTAATCGGCTTCTACAGTAGCAACGAGTTTGAGGAATAAACGCAGTTTGGCAATTTCCACCGCTTCTTTCATAATGTCCACCCCATACAAATTTCGCAGGATGATGCTTTTGTAAATGAAGTATTGCAGGTTGGGGTGTTCGGGGCTTTTTACCTGTGCCAGCGTTTCTTCAAAAAACTTGTATTTGCCTTTTGGTGCTTCGGCAACAAAGTTTTCCATCCGTTGCAGGCAGCTTTCATACAAGGGTTCTAAAATGTTCATTGCCGCAAACAAAAACGCACCAGAGCCGCAAGTAGGGTCAATAATGGTAACGCTGTTGAGTGCTTTGTAAAAGTGTTTGAGCAATTCGGGGTCGTTGGTGTTTTCTACTACATCTTGTGCAAACTGGCGTATGTTCAGGTTGTAGGTAATAAAGTCGTTGATATGCTGAATATCGCCGTTGTCAATTTTGCTTTTTACTTCGGTGTAGCGGTTTCTGCGGTCCACCACTTCACGCCAAATTTCTGTGGGTAAAGCGTAATTGATGGTAGCCGGTTTATTCCATTCGGAGCGTTTGCTTACATCTTTTATGCCTTGTTCAATTTCTTTTGGTAAGGGTTCTTCCACACCTTTTTTTACTGCATCATAAATGTATTGTTTGCCACTTTGCTTTACCATTTGCCACACTTCGGAATCTGCATTAAATGCTTTAGGGTAATGGCGTTTGGTTTCGTCAAACAAATAGGGCAGGATACAATTTTTACTGATGTAGTCGGTAATATCTTCTTTGGTGTAGTAAGCACCCATATTAGCCCTGTCGTTGATATACTTCTCAAAGATGTAACCAATCACGTCGGGGTTAATGTCTTTTCCACTTGCCGTGTGTCGGGTATCTAAATGCCACTCGTATTGGTCGAAGAAATCAAAAAGGCGTTCAAATGCTTTGTCATCAATGTCAATACTATCGTTGTTTTTTTCCAGTTCGTGTTCGTCAAATAAACCACCGTTCAGGTAAGGAATTTTTCCAATTTCTATTTTGGTGTCAGGGCTTTGCGTGGGTTCGTTCAGTCCTTTATGAAATAGCACCAAAAGGAAATCACGATAGAAAGAGTAAAATTTCACCTTGCCCTTTTTGGCTTTGCAGGCAAGCAGTTTATCACGCAGGTAGTTTTTGTTGTTGTCTAAAAACCCTTTTTTCTGAATGAAGTAGCAAAACATCAATCGGTTGAGCATCAATGAAGCATACCATTCCTGATTGGTTTTGTCGGAAATGCCTTTGATGAATTGCAGAAATGCTCCGTGTTCTTTTTTAAACTTGTCGTAAAACTGCTTGGTAACTCTTTCGTTGTTTTGGTGGAAGTTGTCGGCAATGCGTTTGGTTACGTCAATAATGGTGATGTGTTCTTCTTCGTCTAATTCAAAGAAAATGCCTGCTGCCCGTTGGTAAAGCAATTCAGGGTCTTGGTTGATGTGCCAACGGGTTTCGGTTACTTTGGTTGGTTTGCCCGATTGCCTTACTACCAATTGCCAAATCTGTTCGGTTTTCTTGGAGTCAAAAAAGATAATCAAATGCTCCTGAAACAGTTTGGTTACTTTGGTTTCAATTTTTTTACGGGTGTTGTAGTCGGGAATTAAGCCATTAGCAAGCGGATTGCACAACAAGATTTTGAAACCGCTTTTTTCGGCAACTGCTTGTAAAGTGTAGGTTTCATTGTCAACTACAATGGGTTGGGTTGTTTTATCGTTGTTCCAGCCCATATCATTAAACAGTTCTCGAAAATTGAACTGCTTGATGTAGATTGAAAAGTCTTTTTTGTCTAAGCTCATTTCAGTTTTTTAATTTGTTGATTAGCCACGAGAGATTTCATTTGAGTGATTGCAATTTGGTTCAATTGTTTTAATCTTTCTGGTTGTGACAATCCTTGATTGATTAATACCGCATTGATGCTTTCCAGATTAGACAGCACCACCAATTGTTCAATGGTGGCATAATCTCTAACATTTCCATCTTTCTCAGGGTTGGTTTCTCGCCATTGCTTTGCCGTAAAACCAAATAAAGCCATATTGAGCATATCCGCTTCATTGGCATACACCAAACTAATTTGGGTTTTGCTCAATTCTTTGGGGATCAAATTTTCTTTGATGGCATCGGTATGAATGTGGTAGTTTACCTTGGCTAAAGTTCGTTGAAGATTCCATTCTAACTTAAGTCGGTCATTTTCATCGGCTTTTAGTCGTTGGAACTCTTTGATAAGGTAAATCTTAAATTCAGCACTTATCCACATTCCAAATTCGAAAGCTATATCACTATGAGCGTAGGTTCCACCGTATCTTCCAGCCGTAGCTTTTAAGCCAATTGCATTGGTTTTCTCAACCCACTCTTTCACACTGATTTTGTAGTTATTCAAGCCGGCCTGACTTTTAATTGTGGCGAATTCGCCATAATTAAAATTAGGATTGTAAACCGATTCCCATATTCCCAAAAACTCGACCGTGTTTCTGTTTCTAAGCCAATCGGAAATAAAAAAGTCACCATCTTTGGCTCTTAACATATCTGTAAGGGAGATAAAGTCCTTGTTATCGTCTTGGATAATGGATATTTCTATTCCCTTAACTTGAATTTTTTTGCTTTTGGTCATAGGTATTTCCATTTATTAATACTCTTCGAATTCGATGGGATTAGTTTTTTAAGCCCAATGAGCAAATGATTTGCGGTTCTTTGTTGGGTTGTTCATCTTCATTTACGATTGCCAATTTATCTTCTTCACGAAGTGAAATCACCAAGTTTGCCAATTGGTCGTCTGAAATACCTGCTTTGAGTTGGCGGTTTAAGGTCTCTCTTGCAAACTCCTTTAAAGGATATTTGTAAATGTCGTCCACTGCTTTTTTCAGCTGCTCGTTCACAAATAAAGTTCCTTCATACTCTTTGCAATAGCGGTCAAGTCGCATATACACACGATACTTTACGCCTGTTTTTTTACCCAATGAACCACCTGTATTTTTTTCTTCTTCACGAATAAAGTCAATGCCGCTTTTTACCAATTCGTGATGCTTTTCCAATTTGTATTTCGGTACGGTATCGGGTGTGCATTGTGCCGCTTTTAAAATGGTATGTTGCGATTGGGTAATGATTTTTCCTTTATTGTCCACCCAAGCCAAAACATCGTTTTCTTCTGATGTTCGGGTGTAAACAATTACACCTTCTTTTTCAGGTGCTTCATCATTGTGTTTGGTGGCATAAATTACATTCGGCAAATCGGGTATGATTTTATTCAGTTCAGGATTTGCGTCTGTAGCGTTTTTCCAAATCTGATAAGCCAAGGAAGCCAAATCCACTTCGGTATCATCATCTTCACCGTCCAAAATGCCCGATTTTTCATTGTAAAGGTCTGCAAGGTTTACAGGGTCGCCATCAAAAAAGGTTTCATCGCTACCCACTACATTGGCGTTTTCTTCAATACGTTTTGTGAGCCGTTCTCTTAATTTGATTATTTTTTCAATTCCCTTTTCCGGCAAAAAAGAGTAACATAAAATTCGTTCTGCATTTTGCCCAATGCGGTCAACACGTCCAGCTCTTTGAATTAATCGTATTATAGCCCACGGCAAATCATAATTAACAATAATATGCCCATCCTGTAAGTTTTGACCTTCACTTAAGACATCTGTAGAAATTAGTACTCTAATTTCATTATATCCTTTCAACTCCGGCTTTTGGTTACTTATTGGGCTAAATCTTTGGGCTTTAATTGTAGGGTTGCCGTCATCTCCAGTAACGCTATCAATTTGTGAAACTCCTCTTTCAAGTAGGGCTTTAGTAAGATAGTTTGCTGTATCTGAGAATTGTGTAAATATTAGAATTTTTTCCTTGCTGTGTTTTAATGCAATTAATTCGTGAAGTGCGTTCAACTGTCTATCATTATCTGTGTTCCAGTCTTTACCCAACTCTAATATCTCAATAATTTTTTTACAATCTTCAATCAATGTTTTTATTAATGAAACTTCTTCAATTTCTCTTTTACCTTCCTTGTCAATTTTTTCTTTTCTATGCTTTGAGAAAAATTCACTTCTAATCCAATCAAATCCTCTTTTATTGTTTTCGTTTGAAAAGTACTTATATATTTCCTGTGCTTTTTCTAGATATATTTCCTCTTTTAAAATTAATTTTAATGATCTCTTTTCATTTTTTGCGCTTTCTTCTTTTACTTTTCCATTTTCATTTTTCCCTATCTCATTTTGTTCAGTATCACTGTCTTCTATGTAATCATCTAAATTCTGTGATATGTTTTTACCAATTGGAATTGGTAAATTATTTTGTAGTGCATACACAAACACAAAGTTTCTTAAAATGTGTCTACTTAGTGAAAGTAGAAATGAATAACCGCTGCTTTCCAACCTTTTGAATAAGTTTGTTCTACAAAAACCCATTAGCCGTTTCCCGGCCCTGCTCAGATTTAGCATAATTTGTTCTTCTTCCTTCGTTGGTCTTATGTGTGGCTTATCATTAAGATATTGTTGTAGACCATATCTAGGTAGTTCTAATGAGTTGATCGTATCAACTACTTTTGATGAGTATAGTTTTGCGTATTGGTCTGTTTCGTCGTTTGGGTCAAAGGAATAATCGACTCTTTTTGGAATTCTTTCTGGAAAAAATGATTTAGTTCCGTCGGCAAATGTTAAGTATTTCCTTCCATTACTTTCGTCTGTTTTTGCATAATTTTCTTTTATGAAGCTTCTTGTTCTACGAACTAAGTATAACCGCATTAATTCTCTCCAGTCATCCGAAAAATGACTTTTTTCGAAGGCTTTTATGCTTCTTATGAAAGTATCCGTATGGTTTGACGAAAATTGAACTGCCCCGCCAATGTTTTCAATGTATTGTTCAGGGCTAATCCCGATATCTTTGTCGTCAGAAATAAATAATCGAAGTTGATTAGAGAGATCTATATAACTTTTGTTATAAGGTGTGGCTGAAAGCAAAATTACCTTACTATCATTTTCCTCTAAGTATGATTTTATTGCTCTGTATCGAATAGATTGGTCGTTTCGAAGGTTGTGGCTTTCGTCTATTATCACTAATCTAAATCTTCTTAATGTTGGGAGTATTTTTTGGACTTCCCCAATTGATATTATTCTTGCATTTAGGGTATATTTTATCCGGTATTCTTCCCACATTTCTTTTAGATTGGGAGGGCAAATTATTAATGTTTCAAGGAAAAAATCTTCCTCAAACATTTTTGCTAAAGCCGTTGCAGTAATTGTTTTGCCCAGTCCTACCACATCACCAATTAAAACTCCATCTCTTTTGTTTAAGTGATGAGCAGCAACCAAAACTGCTTTCTGTTGAAATTCAAGAAGTTCTCTTTGGAAAACCTTTGGAAGTTTGAATTCACTTATTCCTGCTCTTGCTTCTCTTGAAAGGTGATAGGCGATTTTCAAGTAAATGTGAAATGGGGAAACCAATCTATCAGCTGCCCAAGAGTTATCAATAATTTCAATAAGTTCTTGAGTTATGTCGATACACCATCGGTCATTCCAACGGTCATCAAACCAAGTTGCTAATTTGTTGGCTGCATCTTGATCCATCACATCAATGTTAAGTTCACCTTGTTTTGCAAGACCTGCTAGTGTCATATTGCTACTTCCTAAAAAACCTATAACAGGTACTCTTTTATCTTTGCTATACGCTAAATATAATTTTGCGTGAAGAGGATAGCGAAGGTGCAACTTCACAACAGCTTTTTTATCTTTTAACTGTTGGCATAATTTTCTTAATGCAGCTTCATCAACTTCAGTTGGGGTACCAATCGTTAATTGCTCTTTAAATTCTTGGGCTAATTGTTTTTTTAGACGAATAACTTCGGATTGATCAATTAGATGGTTTAAATCGCCAGAAAAATATTCGCGCAGTATTTCAATGGGTAACTTTTGCATTCCAACCAATAACCTACATATTCTATGAACTTCTTCTTTTCCTTCAATTATTGTTGAACCACCCATTTTGTCAATATTCTCAGATACTTCCTTCCACCCTCTTAAATTAAAATAGCCAACGCAAAAATCGGCTCTTGAAGAGACTTCAAGTGTATCGTTTAACCCTTTGGTTAAATTATTTGCTATATTATCGTAGATTTTTGGCATAAAGGATTTTTTTGTTTTGGAAGCATTAAAACTTAAGGAAAAGTTTTATTAGTTACTACTTTTTTCTTTAGAAAGAATCAATCAATTTCAAATAAAATAGTGGGTACTCCCTTGAAAAATTGCTTATCAAATCAACTTTAAATAACCGCGGAAGCCGCGCGCAGCGTAGTAGGATTCGGCGCCGTTATGGTAAATGAAAGTTTCGCCTTAGCGGAAGTCGGCAAAGAGGGCGCCGCCGAGGTCGCGGATTTTCGTTGGGGGTTAAAAGCCACGAAGAGGTTTTGGTGTCTAATGGGTTTTGGATTTCAAGGGATTGGATCTTTCGGTAAAGCATCTCGTCCAAAAGCTGAACACCCATTTCTGCGGCGAGCCCGAGGGCACTGTGTTTGGGTTTATTTTCTTTACGTGATTTGAGTGCCGCATTGTCGTAACAAAGGCTTCTGCGGCCAAGGGGGGATTCTTTTGCGCAGTCGATGATGAATAAATCATTTGGAGAATCAGGGAATATCACGGCGTCGGGTTCGCCGCCGGTTTTTTCCATTTGAAAAACGGCATTTAATTTATCGGGGCTTTTCTTGAGGTGGTGAATTACCGTTTCAAATGAACTATTTGGGTGACGGTGGGGGTTGGCTTGAAATCGCGAATTTAATATTTGAATTAATTCATTTTTTTCCTTCTCTGACATATTTATTTTAATTCTGTATTTCTTTGAAGCGCTCTTTCGAGAATTAAATCTCTTTTGGCACGAAAAGCTTCTTCGGTTTCTGAAACGAGAATATCGGGCTGAATGCCGGCATCGGGCTTTTCGGGATTGACAGTACTAAAAATCGGGATATCAACTTCAATTTTTGAATTTGGTAATCTTAAAAAGAAAATAACCCCTGAATTTAAGCCTTTTTGACTGCCGCCGGTTGGCTCGCCGATAATGTTGGCGAGCTTTAGCTCTTTCGCTATTTCTGCAAGCAGGAATGTCGCGGAGCTATTGGTGGCATTCACAAGAAGCGTAACTTCCCCTTGAAATGCATCTAATGCCGGTTCTAAAATAATACTTTTTTCTGACTTTAATCGATAAAGCCCATTTTCTTGTTTTTCTATGCGACTTGATAAATCATAAACATCGGTTTGCCACGTGTTCAGGTAAGGTTTTAAGGCTTCTGGAACAACTTGATACGCGACATAGGTGTTACTTTGAGGAATTTTATAACTTGATTTTGCAATTTTCTTCCCCAATTCAAATAAAATTTCATCTTGCCCGCCTTCATTGCCGCGGATATCAATAACTAATTTATTAACACCTTTTAATTTATAGTCTTGAAAAACGCTATCTAAAAACGGCTTCCATTCAAATGGCAGTTGAAATGAATCGAAGGTTAAAAGTTGTAGGTACGCCGTGTTATTTTCATGAATTTTTGAAGACCAGAGTTGATTAATTGATGAAAATAATTCCGGATATTTTGAACGAATTCTTTCGCTGCGGTCGCTTCTAGAAATAGGGGTTATTGTGCAAAGCGACGGTTTGGTTTCTCCTGCTTTAAGAAGTTGAAGTTCATATTTTCCATTCTTTGGCGGGTAAATTAAGGGAAAATAGGAATCAAAACTTTCAAATTCACCGAATCCGTGAAGATTCAGGTCAGCAAGTCGCTTGGGGTTATTGATGCCATCGGCTTTGACGAATTTTTGAAGTTCTGAAAGGATTATTTTTGTGTCAATCCCATTAATGGCTAAAATTTCGGGATAGTTACTCAATGCCAATTGATCAGAGAGATTTTGATCGACAATGATTTTCCCTTCAATAATTCGAAACGTCAGCGGCAATTTATCGGGTTGGGCAAAAATTAATTCATTAATTATAGCGGGTTGATTATAAAAGCTGGCAAAGGTATGACCGCATTTAATTTCTCCGGTAATTTTCGAAATTAGGGTATAAAATTCAGAATAAGTTAATGGCTGTTTTAACTGCAACTCTGCTTCGCTGAAAATAAGATCCATTTGGGATTTAGATGTGTAACGGTAAATGCCGGGATGCAGCGATTCAAGCGCCGTTTTTAAGATTTTAAAATCCGCTTGAAGTTTTTCCGGGGAGAGCTTTGGAAATTCTTGCGGTTTTAATGGCTCCTTTTTATTCCACTCAATCGAAATGCGGCTGAGGGAATCGGGTGTAAGCTGTAGAAATCGATTTGTTTTTGCCAATTCCCAAATTATTGGGTCATTTTCAATAACACATTTGTATTCAAGAATTTCGCTTCCTTCTTTTACCGGTATTGTAAAGGACACTTCAAAGATGCCATCGCCATCAGTGTCTTGAGCGAAAAGAGATTTCTCCCAAGAGAGAGGTTTTAAGTTTCCCCGAATTCCAAGGGATTGAATTTTTCCGAGTGATTTTGCATTAATTTTTAAATTAATTTGCACTTTTTTGGAATCGATATCTGCCGTTTCTTTCATTTGGCAGCCGGAAAATAATATTCCAAAGACACAAGTAATGATTCCTAAACAAGTAATTTTAGATTGATTGATCATCGTTTTATTTCTCTTTTCAATTTGATTCCTATTGCCCTACTTATTATCCCTATTCGATAACAAAGTAAGTTTCATTGGGATGATTGATTAAGAGGACAAAATCTGTGCCAGAAATTTTGGATTTGGGGTACCTGAAATGGCTCAAAAACGGCCCATTGAATTCATGATTATCTGTGGTACTAGCAGATGGTCATTTTTGGACGACGAGACGTTCAGAAATGGACGGTGACTTTTACAGGGCTCCTTAATTAAAACACGATGCTTATCGCTAAATGGAATTTTAGTTTAATGCGGCGAATCAGAACAGCGATTCTTTTTCACTTCCCTTTGCTATCCCGCTTTTTT
This sequence comes from Chloroherpetonaceae bacterium, assembly GCA_033763895.1. NCBI lineage: Bacteria > Pseudomonadati > Chlorobiota > Chlorobiia > Chlorobiales > Chloroherpetonaceae > Chloroherpetonaceae bacterium. Next base: position 914,071 of record JANRJQ010000010.1, on the reverse strand, counting down.
AGAATAATTTTGTGTTACGATTTATTAACATAGAGCATTTTACTCGTTTTCAAGCTTTAACTGAACGGACTTGCGCCGATGACATTGGAACCCGAACATCATACCTTACCGCTTGCTTCTTCAGTAGAAACGGGGGAATCATCGGCAATTCCGCGGGTTGATATAAAATCGCTTGGGCGCAAGGGTCTTGAATCGTGGCTTGAAGCCGCCGGTGAACCCGCCTACCGCGCAGCACAAATTCTTCAATGGGTTTATTCTGAAAAAGGCTATGCCGCAGCGAAAAGCGGTGATGCCGCCGCCTTTTTTACTTCACTTTCAAATCTCTCGAAAGCGTTGCGCGAAAAGCTTGCTGCCTCTTTCAAGCTTTCGCATCTTGAGCCAACGAACCTCACAGGTTCCGAAGAATTGGAACCGACACAAACCGTAAAGTTTCTTTTCAAATTGCACGATGGCTATGAAATTGAAACCGTGCTTATCCCCAATCAAAATGGGGAGCATGAGCGGCTTACGGTTTGCGTTTCTTCGCAAGTCGGCTGTGCGCTTGGTTGTAAATTTTGTGCCACAGGATATATGGGGTTCACCCGAAACCTCACCACCGGTGAAATCTTGGATCAAGTGGGTTATGCGGTGCTTTGGGCTAAAGAACATTGGCAGAAGCGGGTTTCACACGTAGTGTTTATGGGAATGGGCGAACCGATGCTCAACTATGAACGGGTAATCGAAGCTTCGGTGATGCTTTCGGATTTCAAATATTTATTTCAAATCGGACAACGGCACATCACGATTTCGACTTCGGGTGTTGCGACAGGGATTCGGCGCTTTGCCGATGATCCTGCAGCAAAATTCAATTTGGCGGTTTCGCTTCACTCAGCCAATCCGGAGAAACGCGCCGATTTTATGCCCATCACGAATGAATTTTCGCTTGAAGCATTGCGAGAATCGATCGGGTATTATTTCCATAAAAAGGGGCGACCTGTTTTTTACGAGTACCTTTTGCTTTCGGGAGTGAATGACACGGAGGCTGATGCCCGTGCGTTGATAAAATTTTGCCGCATTTCTGATTGCAAAATTAACTTGATCGATTTTAATCCCATTCCGGAAGCACACTTTGAGCGCAGCAATAGTGAATCAAAGGAAACCTTTCGGCAAATGCTATATGACGCCGGTTTCACCGTAACCGTTCGCCGCAGCCGCGGGAAAGATATTGGCGCTGCTTGCGGGCAACTTGCCACCAGTAGCAGAAATGGAAAACAAATCAAACGGAATCGAAAATCAAATCAAAAATCAAATGCCACTCTTTTTTGAACTTTCGCCCGAAGCGCTTCTAAGCAAAGCCCGCCTTGCGTTTATTAGCAATGAAGCCGAAACCTCCGAAAAACCAGAGTATGAAGAGCTCAAAACAAGACGCTATGCTCTATCTGTTAAGGAAGTTTACGAAATCGCGTTGGGTTTTGCCTCGCGGTGGGTGAATTGGCGTGTTGTGAATCGGGGAAAAAACTTTGGTGGAATGGCGCAATTAAAATGCGATGTTTATTCTGTTCTTTTGGGCGGAAATAAGCTCGAACTTTCATTAATCTTTTCGGAAGAACGCACCACCTTTGGTGGAATCTGCACGGTGGTGAATGCAAAATCTGTTTCGACAGCTCCCACTAAAGGCGATTTGGGTGAAAATCGGCGTTGGATTGCATTAATGCTTTACTCGCTCGATACCGCTGTTGCCGAGCGACTTGAGGAATTGAATGCCCAAGGAATCGAACCCGGCGTTTTGCAAAGCACTTCAAATTCAACACCCGAATCGAATGATGCCCCAATCAAGCAAAGTGAAAATACGGTTACTCCGTCTCCTGATCATTCAGCAAAAGACTCCACCCCTAAAGAAGCACCACAGCGGAAACGATTGACAATCAAACAACTTTAATCCAATCAACATTAATATTCAATGAAACTGATTTTATTCGGAACGCCGGGAGTAGGTAAAGGCACACAAGCAAAAATTTTGGCAGAAAAAAATCAAGCTGCTCATATTTCCACCGGAGATATGCTTCGCGCAGAAATTAAAAATGAAAGCGAGCTTGGACGGCTTGCAAAGGATTTTCTTGACCGAGGGGAGCTTGTGCCGGATGATGTGATTATTGGGATGATTGAAAAAGTTTTGGATTCTGAAAATGCCCGTGGCGGGTTTGTTTTTGATGGTTTTCCACGAACGGTGCCCCAAGCAGAAGCACTACAACAAATGCTTGAGCGCCGCAAGAGTACAACCATTCGGGTGGTCAATTTGGTGGTGAGCGAAGAAGAAGTGGTGAAGCGTCTTTCCGGCAGAATTTCTTGCGCTAATTGCGGGGCAATTTACAATCGATTTACAAGCCCGCCGAAATCTGAAGGCAAATGTGATAAATGCGGCTCTACCGACATACGACAGCGTGATGATGATAAAGAAGAAACGGTGAGGAATCGACTTTCGGTTTATCACAAGCAAACCGAACCGGTTTTGAAATTCTATCGCGCGTTAAATCTTGTTGATGATATTGGTGCAGACCGGCCGGTTCAGGAAGTGACATCAATGATTGAAAAAACTTATACGAGCTAATCAAAAGGATCGATTCTTTATTAGACTCTCAAGTCGGAGATAAAAAAATCGGGCTTTCGCCCGATTTTTTTCTTTCTCCATCACCCTTTTTAACACTAAAATCAACAGTTAAAGAAGTCAAAAATGGCGAATAATCGCAGATTAATATTCGCGATTTTGCGATCGTTTGGCTTGAATCTCTTCAAGCATTTTGCTGAATGCGACGGGTTCTTTTTTTGTTTCTGATACAGATTTTGTATTTCCCTTTTCTTCATATTTCAAAGATGCTTCTTCCATCACATCAATGAGCGCTTGCTTTGGGAAAGGCTTCACCAAATATCGAAAAACTTGGCTTTCGTTAATAAGGCGAATCGCTTCGACTGAATCTTTGCTATCAGAAATGTAAATCGAAATGATATCGGGAAAATAAGTACGCACATAAGTTAGAAAGTCTGTTCCCTTTTCGCTGGCAAGGGTTGAGTCACAGGCGAGAATCGCGATTTTGTTTTCTTTAAGAATAGCGGTAGCCGCTTCAAGGGTTGTTGAAGAATTGAATTGATATTTGTTGCTAAGCAATCCTTCATACCCTTTCAAGTGCGATTCTAACTGATCGATAAAAAGAACCGGAAGGTTGGTATTGGTTGATTTTGTCGATGTTCCCTTATTCTTTTTCACTTCTTCGCGTAAAACCTTGTTGACTTCGAACAAATCATAAGCCGCTTTAACCGTGCCTTTCAATTTATCGTTATCCCAAGGTTTATTGATAAACCGCCATACTTCCCCGCTATTGATGGCATCAATGACAAGGTCGAGCTCGGAGTATCCGGTAAGCACAATTCGAATGGTTTCAGGCGAAATCTCTTTAACCTTTTTGAGAAGTTCTGTGCCACTCATTCCCGGCATGCGTTGGTCAGAAACGATTACGGCAAATGATTCTGATTGAATGGCTTTTAGGGCTTCTTCAGGCCCAACGGCAAGCTTAATGTGCCAATCACGAAAAACCAGTTGAAGTGTTTCTAAAATCAGGGGTTCGTCATCGACAAACAAAATTTTCGAATTCGGTGTGTTCATTGTTATAATTTTAATGGTTCAGTTTCGTTACTTCTTAACTTTTTTTTGAACTTCATCATCATCATCATCCAAAAAGGGTGATTGAATAACTTTTTCTGTAACAGATTGCTTTCCGTTGGTTTGAGTAGAGGGTGTCAACTTATCCTTATTGCTTATCGGAATTCGAACGGTGAATATGGTACCTTTACCGACAGTACTATCAACCAAGATTTCTCCATTATGGTTTGTCACAATTTTGTGAACGATTGCAAGCCCAAGCCCTGTGCCTTGCCCGATTTCTTTGGTTGTGAAAAAGGGTTCAAAAATCTTTTTGAGGTTTTCCGGCTTAATTCCGGAGCCGTTATCCTCTACGGTTACCACAGAAGACGATTTTGACCCAATTCCCTGAAGCTCAGAGGTAATCGTAATCTTTCCTTTAGAATGAGAAATTGCTTGTGCCGCATTTGTAAATAGATTCAGAAACACTTGATTAAGCTGCGCCGGAAAACAAAGAATATTTGGATTATTGCGATAATTCCGCACAATTTCAATCCCTCTTTCTTTGAAAATATGACTTGCAATTTTAAGAGATGAATCCACAATATCTGATATGGGAACCGATTTCTGCTCGGCTTCATCAAGCCTTGAAAAGTTCTTCAAATCTTGAACCAATTCTTGAATTCTGGTGATACCTTCCATCGAATTTGCAATGAGCTTGATACTTTCTTGATAAAGCTGCGCTTTCTTTTCTTTGGATTCGATTTCGTCGATAATTTGCGAAACGGTATCGCTTGTGCCGTTGAAAATTTCTTCTTTTAATCTCAATTGAAGGTCAATCAATTCTTTGATTTCACCTTGGGCTTCTGAAAGGAGTTGTAAGTTGCTTTTCACAAATCCAAGCGGGGTATTGATTTCGTGAGCGACACCGGCAACCATTTGCCCAAGCGACGACATTTTCTCCGCTTGCATCAGTTGCAATTCGGATTTGCGCAAGTCCTCGCGAAGTTTGCTAAATTCTGTGATATTCATAACGAAAGTCACTTTCCGCGGGCGGTTATCGGTACCATAAATGCGTGCGGCATCGGCTAAAATGGTGATCGGTTTGCCTGTTTTGTGCATCACGGTCCACTCGGTTCGAATATCGCTGTATCCTTTCAATTCTTCACCCGACATCAACATGTACTTATCGTGCAAATCGACCCACATTTTCGTCTTTTCTTTTTCTACAATCATTGTGAACGGATTTCCGATGAGTTCATCGGGAGAGTATCCATAAATACCGCAGTAAGCTTGATTGACATACTCAAACTCACGTTTTTCGTTGGTGATGCAAATCCCGAGAGGGGTGGAATCGATAATGGTTCGAAGGCGTTTTTCACTTTGTCGAATGGCGTCGTCCGTTTCTACAGTTCCCTTTTTCACAGGTTTAGGAAGCGTTTTTGAAACTTTCGAAATTTCAGATTTCATCGTTTCTTGAATGAACGATTGAATTCGCGCTTCACTCCGCTTAATTTCTTTGAGAAGGTCTGAATCGCTCTCATGCGAAATCGCGACGACTTCCGTTGAGGTATTGATTCTTTTGGAATCGCTACCGGCTAAACTGCCCGCCAAGTATTTTGCCGGAATTTGATTAAGCAATAAGGAAAGTTCTATTGAAAACTCCCTTAAGGTTCCAGTTAAACTTTCTTCACCGATTCCTCCTTCTTCGGTTAATGTTTCAATGACTTCAAGCTTTTGAAGCACTTCGCGAAGTCGTTTTAAGGTTTTCCGGATTTTTCTTGGTTTGAGATCCATTTGATTTGGCAATTGCAACGAAAGTTAGAGCGAACCAATGTTAAACTAAATTGTAAACAGATTAAAATTGAAAGCAGAAATAAGATTTAAATAACATTTGAATAAACTCTACCTACCTAAAACGCTGTGATTGAATTCTCATCTCGAATTGCTATACTTACCATCCAATTTTATTTGAATATCAACCTTCCGATAATGAGACGCACTATGTATCAACAATTCAAGGGTGTTCATCACCACTATAGAATAAACCCACTGAAGGTTTGTTTCATTATCTTTTTGCTTCTCTTTTCTTCAATTGATCTTTTTTCTCAACAAAGCCAAAACCCTTGGAATCGTAGAGTTATTTTGCAAGGCTTTTGGTGGGATTATGAGAATTACAATTATCCCGATGGATGGGCAAACTATTTGACCGATCTTTCTCCACGATTAAAAGAAATCGGTATTGATGCAATTTGGATACCACCCGCGGTAAAAAATCGTGAACGGGTTGTTGGATATGCCCCTTTTGATAACTATGACTTAGGTGATAAATTTCAAAAGGGTGCCGCAAGAACCCGACTTGGGACAAAGGATGAACTCCTTCGGATGATCGCAGTAATGAATTCGAACGGAATTGGGATAATTCACGATGTTGTACTTAATCACATTATTGGTGCGGGCTCCGAAGCCGGTGGCTTAGGTGGTGAAGACCCTCTAACCCCAACCACCGATAAATTCAAAAATTTTCGTTATACCAGTTACGCGACACCCGCTACTGACAATTCAGCCAACGACTATCTTTCAAGAAGCGGTCGTTTTTCAAAAAACTGGACAAATTTTCACCCCAATCAGTGGCGAAGCTTTGGTGGAAATAGCGGTAGTGCACAGAATAATATTACCTCCGCACTCTTTGGTCCGGATATTTGCTATGATTCGAGGGCTTGGGGGCAAAGTTCAAATGCACTTTTTAATCCCTCACAAAGCGCAGATTACATGCGAAATGAAACGCGCCGCTGGGTGACTTGGTATGTTAAACAAACCGATGCCAAAGGCTTTCGATTTGATGCAGTGAAACACTTTGAGCCGCAAATCATCCACGATATTCTTTTCAATGTGTACAACACAAGCGGCTTAATTGGCGATATGGCTATTGGAGATACGGTGATTAGCGTGGGTGAATGGGTGGGCTCGAAGTCAGAAATTGATAATTGGGCCGGCGCCGCGCCAAACGGTCTTTCCATTCCTACCCTTTCCTCAACAAGTTGGAATTTGGGGGGCGTAGAAAACCGCGCTGGCACTTTTGATTTTGGCCTTCGTGGGTTTGATGATGGTTTGGTAGGAATGGTTTATGGCTTCGGAAACTTTGACTTAGCCCGTTTGCCCGGACTTCAACAAGACAACCGGTTTCGAACAGTACCTTTTGTCAATAATCACGATACATTTCGTCCGCCACTTCAAGCCAACGGAAATTATCCGCAAGATTCACTTGGCAATACCCGAACTTGGACAAGCGGCTCGGAGCTGGCTCGCAATATCGACCCGCGCGAACCGCGATTAGCAGCCGCGTATGCCGTCATGATGGCTGTTGACGGCGCACCACAAGTTTTTTTTGAAGACCTTTTTGATATTGGTCAATATGGAAATCGCTATACCCACAATCCCAAAGACACTTCACGTGGAACAACAACCGGACTTCCCGTAAGGCTCGATATCGCCAATATCATTCGCTTTCATCAGAAGTTCAACTTAAAGCTTGGGGGTTATTTTGTTCGAACGGCTGAGCCGAACATTGGCAACAGTGGTGCTTTCTTCCCTTCAGGAAACAGCGCTTCGAATATGCTCGTGATTGAAAGGGGAAATCGAGGCATCATTGCTGTGAACGACCGCTTTGATAATTCACAAGAAGTTTGGATTGATTCGCAATTCCCTGCCGGAACAGTATTAAAAGATTATTCGGGAAATTTCCCAAATACGGTTGTTCAAGGAGATTCAAGGGTGAACATCAAAGCACCTTCGTGCAGCGGACCTGTTGGTCAAACAACGCTAAACCGTGGGTATGCCCTTTGGGCTCGCGCCTCGGACTCGGCATTTTTTTATGCCCCTTTTAGCAATTCGGAGAGAGCCACGCGTCATGAATGGGAAATGGCTGATGATTTGGGAGATAGTCACGGAATGTCTCTCCAACAAGGAGGAATGCTCCCGAATAAATCCACTGCGTGGAGAAATGTTGGAAATATTTTTGCTTCTGCCGGAAAAGCTGTTCAGGTTCAATTGCTCCCTTCACTTTCAGGAAGACCAACGAAACTTTCGTTGTTCAATGGCACAACGGAAGTGGCTGCTGATTCCGGAACAACAAGCCTCACACTTAATTATGTGCCGGTAAGCACGGATTATTTGACGATTCGCGTCAAAAATATGAGCGATACTAATTCCTCACAGGTGGTTAATGTTCGTGCAACATATACTGCACCAAGTGATATCACTACAGCCAATGAGCCAAAAGTGGCTTATAATCCGGGGATTTTCAAAGCAATAAAAATTGGGGCAAGAAGTGTTCAGCTGACTTGGGATGGTGTTTCAAGTGAATTTAGAGTGTTAAGAAAAATTGGCTCTGCGCCAAATTCGCCTGACGACCCGCTTGCGTTTCTTATTGCTGATGGTGTCACTGCCGGAAACACCACGGTCTCAAATTTGCAAACCGGATTCACGCATTACTTTGCTGTTTATGGTAAAGCAGGAAATAAATTTTCGTTTCTTTCTCTCATTGATTCTGCATTTGTTGAAGGCGCACAAGCCGTGATTACCCCTCGCTCAATCCGCCTTGATACCGCAGCACTTCAATTTGATTTTGATTCCGAAGGTTTTGGTTCGGAGAATAATATTTCAATGTTTTTTACTTGGGATACTTCCACGATTTACCTCGGTTTACTTGGCGGAAGTCCACTCGTGGGAACCAGTCAGAATGTTTGGATTGTTGCGGATAATCTTAAAGGTGGTGGAAATGCTTCTCAACCGGTAAATCCTGCTCGTTCTTCGGGTAAACCCTTGGACGGAGGTGGTGCGACATACAAAGCACCTTTTGTTCCGAATGTTGCATTTACTTTTTTTGGAACCGGTTCACCCGATACATCGGTTCAGGCTCCGGCTGCGGGCGAAAAGTTCGTTTCACTTTCAGGTGTTTGGTCTAAAACAAATTCAGGATTCACACATGCTCAAGGGGTTCGTGCGGTGCGACGAGGTGGTAGCGATCTCTCTGTGATTTCAATTCCTTTTAGCGAATTAAATACTTCATTAGGAGATAGTTTGAGGATTATGGTCTATGTCACTTCTAATGAATTTGTAAATCCTCCGAACAACACCAATCGGGCGCAATGGCCAACGCAAAATCCAAATGGAAGCAATCCACTATTAGATTCTTATTACCAATTCAAACTTGAGATCGGTGCTGAACCGAACAAGTACCCGATTTTGCCTGAAGACCGCACGGCATCTGCTGGACGTGAGCAAAGAAGCACGCCTGAATCATTTATTTTGAAACAAAACTATCCTAATCCGTTCAACCCAACCACGACCATTCGTTACGGGTTGCCTGCAGCAGCTGAAATTCGATTGGAAGTTTTTGATTTATTGGGGCGAAAAGTCGCGACACTTGTTAATGAACGGCAATCAGCAGGTTATTACACCGTACCTTTTGAATCGCAACGATTTCAATTATCAAGCGGTTTATATTTGTACCGGTTGACATCGAACGGTGTCATGCAATCAAAGAAAATGCTACTTTTGAAATAGGGTTTTTCTGCAAATCTCACTTCAATAGGGCGATTAATTCGCCCTTTTTTTATCACATGAACACACTTCTTTCTCTTCAAGGAGTCCGCAAAGTTTATCAAACCGCGAGCGGGCCTTTGACTGTATTGGATACGGTAAACTTTTCGATTGAAGCCGGCGAAAGCGTTGCTATCGTTGGGCCTTCTGGCAGTGGTAAAACCACATTGCTTGGATTGGCCGCAGGGCTCGACCGTGTTACGGAGGGCTCGATTGAACTTTGTGGATCAAAGCTTGAACTGCTTGATGAAGACGGGCGGGGATTGGTTCGAAACCGATTTGTAGGGTTCGTTTTCCAAAATTTTCAACTCGTACCCACCCTAACCGCACTCGAAAATGTTACCGTGCCACTTGAACTTCGTGGCGAACGAAATGTTGAGCCATTTGCAAAAGAGTTATTAACACGTGTTGGACTTCAAGAGCGCTTTCATCACTATCCTCTTCAACTCTCGGGTGGTGAGCAGCAACGTGTTGCTATTGCTCGCGCTTTTATCAATCGGCCGCAAATCCTTTTTGCTGATGAACCCACAGGAAATTTAGATACAGAAACGGGTGAAAAAATTACCGATCTCCTTTTTGATTTGAATAAAACTTCCGGTACAACCCTTGTCCTTGTAACCCATAATCATGAGCTTGCTTCACTTACTTCACGAATTATGCGAATCAAAGCCGGTAAAATGATTTCAGATGAAATGACGGCTCGTGCAAAAGCGGTAGAGCCCGTCAACCCGATTGGAGAGAACCTATGATTTCTTTTTTTCGTGCACTCTTAAATTCGTGGACTTGGAAAACGGCATTTCGCGATAGCCGAACCCATCGGGTTAGGCTGCTTCTTTTCACAACTTCCATCATGCTTGGCAGTGCTGCATTGATTGCCATTACTTCACTTCGCAGCAACTTGACGGACTCGGTTCAGAATCAAGCAAAATCATTGCTTGGTGCCGACTTGCTTATTGAATTTCGGCAAAAGCCGAGCGAAGAAAATCTAAAGACGATTGATTCTCTATCCGGAATAGCGGGAGTCAAACATGCTGAGCAAACTGAATTTTCTGCAATGGCTATTGACCTAAAAAGCGGCACATCACGACTCTCTCAAATTAGGGCATTAAAGGGAGCGTTTCCATTTTATGGTTCGCTTGAAACAGAACCGCTCGGTGCATCTCAACTCATTGATAACGATCGCTTTGCTTTGGTTGATGAATCACTTCTTTTACAATTTGGAATCAGTATAGGCGATTCGATTCAATTGGGGGAAGCTCGTTTCAAGATTCATGCGGTTCTTAAAGAGATTCCGGGTGAGGCTGCTGTTGCGGCGTTAATTGGACCAAGAATCTATATTTCTTCAAAGTGGCTTAACGAAACAGAATTGATTCAAATTGGCAGCCGTGTCGGGTATAAGCATTTCTTTCAGTACCCGCCGGAGCATAACATGAAAGCGGAAAAAGAGGCTTTACAACCTAAGTTTGAACGCAGAACAACAAGCCTTGCTACTGCCGAAGAGCGGCAGGTTGCCATAGGAAATGCACTTGAAAATCTTTATCGATTTCTCAACCTTTCTGGTTTTATTGCATTGCTTTTGGGCTCGATTGGAATTGGAAGTGCAATAAATGTTTACATACAACAAAAACTCACTACCGTGGCAACGCTACGCTGTCTTGGTGCTTCAGCTGCGCAAGCGTTCAGCATCTATTTGATTCAAGGGTCGGTGATGGGGCTCATTGGAGCGGCAGGTGGTGCATTGATTGGGTTCGGAATTCAATACCTTTTACCGAAACTTTTGGCAGATTTTTTCCCGATAAAAACGGCATTTTCAATCTCATTAACGGCCATTTTTCAAGGGGCAATGATCAGTTTTGCGGTTTCTTTTCTTTTTTCATTGCTACCGCTTGTTTCTCTAAGGAAAGTCTCTCCCCTCTTTTCTATTCGTGCAGCTTATGAGAATGAAGGTATTTCTGTAGGGCGCGATTGGGCGCGCTGGTTTTTGTATGTGGCGATCGTGCTCTCGGTTTTTTTGTTTTCACTTTATCAAATTACTTCACCCAAGGTCCCTCCAATGACAGCGGTTTTTTTCACGATTGCAATTTTTGCTGCCTTTGGGGTTATCGCTGCTTTTGCAAAATTGGTGATGTGGCTTTTGAGAAGATTTTTTCCAAAATCTTTGCCCTTTATTTTTAAGCAAGGGTTATCGAACCTATATCGCCCCAACAACCAAACCCTGATTTTAATGGTTGCACTTGGGCTGGGAACATTTTTTATCACCACATTACTTATTACCCAAGGAACCTTATTAAAAACAGTTTCACTTTCTGGAGGTAACGGTCAACCCAATTTGGTGCTCTTTGATGTTCAAACCGATCAAAAGGATAGTGTATTTTCAATTCTAAAAGCGTCGAACGCGCCGCTATTTCAAGCGACACCGGTCGTAACGGTTCGCATAAATTCAGTTAAAGGAAAAAAACTCACCGATTATCCGAAGGATTCAATTCCTTCCGCTTACTTTTGGGAATTTCGTGCGACATACCGCGATACCCTCACAGAATCGGAACAACTTCTTTCAGGCGCAATGCCCAACGAAATCCGCCGCGATTCAAGTCATCAAGGCACACTTCCGACCATTTCAATAGTAGAATTTTTAGCAAAGGATTTAAAGGTTTCGCTTGGGGATACTTTTATTTTTGATGTGCAAGGCGTTCGGATTCCGGTTCAGGTTGGAAGCATTCGAAGTGTTGAGTTTCGCAGACTACAACCCGTCTTCTCGATGGTTTTTCAATCAAACCTACTTGAAGAGGCACCTCAAACTTTTGCCATTGTCACTCGAGCTGAAACAGCTTCGGAATCCACAACGCTTCAAAAAGCCGTTGTGGGTGCCTTTCCAAATATTTCGTTACTCGATTTATCGGTTGTTCTTAATGTACTCAGCTCGATTTTAGATAAAATTTCGCTTGTCATTCGTTTTATGGCACTTCTTTCCATCTTTACAGGTCTTTTTGTTTTATCAGGCGCAGTGGTGACAAGCCGATATCAACGGATGCGGGAAAGCGTTTTGCTGAGAACACTTGGCGCTTCGGAGCGACAAGTCATATTGATTCTATTGGTCGAATACTTTTCATTGGGTTTTATTGCCTCGATGATTGGAGTGGGACTCTCATTAGGTGGAAGTTACTTTTTAGCCATCGAATTTTTTGAAACCACTCTTTCATTCGACTTTGTTTCACTTCTTTCAATTGTATTTGGGATCACCGGTCTTGCAGTACTTATCGGCTGGCTTCAAAGTAGCAGTGCCTATAAAGCTTCTCCGCTTGAAATGCTCAGATCCGTCTAATCAATTTTGCCAAGGTTTGTTGGAATATTTAGCGAATATAAGTTCTTGAATCTGGTTCAGGGAAAAGCAGTCGGTAGTCATTAAACCCGGTTCGATCAACAAAAATAAACCTTCTTCGATGTTGATAATATTCCCAAATTTCGGTATTGAGGTTATTCATTGTTTGAGGTTGCCGCTCTACAAAATCCGGTTGACCATATTTCACAAAAATAAACCCCATATCGGTTCTCCAACCTTCACCTTGGTTTGAAAACTTTTGGTTGGCGAATTCGATTCGCGCATAATATTCATTCATCAATTCATTTTCGGGGGTATCGGGGGTTGGGTCGAAGCGTTTCCAAAATTCATTAAATCGCTTAACACGAACATCGTTATTTGGTGCGTCGCGGAGGCTATCGAGATCGCTCCCTGAGGCGATATACCGGAGTTGATCAATTGCTTTTGTAAGGTCTTTAATGGCATACGAAACTCCCACCAGCCTCACGGTAAAAGAAAGCTTTGATGCATCTTGAATTTCATTCTCTCCAGAAGCCGTAAATAAAATTAATTCGTAGTCGCCGCTTTCAAAATCCGTTGAAAAGAGCGTATCTAAACACTTATTTCTCCCTCGATCAATTTCCACGAGACGTGTAAACTTTTTGTATTCCTTTGGAACTCGCCCCTTTTGAAAGAAAGTATAACTCAAATTCAACGATTGTTTTTTCGGTGAGTAGATTTCATAATAAAATTGAAGTGGTTCTCTTCCTTTCTGCATTAAAGTGTTTAAACTTGGAATCAATCGCACGCGAGAGGAAGAATCTGTAAGGAGAAGTGCCGGCATCAAGGATGAAATAATCGGATAGGAAGCATTGAAATTTTTGACGCTGATCTTTCGCCGATTTTTATAGTTTCGTCCGCTTTCAATATCGCGAATTTGAATAAGCAGATCGAAATCGCCTACCGCTGAAATGAAGGAAAAAAGATTTGGTTGAGTAAGTTGATTGGATTGCGTTTGTTCATAAAAAGGTGTTTTGATAGTATCGATTTTTTGGCGCTCCATTACGATTCGCTCGTTTTCATCAAGAATCGTAACGTTGGTTTCAAACCGAGCAAAAAATAAATCCTCATTTTTAATGAAGGAGAGTTTGGTAAACGGAATTCGAGTATAAATCGACAGCATGCTTTCGCCTCGATCTCCAGAAAAAGAATAAACATCATAATCGAATTCTAAGGGCGGTTCCGAGGCTGCCCGAATCCCCCCCATTTGTTGGGCTAAGCAAGCTCCTGAAAACAATAAAAAGCAAGAGGTAAAGACAACCTTTAGAATTGGGGTGAGAGAAAAGAAACTAAAGTTCACGATGCGAATTTTTAAAATGTGTGAAAATTTACTTTCAATTTATGAAACCTATTTTCATTATTTGATGACCAAATTCGGAATAAGTGATTGACCAACTGACTCACATTAATAAAAAACCCTTTCAGGACAGAAAGGGTTTTTTATTGGCGATGATTTTAACTCCTTACTTCTCATTCAGAATTGTTGCTCTTGCCGCTGCAAACCGCGCAATAGGCACTCGAAATGGGCTGCACGATACATAATCGAGTCCAAGTTGATGACAGAATTCAACGCTTGATGTTTCTCCACCGTGCTCTCCGCAAATCCCAAGTTTTAATTTAGGTTTTACCGCACGACCATCTTCGCAAGCAAGTTTCATGAGCCTTCCTACACCCACACGGTCAATGGCCTGAAAGGGATCGCGAGGATATATTTCTTTTTCAAGATAGGCAGGTAAAAAGCGACCCGCGTCATCACGAGAAAGGCCGAGTGTCATTTGAGTTAAGTCGTTGGTGCCAAAGCTATAGAAATCAGCTACTTTCGCTATCTCCCCTGAAAGCAAGGCGGCTCGCGGTACTTCGATCATTGTGCCAACGATGTAATCCACACTATGCCCTTTTTCTTCAAATACCTGCTGTGCAACTCGGTGAATGATTTCTGCTTGTAAAGAAAATTCCTTTGTATCACCAACTAAAGGAACCATTATTTCTGGATACACCTTGAAACCATCTTTCTTCGCATTGCAAGCCGCTTCAAGCAACGCCCGAACTTGCATCTCGGTTATTTCAGGATAAAGAATTCCTAACCTGCATCCGCGAAAGCCAAGCATCGGATTAAACTCGGCTAAAGACTCCACCCGCGCTTTCACCATTTCATAAGGCTTGTGAAGTTTTTCTCCCAAAAGCCTTTGATCTTTTTCGGTATGCGGTAAAAATTCATGAAGTGGCGGATCCAAGAGTCGAATGGTTACTGCATAGCCATTCATCGCTTTGAAAATTCCGTAGAAATCCACGCGTTGATAGGGCAAAATGTTTTTTAACGCGGCTCGTCTTTCTTCTTCATTTTGAGCCATAATCATACGCCTGACTTCATCAATCCGATCTCCGCCAAAAAACATGTGCTCGGTTCTGCAAAGTCCAATTCCCTCTGCCCCGAATGCAAGCGCGGTAAGGGCTTGGTCGGGCTGGTCCGCATTGGTTCGAATCTTCAAAGTTCGGTAACGATCGGCCCATTTCATTAGGCGTTCATACATTCGGAAAATTTCAGAATCCTCTGGTTTCAATGTTTTAGCAAAAAGAACTTGAAGGACTTCTGAAGGCTTGGTTTTAATTTCACCTTCAAATATTTCCCCTGTTGTTCCATCAATCGAGATAAAGTCGCCCTCTTTAATTCTGAATGCTTTATTCTGCACGGTCATTACACTATGCTCATAGCTGATTTCGAGCTCACCGCAGCCTGCGACGCACACCTTCCCCATCTGACGAGCGACAAGCGCCGCATGTGATGTCATCCCACCACGGGCAGTTAAAATTCCTTCTGCCGCAGCCATCCCGCGAATATCTTCAGGGGATGTTTCTAATCGAACAAGAACCACTCGCTCGCCGCGCTTTGCCGCTTCTTCGGCATCGGAAGCGTGGAAATATACTTTTCCTGAAGCAGCCCCCGGACCGGCATTTAAGCCTTTTGCCATAAAGCGACCTTTAGTTACAGCCTCCTTTTTCTCATTCGAATCAAATATCGGGCGAAGTAATTGATTCAGCTGTTCAGGTTCGATGCGAAGTAAAGCTTCCTTTTCTGTGATGAGCTTTTCATCCTTCATATCCATCGCAATCTTAATAGCAGCAAACCCTGTTCGCTTTCCAACGCGGCATTGAAGCATAAAGAGCTTTCCATCTTCTATGGTAAACTCAATGTCATTCATGTCTCTAAAATGCTTTTCAAGCGTTTTGCGAATTTTTTCTAATTGACCGTAAATAAGCGGGTTTTGCTTTTGAAGCTCAGAGATTTTTAACGGGGTTCTTGCACCGGAGACAACATCTTCACCTTGCGCATTCATAAGATATTCCCCGTAAAAGATGTTCTCACCGGTTGAAGGGTCGCGTGTAAAAGCAACGCCGGTTCCACTGCTTTCGCCTAAATTGCCAAAGGCCATCGCTTGAACATTACAAGCAGTTCCCCATTCATGAGGAATATTATTAAGTTTGCGGTAAACAATGGCACGTTCGTTGTTCCAACTTCCAAATACAGCGCTTATCGCACCCTTTAATTGATCCATCGGGTTGGTTGGAAAATCTTTACCAGCTCTTTCTCGAATAATGCGTTTAAAGCGAGCAACAAGATCCTTTAAATCATCGGTATTCATTTCAACATCCGACTTTATTCCGCGTTGTAGTTTCTTTTCATCAATGGCTGCTTCGAAAGGATTGTGTTCCTTTTTGGAAAGGGGTTTCATGCCCATTACTACATCGCCATACATTTGAATAAAGCGACGATAACAATCCCAAGCGAAACGGTCGTTTCCGGTAAGTCTTGCCAAGCCTTCAGTTGTTTCATCATTAAGACCAAGATTCAGAACGGTATCCATCATTCCGGGCATTGAAGCTCTCGCCCCAGAGCGAACTGATACCAAGAGTGGATTTTTTACCGAACCGAATTTCTTTCCGGTTCTCTTTTCAAGTAATTGAATGGCCGCGGGTAATTCTTTCGAAAAGAACGAGGCCGGATAGGTATGATTATTGTGAGAAAAATAGGTACAGACTTCGGTTGTGATTGTAAAACCCGAAGGAACGGGCAACCCGATTCTTGCCATTTCAGCTAGATTTGCACCTTTGCCACCTAAAAGATTTTTTAACTTTGCTTGACCATCAGCTTTCCCTTCTCCAAAATTATAAATCAATTTGGAGAGAGATACTTTTCTTTGCTTTGACGCCGTATTTCCCTTTGAAAGTGGTTGAGATAATTTTCGTTTTCCGACTGAGGATGATTTTTTACCGAGCGCTGAGGATTTGTTTACGGGTGTTGAAATTGGTTTTTTTTTCGATGCTTTCTTGACGGCAACCATAATGATATGATATTATGTTGGTGACCGCTTCGGATTACTTCACAAGCCCTTGAAACTCACCGGCACTCATTTATCAATTCTTATGAACAACCGAATCAGTCAAACAATGATTATCGCCGTTGAGCAATGCCAAGTTAACTTTTGTTTGAGATGTAGCACTGATTGGAGGTTCTTAAACAAAGTCGATTCGGCCGTTTGAATTAGTAGGCTCAATATTGATAAGCCTTGAGAGGGAAATATAAAAGTAAATTTAAACGGCGAGTGAGGAAATTTTTGGCTTTATTAAAAACTGACTTAGTGTTAATGACAGGATGAAATGGGGGGTTTTGAATACTTTATTCGTTAAAATTTTGGGAGTAAATCGCCTAATCCTCCAGCGCCCATTTCACCAAGCATCCCGCCGGTAATTTTTCCAATTTCTTCCTGAGCCAATCGAGCCGCATTTTCGAGTGCTTGATTGGCAGCAGCCACCAATAAATCTTCAAGCATTTCACGCTCTTCTGGTTTTAGTAAATCAGGTTCAATTTCAAATTCTAAAAGCCGTTGTTTGCCATTGGCTTTCACTTTAACCATTCCTCCGCCCGATTCCCCAATAACAATTTTCTTTTCAAGCTCAGCTTGAACAACTTCCATTTTCTCTTGCATTTTCTGCATTTGCTTCATCATCGAAGCCATATCTTTTATCACGAGTTAATTCCTTTCTGTTCGTTTATCAATTAAAATTTTCAATCTGTTGTTTGTTCAAAACTTAATTCATCCAAGATTTTGCTTCATCTAAAATCATTTTGGTTCTTTCATCTGTTCTTGATTCCGCATAAAGTCTGACAACAGGCTCTGTCCCGCTGAATCGAACAAGAAGCCAACTTTCATCTTCACAAATCATTTTAACACCGTCTCGTTTATCAACCCGCTGAACCTTTATCCCCGAAAGAGATTCGGGTGTTTGCGATTGAAGTTTCGCGAGCAATGTGTTTTTCTTCTCCTCTGTTAGTTTAAAGTTTTCTCTCACAGTTGAATAATAGCCATACTCAGCATAAATATCGGAAAGGTATTCAGAGAGTGGCTTTTTCATCCTCGCTGTGATTTCGGCAAAAAGCAAACAAGCGAGAACCCCGTCTTTTTCAGGAATATGTTCATAAACGGATAATCCATTCGATTCTTCACCGCCCACAATCATCGGTTCACGCATCATAATTTCTCCGATATACTTAAACCCAACCGGAACATCATAGAGTTTCACATTTTCCTTTTTTGCAATTGCATCAATTAAGTGTGTGGTTGCAAGAGTTCGTACGACACAGCCTTTCCACTGAGGTTTGTGGCGAAGTGCATAATGAAAAAGTATGGCGAGCAATTGGTTGGCTTGAATGTACTGCCCTTTTTGATCAATTGCTGCGTAGCGATCAGCATCACCATCATTGGCAAGCCCAAGAATGAATTCCCCGGCGGCTCCGCGTTCCTTTACACGAGCAATCAATTCAGGAATATTTTTTTCCGAAGGCTCGGGAGGGCGACCACCAAAGTAAACATCGCGCGAATCATGCAATCGCTCAACATCAAGACCTAAATCAAGCAAAAACTGATCGGTGTAGCCACGAGCTGTGCCATACATTGCATCGTAAACAATTTTTAATCCTGAACCCCTCAAAACATCAGTATCGATGATCTCCTTTAACCTTCCAATATATGTGGGGTTTGGATCAATGAGTAGAATTTTACCAGCCTTTTCGAGCTCAAGAAATGTTTGAAATGATGGGAGTGATTTATCTTTTTCAGATGCATAAATCTGACTAAAATATGTTTCAATTTTTTTGGTGATTTCTGGAAGCGCTGGGGCACCATCTGAGGTTGAAAACTTCAACCCCTGATACTCCGGCGGATTATGCGAAGCCGTGAAATTGATTCCGCCGCCCGCCCCTCTTCGTCTGATTTCATAGCTAATTACTGGGGTTGGGGTATCGCGATTGCATAGAAAAACAGGAATCCCGTCACTTGCTAAAACCTCCGCGGCAAATCGGGTGAAATCTTCTCCAAGAAATCGTGTATCCCTTCCAATGACAAGGCCTTTCGAATCCAACTGTTCTTCTTTCACATATTTCGAAATCGCTTTCAAAACATAAAACAAGTTTGAATAGGTGAACTTTTCTGCAATGATTTCTCTCCAACCGGAGGTTCCAAATTTGATATTCATAATTTACTATTTTCTATTATTGAAAAAAGGAGACGAGGTGGAGATACGGAAAAGGGGGAAACGAACATCTTTATAGCGAAAAACAATCAAAATCTTAATCACTTCACTTCATCAAGAATGTGCTCAGTTAAACCCAATTGAATCGCGCACCCCAAAACTTCTCCGGAGAGTTTAAATGGATCTCGCGAAAGCAGTGATTTATCAACATTCATATATGATGTAACACCGGCATCACGACTAATGATGATGCTTGAAATTTTATTGTGCGACTCCGAAAATAAAATCACATCACCCAATTCTTCGCTTGTGATGTAATTCGTGCAAAAATGAAGTTGCATTAACCCTATTGGAGAGTAAACTGAAATCAAATTTCCTGTTGTATCACCAATTAATAATTCAGGGAATACTTCAAGTGATACCTTTCGCTTTGCAACGATATTTTCAACATCAAATCGAACTAGATTTCCTTCAGGGGTAGGTTCTTTTATGCCTAATGCTTTGGCAATTTTCTTAAAATCTTTTTTGGTGAATTTGTAAGACATAAAAACCCGATTGGAAATAATAATTAATGAATGTGAATAATTGATATGATAATGAAAAGCATCGAAAGAGAAAAATTATTTATCTCATCACAAGACAACTGATTTAAAATATTTAACCGAATGATACTTCTAAAAAGGCGATTTTTCAGCATTCTCAAGTAAGGAAAACAATAACAGGCCGAATGCTGCGCCTATCCCTACCAAAATTCCATTCCTCAAGGTTAGAACTTTTTCTTTTTCAGGTACGCTGGAAACTGCTGTGGTATCGACTATTGACGCATAAAGTACTGCTTCGCTCAACTCAACCACTTGTAAATCTAAACCTGACATCCATTTTCTTTCTCGACAAATCGGCTTTAATCTCTGTATTTGTTCACCCTTTAAGCTCGCACTTTCTATGATTTCATCACTTTCCGTTTTGATCATTGTGTTTTCAAAGGGGTGGCTTGCCGCGTTATTCGGGAAGAAAACATTTGATAAAAGTAGAAAACCAATCAACAGGCTAATTGAACGAATCGGTTTAGAGTGCGTATGGTTAAAATGAAAAAGGTTATTCATAGATCGTAAAAATTTTCGGTTTGGAATTCAGCGAAGATGATTAAGATTATCACACTTTTCCTAATACAAAATCGGCTCCCTAAAAGAAGCCGATTGTTTGTTTGAGGAAATCGCTTACTTCGCAGCAGCAACGACCGATATTTTTACAGTCGTTTGATCTTCTGCACCGGACTTATCTTTTACCCTGAATGTCACAGAATATTCACCGGCTTGACCAACCGAAGGAGTCCAATTAAATGAGCGTCTTGCGGCATCAAAAGTCGCGCCTTTAGGAAGCCCATCGGCTGAAAACGACAATCGATCCGCCCCTTTAGCCGGGACATCTTCTTTATCTGAATCTTTTGCCGTTATCTTGAAAGAAATTTTTTCCTTTTCTTTTGCACTGACATTGCTAATTGGGTCAAGCTTCGGTGATTGATTAACGTTTTCAATTGTTATCGTCACCGGTTTCGAATCCTTAGCACCTGCAGCATCGGTCACGGTTACCGTGGCCTTATAGCTGCCCGATTGATCAAACGAGGGTTTCCATTTCAAGATGCTTCCATCAAGGCTTGCTCCGGTGGTCAATGGCGATACAGAAACTTTTAACTTTCCTTCATCTTCTTTATCAGGATCGCTAACCATAAATTCAACCATAAGTTCATCCGCTTCTCGCCCTCTCGCTTCGGAAACAGGCTGCAACACCGGCGGTCGATTAACATTTTCAACAGTGAATTCCGCGGTTTTGCTTTCACTTAAAGGCGTACCGTCAATTCCTGCATCTTTCACTGAAAATATAACTTTATAAGATCCAGATTGATCATAGGTCGGTGTCCAGCTAAATGTTCTTGTTTCAGAATTGAATTGCGCGCCAATCGGAAGGTTATCAGCTGAATAAATGAGTTTTCCGGCGTCTTCACGATCTGGATCTGTTCCTGAAACTGCGAAAGTATAGGGTTGATTTTCTTTTGCTGCCTTTAGAACGGGCAAATTCAACGTTGGTTTTCGATTGGTTTGCGAAACAGTAATAATGAGTGACGCGGTGTCTCTCAATACTTTTGCGCCTGTCGGTTTGAGAACTTCATTGAGCCCTTGGTCTTCAACGGTAAAAAGAATGCGGTAAGAACCCGCTTGTTCAAACGACGGAGTCCAAGAAAATTTAGAACCGTCGAAGGATGCGCCTTGCGGTAAAGATTTTGCGGTAAACTTAAGTTTGCCTTCGTCTTCAAGATCTGAATCTGTGGCAGTCGGTGAAACTGAAATCGCCGAATTTTCCGCACTGGTCACTGCATCAATTGGAGAAAACTTTGGTGCACGGTTAATGTGATCGACGGTAATGGTGATGGTTTCCGTGTCGGTTAATAACTTATCATCATTGCCAGAGTCATTGACGGAGAAAGAAACTGAGAATGTCCCGTTCTGAGTAAAATCGGGCTTCCAAACAAAGACTAGCGTTTTTTCATCGAATGTTGCCCCTTCAGGTAATCCAGTTGCTGTTACGGTTAGTTTTCCTTCATCTTCTTTATCAGGGTCAGAGGCAGAAACCTTAAAGGTTAATTCGCCGCCTTCAACCGTCTTCTTAGGTCCAATTGCTGCAAGGATGGGTGCTCGGTTGAGTTGTTTGACCGTAATTGCAACTTCAAGCGAATCATGTAACACAGAATTTGAAGAAGGCAATAACTTGGAATCAAGACCGCGATCTGAGACGACAAAAATCACTTTGTATTCACCGGCTTGATCGAAGGTGGGAACCCAGCTAAAAATGCGTTTTAATGGATCGAAGGCTGCACCCAATGGCAAGTTTAAGGCCTTGTAGGTTAATTTACCGGCATCTTCTTTGTCTTGATCATTGGCTTCAACAGCAAAGGTCACTTTTGCAGTTTCTTGACCAATTTGCGGCGAGACTTGAGCGAAATTTGGTTCTCGGTTAAGATGAGCAATAAAAATGCTTTGGATTTTAGTATCCTTAAGTCCCTCTGCATCCGTTACGGTATAAGTGATTTTATAGGTTCCGTTTTGATCGAAGTTTGGTGTCCAAGCAAAGTTTTCACCGTCGAATGTTGCACCGGCAGGAAGTGGGCTTGTCGTAATTTTTAATTTGCCAACATCTTCACGATCCGGATCTTTGGCCGTTACCTTAAAGCTTAACGCCGTTCCTTCTATTCCGCTTGCCTCTGCAATCGGATCTAGTGAGGGCACACGATTTACATTTGAAACGGTAATTTTGACATCTTCAGTAGCCATTAAAGGTGTTCCATCAATTCCCACATCCATAACTTTGAATCGCACCGTATAGTCGCCGGATTGCTCGAAGGTTGGCGTCCATTGAAATATTCTCCTTGCCGGGTCAAACGCGGCACCTTGAGGCAACGAGTCAGTTGAAAAAGCCAATTTGCCCGCATCTTCACGATCGGGGTCGGTTGCTGAAATGGCAAAACTCAACGCTGAATTTTCCTTTACCGGTTTTGCTCCAATGGCTGCAAGAATTGGTGATCGATTGGTTTGCTTTACCGAAATGAAAATTGTCATTGTATCGGTAAGTGCTTGCTTTGGATTGGGAACCAATTTGGCATCAAGCCCTTGGTCATTTACTTGAAAACGCGCGGTATATTCCCCGGCTTGTTCGTATGTGGGAGTCCAAGAAAGTAATCGGCTTGACGGATCAAATGTAGAGCCTTTTGGCAAAGCGAGTGCCTTAAATACATGTTTTGCGGAATCTTCTCTGTCAGGATCGATAACCTCAATTTTGATGGTTTGAGGTTTATTTTCAAATAATATTTGCCTTTCCATCCGAACCAGCTTCGGCGCCAAATTGACATTTTCAACTCTGACGCGAAGCTCTTTTTCATCCGTTTTTGCACCGAGCTTATCAGAGTTTGAATCAGTCACAATAAATTTGATTCGATGCTCCCCTGATTGGTTCGAAGCAGGTGTCCAAGTGAGCGTGCGGGTTTTGGGATCAAACGAAGTTCCGCTTGGATTTCCGGATACAGAGTAAGTCAATTTCCCTTCATCTTCTTTATCCGGATCGCTGCCTGCTGTAAGTGTAAATGTAAATGGTTTGCCTTCGGTTAAAACTTGATCAGCAATCGCTAATAAGGAAGGCGCTCGATTCACATGTTTCACGGTAATCTTCATTCTTTTGGATACCGATACAGGCACAATCGGCTTTTGGAGTGAACTGCCGAAAAGAGAATCAGGAAGCAGTTCCGTTAGTTTAACCGTGAAGTTATAAACTCCCGATTGTTCAAAACTTGGTTTCCATCGAAGTGTAGAATTTTGAACCGAGTAGAAAAGACTATCAGGCATTTTACCGCCTTCAGGTATCAATTCAATTTTGAATTTATTTTCATCGGGGTCTAAACCTTTAAAGGTATATGTCAATTCTTTATTTTCATCTGTGGTGAGATCAACAACATTTTCAAGCTTCGGTGCAAGGTTGAAGTAATACATAGAAACGCCTTTATCTAGAGTCTCACTGTAAAGTACCTGACCATTTTGAACAAACCGAGTGATTTCCCCAACCCCTTTATCGGCCTTTTCTTTCGCGCGGCGTGGGGCTGTTACAAATAGCCGTGTATCATATACAACAATCCCGCTTCGGCCGGCAGCTACAAAAATATAATTGGGATTACGCTTATAAAAGGAAACGCTCGAGACATAATTCGGGAGAAAGGCTTCACTGAAAATACGATTTGGCCTTGCCGGATTTTTCACATCCACGACTTCAAACCCCGCAGCACCATTGGCTAAATAAAGGGTATTGTCTTTTAAGATTGCTGAACGGGTATCGCCGGTTCCTTTGTAGGAATAAAGGAGCTTTAAGGCAGTTGGCTTTGAAGCATCGAATACGCGAACGCCGCCTTCACGATCGGCAACAATGAGTTTTTTTTCGTTGTAAGTCACCGACCACGCGTAAGACCAAGTTAATAAACGCGCCGTTTCAAAAACGCGTTTTGGCTTTTCAGATTTACTGACATCCCAAACTTCCACGCCACCTTTCCCTGTTGCGACAAAAAGATAATTCCCCGTTTCATCAAGCACCAAATCTTCTGATTGATTTGAAGAAGTCGGAAACATGCCGACCAACCTTGGCTTGGAAGAATCACCAACATCAACGACATTGATGCCATTGACATTATCACTGACATACAGGTATTTGCCTTTCTTCGCAATCCCAATGGTTGAAAGCCCTAATACAATAGACTCTCCGGCGGGTTCAATTCCCTGCCCAAACGGATCTTCTGAAAAAAATGTCTGTAATCCGGTTTGATTTCCGATAACATAAAATAGATTTCCTTCAGCCAACGCTGCCGAAATCCCATCTGAACCAAGAAAGGGCGTACCGAGACGTTCCAATCGATTTAAATCTCGCTGTTCGTCTGTGACTTGTGCCGAAAGTTGAGGGATTGAGAGGAAGGTTGTTGAAAAAAAGCTTAAAACAATTATTCCAAAATAAAAACTCTTTTTTAAGGACATTGCTTTTCGTGTTGTATTTAAGAAGAATATCTAAATTTAATAGAAGGTAACAAAGCCTTATCATTTGAAGCTAAGTACCGGATAAGATTAGGCGGGTGTTCTTCTCTTATTGAGAAAAATCAAATACCTATCTTGAGGCGAGCGAATTTAATCAAAAACAATGTCTTTTCAAGAAAAGAACCCGAGTTGACAATTTTATTACATCAGTTTTTTAGAATAGTTCAATTCTTAAGACCGTCTTTACAATCTTTCATGAGTTTGAAGGACTTGATTCTTTCCTATCATTTTATAAAAAGTCGCTGTGAAACGCACGAATTTTGCTTAAGAATTTTAATTCTTAGTTTTTTTCTCTATTCACAAAGTTTCGCTGCATCTCAAGCTCCGGATTCAACCGCTCGAAGCTTCCAAGCAGATTCTATCTCACTTCCCCTCAAATTCCCTTTAAGAATCTCTAATATTCGATATGAAGGGCTTCGGCAGTTCCGCGAAAGCGCCTTAACCCGTGTGTTTGAAAGCGAAAAGTTTGATTCGAGAGACGCGTTTCGCCTTACCATCAATTCCGCCGAAGCTTTGGCAAGGCAGGAAGGCTTTTTGGAATTTCTTATTGAGCGTGCGGATTTTACCTACAATTCCGACTCGACAAAGGCAGAGATGCTCCTCTCAATTTCAGAGGGGCCGTTATATCTTCTTCAACGGGTGCATTTTATTGATTCGAGTCTTTCGCCTCAGAACCAACCGCTTCCCCGAGAAATCAATCGAATACTTGAGGAAATTGAAAATTCACCTTTTCAAAACGAAGCTCTTGAAGATGCTGCCAATCGCATCATCACCTCAATGGAAACATCCGGTTATCCTTTTGCGAAAGTTTCCGTTTCTTCAATTGACCCTGAAGGAAAAGACCCTGAAAAGCCCGACATCCTGCCAGTCTCCCTTTCGTTTACCCTTTTTCGTGGTGCTTTTGTGACCGTTGGCGATATTTTGGTGAATGGTTTGCAAACCACAAAACCCGACATCGTTTTGCGCGAACTTCCCTTTCGAACGGGCGATGTTTTTCTCGAAAAAAACCTTCCTGAATCAAATTCAAAACTGCTGCGATTGGGGCTTTTTGATAAAGTCATTGCAGAGGAACCCCTCTTTATCCCCAATCAAGCGCAGGAGAAACAACATTCTTTAACCGATTCCCTCAAAGCCATCATTCGATTCACCCTTGAAGAAGGAAACCCCAATACTTTTGATGGTATCCTTGGCTACCAACCGGCACTCGGCCCAAATGACGAGGGGTTTTTTACTGGGCAAATCAATTTCTCGCTCAGAAATCTTTTTGGGACCGCTCGAAGGCTGGAAGTCCGGTGGACGAAGCCCAATGCCCCAACGCAAGATGTTCGGCTGTTTTATCAAGAGCCTTGGGTCTTAAATCTTCCGCTTACTCTTTCTCTTGAATTGCTTCAACTCAAACAAGATTCCAGCTTTTCTCAATTGAATTATGGTGTCACCGGCATTTTTCGATTCAATACCAATTTTTGGATCACAGGAAATTTTTCGCGTGAGCTCGTAACTCCCATTATCGAATCCCTCACGCCAAGCCAAACCATCTTTCAAAGCACGATTACATTAAGTGGGCTTGGCGTTCTTTACGACTCCCGCGATTACCCGCTCAATCCTCAATCCGGCTGGCTTTTCAAAAATGAGTACCGCATCGGCACAAAAACGATTGCGGGTTCAGATTCATTGCTCAGCCTCTTTGGACTTCGCAAAAGCGTTTTGCAACAGCGCTTCTCCCTTGATCTTGAATTTTATCAACGCCTCTTTTTCAGGCAAGTCTTATTTTTGCGTTTGAAAGGCAGTGCGATACTAAGCGATGAAATCCAATTCAGCGATTTGATGCGAATTGGCGGCGCGCTTTCGCTTCGTGGCTATCGTGAGCAACAATTTTTGGCCTCACAGTTCCTTTTTGGCGGTGCCGAATACCGGTTTATCTTATCTCAAAAAACGTTTCTCTTTGGATTTCTCGATGCCGGTTACTTCACTCGTCCGGCAAATCCGGTTGTCCCAACAGATATTGCCGAGTCGAATTTTCGCATTGGCTACGGGTTCGGGTTTCGCTTTGAAACGCCTTTGGGGCTCACCGGCTTTACTTTTGCATTGGGCGAAGGCGATTCCTTTTTACAAGGAAAAATTCATTTTAATATTATTAACGAGTTTTAAGGTTCAAACATCAGATCATTATGCCGCACCTGAAAATCAACCGATGCTTCCCAAGCATCTCACTTTTCATACTTTTGCTCATCAGTGCCTGTTCAGAGAAGAAAACTACTCAAGGACAACAAGCATCAAGTGTAACACCCGATTCAGCCCAACCCACTTTCGCTGCAGGTATCGATACAACGCATCAATTCGACCCAGCCATTGATTCGCTCTTTAATCTTTCTCCTGCGGTTTTTCCGGCACAGTTTGTTATTCATACAGAAACTTCATCGCCAAGCGAATCCATCCTGATTCAGCGAGGCGAAACGATTGCCATCTCTCGATTAAGTGACGCGCTTCATTCCCTTACCGATTCGCTAAACTTATTACTTTCCCTTTCGCTCAGCCCAAGCGATACTGCGCTTTTCCGCAACGCGATGCGCCCCATCAATCAAGTGATTTACTCTCGCGTCCCGAATCCAAACGCATTCCCAGATTCTATTTTTTATCTTAATATTGTGCCCCAACCTGTTATCAATCTTATTAAATCAAGCCAAAAAGAGGCGCCAAACGGACGAACACTTTACACAGCTGAATTTGAAGCACGGATGTCCTTTGCATCCTTTTCCAAAGTGTATCTTGAAAGGCTCAAAAAATTTCCGGAGTATTACAATCTCTTAAAGGCACATCCCATTATTCGAGGGTTAGAAAATTCTCTTGGAAGTGTTTCGTAAAAAGTTCAGTAATTTTGCCACAGATTTTGAACCTGATTTTCAATTTTTTTTTGAAGTTTTTTTTGAAGTAAAAAGGAGTAACAAGTATGTCAGCCGAATCCACGCCTCGCTCGCTCAACCAAACCCTAAAGAATTCAATTTTAGCACTTATCACCGAAACCTCAACCAATCTGCCAAGCGATGTCCGCCGTGCGGTGGCTTCGGCAGCGGTGCGTGAAGCAGCGGAATCGCGCTCGGGGCTTGCGATGTCCACCATTACGCTCAATGTCGATATGGCCTGCGATAATGTTTCGCCGATATGTCAGGATACGGGAATGCCTACATTCTTTATCCATACACCAATCGGCGTCAATCAATTGGAAATCAAAGACGCGATTCGTGCAGCAACCATCGAAGCCACAAAAACAGGAAAGCTTCGCCCCAATTCCGTTGACCCCATCACAGGAAAAAACAGCGGCAACAATGTTGGCGAGGGCGTCCCTGTGATGCACTTTGAGCAATGGGAAAATGATTTCACCGAAATTAAGCTCATCTTAAAGGGCGGCGGGTGTGAAAATAAAAACATTCAATATTCACTCCCGATGGAATTGCCCGGGCTTGGCAAAGCCGGCCGCGACCTTGAAGGCATTCGCAAATGCATTATGCACGCCGTTTGGCAAGCCCAAGGGCAAGGCTGTTCGGCAGGGTTTATTGGTGTTGGCATCGGCGGCGACCGCACCTCGGGCTACGAACTCGCCAAAGAACAACTGCTTCGAACCGTTGATGATACCAACCCCGATCCCGTTCTGCGCGACCTTGAAACCTATGTGATGGCCAATGCCGATAAGCTCGACATTGGAACGATGGGCTTTGGCGGAAAAGTAACGCTCTTGGGCTGCAAAATCGGCAAAGCCGATCGACTTCCGGCGAGTTTCTTTGTCAGTGTGGCCTATAACTGCTGGGCATACCGACGGCTGGGCGTTGAGTTAGACTCAAAAGGTGCCATTCTTCGCTGGCAATACCGCGAGTCCGATGAAATTAAACGCCTTGCCCAAGGTGAAGGCATTACGCTCACAGGAAAAGAAGTGGTGCTCAAAGCGCCGATTTCTGAAGAAGTTATCCGCTCACTCAAAGTGGGTGATGTGGTGATTGTGGATGGCGAAATGCACACCGGCCGCGACGCCTTCCACCACTATATGATGCACCACGATTTGCCCGAAGGCGTCAATACGCAAGGTGGCGTGCTGTATCACTGTGGCCCTGTGGTGCTCAAAAACCCGGATGGAACCTATAAAATTACAGCTGCCGGCCCAACCACCTCCATTCGCGAGGAGCCATACCAAGCGGATATTATCAAGAAGCTTGGGCTTCGAGCCGTAATTGGTAAAGGCGGAATGGGTGCGAAGACCTTAAAAGGATTGCAAGACCACGGTGCGGTGTATCTCAATGCTATTGGAGGCGCGGCACAATACTATGCCAAGTGTATAGAACGGGTGACGGGTGTGCATTTCCTTGAAGAAATGGGCGTGCCCGAAGCAATGTGGCATTTGCAAGTGAAGGGCTTTGCCGCAATCGTTACAATGGATTCGCACGGTGGCAGCTTGCACAAAGAAGTTGAAGACGCTTCAATGACTGTTCTTAAAACATTCGCCGAGCCGGTGTATTAATCATTATTTTTTCTTTTTTTTATTTCAAGCCTGAAATCCAAGTTTCGGGCTTTTGATTTCTTATTTGATGACCCTATTTTCCTTTTTCATTTCCATTGATTTGATGTTTTCTTTCTATCAAAACCTGTATGATTGAAACGCTAAAAACACATTTAATCAAACGGCTTGGGTCTCAAACAGAGCAATTGGACTTGGTTCTTTCTAATTTCAAAACCTTAAAGACCAAGCGAAACCAAACACTTCTAACACAAGGAGAAGTTTGCAAGCATGTTTATTTCATCGCGAAGGGGTGTTTGCAAGTGTTTGTCTATGATGATGAGATGAATGAAACCACCCGCGATATCATCATCGAAGACAGTTGGTGTACCGAATTAATGAGCTTTGGCAAACAGCAACCGGCAACTGAAAATATTCGGGCGGTTGAGCCTTCACAATTACTCGTCATCGATTTCACCGCCTTTCAAGAGATGATGACAAGAGTTCCTCAATTCGAAGCCATCTATCGCCAAATCCTTGAAGTCTCTTATGCCAATTCGGTTTACCGCATTAATTCCTTTGTTTCCCTTTCCTCGCTTGACCGCATTAAGTGGCTCATGAAGCATCGACCGGCTTTGATGACACGCGTTTCGAGCAAGCTCATTGCCTCCTATCTTGGCATTCATAAAGATGTATTCAGCCGATTAAAATCAAAATTATAGACTTTTGTCATCATTGGGGGAAGTAAAGATTGGCAATTTTGCATCGTTCAGATGAACTGAATGAAGTACTTTTCAAAACTTAAATTCACAACCAATGACAGAATATCTCTTATTATTTCGCAATGCCAGTGCCGAGTCCGGTTACTTGGCTTCAACACAAGATATGGCCGAAGACATGCCCAAATGGCAAGCGTGGATTGGCAATATCGCAATGCAGGGCAAATTGGTGAGTACTGCGCCCATTCGGTATGACGCCGCGATTGTTGATAGCGCGGGCGTTCGTGCAGGTCATCCGCATAAAGTAGCGAACAGCGTTTTGGTTTCGGGCTTTTTAATCTGCAAGTCCGAAAGCCTTGAAGAAGTTCAAGAGTGGAGCAAAACTTGTCCGATTCTCAAGTATCCGCAAAGCTCGGTTGAAATTCGGCCGCTTGTACCTTTTCCAACCAACTAATTTCAATGCAATGAAGAACATCTTTCATCTTGGCCGATATCTCTTTCCATTATCGTTCCTCTTGTATGTGGCGCTTCACTTGGGCAAGCCCGATGTCGGTGCCTCGTTTGTGCCTGACTATTTGCCATTTCCGTACTTCTGGAATTACTTCACGCTTGTGTGTATTCTTGCTTTTATTGTGAGTGCCGTGATTGGGAAATACGATCAACTTGCCTACCTACTTATGGCGCTTTATGTGTTTCTTATGGCTTTGCTTGTGCACCTTCCCCGCGCGATGGGGTTTGAACTTGGGACTGAAATGATGGCCGCGAATCTTGCTAGGGAACAGGAATTGGAAATGGTGAATGTCTTTCGAAATCTGATGATTTGTGGGGCATTACTCGCCTTTTCGGGATTCATTGCAAAAGACTCAACGGGGCTTCCAAAGAGCTTTTCTGAAATGTAAATCCACTTTCTTCTTGATTTGTGGGCAAAAAAGGGGTGCTGGGCTTTCGGGTTCCGCATCCCTTGCTTTTTTGGAGGTATCGCAAAAAAATTCCTTTTATTTTCATATTGGTTAAGTATTGCTCGGGGGCTTAACCCGTGTGGTGGCCACGGCTTGTAGAAACCACTGTCTGAATCAGGATTTTCAGGATTAAGTGATGAACAGGATTAACAATGTCACTTCGACAGGCTCAGTACAAGCATTCCGACAAGCGAAGCGCGCTTGGAATCTTGCACGCCAATGACACAGATTCAAACGATTCACACCGATTATCCGCACGAATCAACTTCAATCCGCGTTATCAGCGTTCTATTGCCTTTTTCGGCATTAATGAAAAAAATATTTTCTCTCTTATAACGCCCCTTCTTTCCAATACTTACCTTAAGTTAAGAGCACCTTTAAACTCTTATGAAATATGGGCAAGATAGCATTCTAAACTTTTCAGCATTACTAATTCATCAATCTTGTGATGAAGCTCACAAAATGAGTACAGAAAAATTTTATTTGGAACTAAATGTAAAAAAATATAAACTGCTAGTGTTAAGATTAGAACCTCAGGAAACCACCAAGTTCCTCCCGTTCTAACCCGTTCTCTCGTTCGTTACTAATATTATTCTATCATTGTTTCAGAATCCGTCTTAAGGAAAGCCTATACGGATATTCGCATTAGGAAAAATTGTAATTATGCTATTTCACTCAGCATAACTCTCAATTAGTTTCAATTTCAATTTACCAAAAAAAGAATACTGACTTTAGAAATTTTTTCTTTCGTCGATTTCTTCTACGCTTAATTCTTGAATAATTATTGTTATGCGCAATACTGCAATTTTTATTTCCATTTCTATATTATCTTTTTTTATTCTTTTTGTTATTACAAGAAAGTCTAATTTTTTTGAAAATGCATTTAACAATTCACAACATAAAGAAAGCTATACAGAAATAATTACAAGAGACTCAATTAACTCAATAGAAAAATCAATTATTAAAAATGAAAATTATATTGAAAGAGAAAGCTCAAATGAATTTAGCAATCCTAAATTTATTATAAAAACAGTTATTTCTTTCATTTTACTTTTGGCTTCACTATTTGTAATACTTTCTAAAAAATATGATGAAACAAAAGAAAAATGGGCAATAGATGTATTAGTACTCATATCTGGTTTATGGTTGGGTTCTTTATAGTATTTTTCAACTAATTGGAGATTTTTATGATAATGATAAGTTCAAGAACTGATTTTTGGGAATCAGATAATTTATCTGATTTTGATTTATTCAGAGATGTTAATCTATCGGATGAAAGCTTAGGCACTGAAATGACGCGCGATGAGGTGATAAAAAAAATATCTGGTAAAACAATTCTAGTCCTTATCCACGGCTATAATTCAGAACCGGATGATGTTATTAAATCTTATCAAACGCTCGAAGAGAACTTTAAAGATTGGCAATTTTACGATGAAATAGTTGGTTATACTTGGCCGGGCGGGGATAACCCCTTTGATTATCAGGCAGCTAAAAGTAGAAGTTCGGCTGTGGCAAGAAGATTGCAAATGCACTTAAATAGCATATTTAACAACGCAGTTTTAGTCGATCTGATGACACATAGTATGGGATCAAGGGTAGCTTTATCTGCATTAGATGATGGAAAAAAACAAAAAGTGGTAAATAATCTTTTTTTAACCGCTTCCGCTGTTGATAATGAAGATTTAGAATTCGGTAATCAATTTTTTTCTTCTACCCAAAAATGTAACACAGTTTATGTATTCCACTCGAAACATGACCCTGTTTTGAATTTAGGGTATAGAGTACATCATTGGGACTCCGCTTTAGGACTATTTGGACCCGAAAACCCCGCAACGTTGATAGAAAAATCTCCAAATGTAAAAGTTGTGAATTGCAAAAATCATATTAAGCGACACGGTGGGTATAAAGATTGTAAAGAGTTATACACATATCTAAAAAATGAGTTTTTTACAACCAATAAACATCCTCAATATTATACTCTATGATTTTGGTCAGAAACAGCGAAATCGCTCTAATGAAATTATGACTTATAATTGTTCTTTATATTTTATTTTTTTTAACTACTCAATTTAAAATAGCTATGGCTACCAAATACAGCTGCAAAGTTAGAATCGAAAATGGCTTTCCTAAAGCAATTAATGATGTTGTATTTAGGCATTTTTGGGATGGAAATGGTGGTAATGATGTTTCATTTCCAATAGGAACAATGGAAGGAAACTCCGAATCAATTTTTTATACTATTGAATCAGGTTCAGATGGCTATGATTACTGGTGGCTATCTTTCACCTATGGTCCTAAAAGTTACGCTGTTGAAAAAAAACGTTGTAGCTTAAATTCATTAGATGAGGACACTCTCCTAACCTTTCGAATACAGTATAAGGATGAAAAAAACCCATATTTCTTACTTACTATGAATTCAGATTCTTGTAAAGAGGAATTTAAGGAAACGACATAATTAACATCTTAAATGTCTCAAAAGCAAAAGTTAAATCGTTCAGGATACAATAATAGCTATAACTTACTGAACTCACTTTAGGTTACTAACTATAAAGTTAAATCGATTATATCGCTTCAATATATGATTTAGCAAATGAACGGTTGATTGCTGCAAAATCCTACAATGAAGCAAACTGAAATAAGTTAGGTCATAGATTTTTAGAGAATTTTTTAAATTTAAAATATACAAATATGGCATTAGTTCAATTCAATCAAAATGGAGGTTTAATTCATCTTATGGTAAAGAGTGGTCCACCTTGTTTAGGTGAATTTAGATTATGGTATAGAAATAATCTAATTGGTAATGTATCACCTCTTTACCCAAATGAAATCCACAGTATTCACGACCAATATCCAGATAATTTCGTTTTACCATTTGATTTAATCTCAATAAATGACATTACATTACGAATAAATGGTCGATATGGCCCTTTGCCAAATTACGCTCAAATATCCGTACGATATTTATTTTACCAAGATGGTCAAATTTTAAATGTTGATCCAAATGGCTATAATGTAATTCAAGACAGCCTGACTGCACCCCCACCTTACAAACAATACATTCACGATTTCACTTTTCAAAAAATTTAATTAGAAAATGAGAAAATTATTATTAACAACACTTTGGATCATAGTTATCATTCCAACTTCAAAAGTTTTTGGGCAGCCAACCAAAGACTCTCTAAAAGCAGTAGTTAGTGCAACTAACTTTTCATTGCCATCTTCTATAGCTTTTAATTTACTTGATATAAATCCAACCCAAGTTTATCGTCCGGGGTTTGCAAAAGACTTTAAGTTTGATTGGGTTGTGAAAGACAATAAAATAGCATCAAATTTGGCGATAGAAGCTCAGCCAGTTTGGCTTTTCTTTTATAACGACACAGACTATAATGAATTTTCTAAAAATTCTTATTTAGAAAAAATTTTTTCAAGTTTGACAGTATCCATAGGTACGTCTACTAAAGAGAGTATTCATTCTTTAGCTTGGGGAGCAAAAGTGAATTTATATGCTAAGGCAAATCCGATTTATGATACTTCATATATAAAGAAGGTAAGCAATTTTGAAGCGAAGAGAGAAGTAAGTGTTGCGCGAGATAGTATAGAATTTGAAATGATAGATACTACAATAAATCCTGAGAAAATGAAATCGTTAAGGAGAGCTTATGACAGTTTGAATAATGCTTATTCAAAAGATAGCATTGCTCATTTTGCAAAATTAGGCAAATTAAAAGAAGATTTCGAAAAGGCTAACTGGAATACAACTATTATTGATGTAGGTTATGGTCAAGTTTATAATTATTTAAGCCAATCAATTGATAGTTTATCATTTCAAAATAATGGTTCAGCTCTATGGATTAGTGGAAATTTTGGTATCGGTACAAAAATATTAATAAATGGAATGTTTAAATACTCAACTGTTTCGGGTAATAACATCACTACCATTGGTGCGAATTGTAGATATGGCGGCCTTAATTCAAATTTTTTTATTGAAGCCTTATATAATAATGCATCCAATGACAAATTAAAAACAATTACGATTGCTTATGGTGGCGAATTCAAAATTAATGATACAATTGCATTACAATTTGGACTTAGAACCGATTACACAAATGATCTTAAATTCAAAAATCTAATTCCAATAGTTAATTTTAACTATTTATTAGTACAGTAAGTCATAGACCTACATTGTATTTGTGGCTTGTTGGACGGAGGCTCTAACAAGTACTTTTGTGCTTTTTTATGGGGTTTTG
The DNA here is from genome assembly GCA_033763895.1 of Chloroherpetonaceae bacterium. Lineage (NCBI taxonomy): Bacteria > Pseudomonadati > Chlorobiota > Chlorobiia > Chlorobiales > Chloroherpetonaceae > Chloroherpetonaceae bacterium. Next base: position 878,942 of record JANRJQ010000010.1, on the reverse strand, counting down.
TACATTTAGAAACGGTAGTGAAGCTAAGGCTACTATAAACATATCCATTTACCTTAGTCTTAAATAATTTTTTTTGATTCTAATCCCCCCTTGCTTTTCTCCCAATCTTTTCTTAAACTCAAAACATCTCAATTTGACCATCAGAAACCTTCACAGTTTCCCGATGTTCAGGACGTGAGAAAAAGAAAAACAAAAAAAGGCAGCTCGCGCTGCCTTTTTTATATTTTGCTCGGTGCAGAATTAATACCGATAATACTCCGGCTTAAATGGGCCTTCTTGTTTCACGCCAATATACTTGGCTTGCTTTTCAGAAAGCTCTTCGAGTTCAACGCCAAGCTTTTCAAGGTGCAGGCGGGCAACCTTTTCATCCAAGTGCTTTGGTAACATATACACTTTGTTCTCATAGCTCTTGCTATTTTGCCAAAGTTCCATTTGGGCAATCACTTGGTTGGAGAAGGAGCACGACATCACGAACGACGGATGCCCGGTCGCCACGCCCAAGTTCACCAAACGGCCTTCAGCGAGCACAATGATATCCTTCCCTTCAATGTTGTAAAGGTCCACTTGCGGCTTAATTTCCATCTTGGTATGGCCGTAGTTTTTATTGAGCCACGCCATATCAATTTCGGTATCAAAATGGCCGATATTGCAGACAATGGCTTTATCCTTCATTGAGCGGAAGTGCTTTTCCGTCACGATATCTTCGTTTCCTGTGGCGGTCACCACAATGTCGGCTTCCTTCACGGCGGTTTCCATCTTTTTAACTTCATAGCCTTCCATTGCCGCTTGAAGCGCACAAATTGGGTCAGCTTCGGTTACGATGACGCGCACATTGGCATTTTTAAGCGACTCCGCAGAGCCTTTGCCCACATCACCAAAGCCTGCAACAACCGCCACTTTACCGGCAAGCATCAAATCCGTTCCACGGCGAATGGCATCCACCAATGATTCGCGGCAGCCGTATTTGTTATCAAATTTCGATTTCGTTACGCTATCGTTAATATTGATTGCCGGGAGCGGAAGCGTTCCGTGTTGCTGGCGTTCATAAAGGCGGTGTACACCGGTGGTGGTTTCTTCGGAGATTCCGCGAATACCGGCCACAAGCTCGGGGTATTTATCAAGCACCATATTGGTGAGATCGCCGCCATCGTCTAAAATCATATTGAGCGGTTGCCCATCTTTGAAGGCAAAAAGGGTTTGCTCAATACACCAATCAAATTCCTCGGCGTTCATGCCCTTCCACGCATAAACCGGAATTCCGGCTTTGGCAATCGCTGCGGCGGCGTGGTCTTGCGTTGAAAAGATATTGCACGATGACCAGCTGACTTCTGCGCCGAGCTCAATCAAGGTTTCGATTAAAACGGCGGTTTGAATGGTCATGTGTAAGCAGCCGGCAATGCGAGCGCCTTTGAGCGGCTTTTGTGCGCCATATTCTTTACGAATTTGCATCAGGCCGGGCATTTCAGCTTCGGCAAGGCGAATTTCTTTTCTTCCCCAATCGCCAAGGGAAATATCTTTTACCTTAAACGGTAAGCGTTTGACTTCTGCGGTTGTAGCCATTTTTTCTGTATTTAAGTTATTAGAGTCGATTCGATTACAAGTTTATTTGAAAGCGCGTTGCAAATCTTTGGCGCGGTCAACTTTTTCCCAAGGGAAGATGTCGCGGCCGAAGTGCCCGTAAGCAGCGGTTTGCTTATATGACCACCCTTTTGGCTTGGTGAGGCCGAAGGTTTCAATAATCGCGAGCGGGCGAAGATCAAAGAGTTTTTCAACCTTGGCTTGAAGCTCGGCATCAGTGATTCCTTTCATTCCGGTGCTGTGTGTATTGACATAAATCGACACAGGTTTTGCAATACCGATAGCATACGACACCTGAACGGTGCAACGCTCGGCAAGGCCAGAAGAAACCACATTCTTCGCAATGTAACGGGCAGCATACGCGGCTGAGCGGTCAACCTTCGAGGGGTCTTTGCCCGAGAAAGCACCACCACCGTGCGGGGCTGCACCGCCATAGGTATCAACAATAATCTTTCGTCCGGTTAAGCCCGTATCGCCGTGAGGTCCGCCAATTTCGAAACGACCGGTTGGGTTGATAAAAAACTTGGTATTGCGGTCAAGCAAGTAGCTTGGAAGCGTTGGCGTAATGACTTTGGCGATAATATCATCCTTAATCCGCTTTTGAAATTCACGTTCAGTGACGCCGGCGGGTTCAGGGTCATGTTGGGTTGATACCACAATAGTATCAACGCGGATGACTTTGTTGTTATCGTATTCAAGGGTGACTTGGCTTTTGGCATCGGGGCGAAGATAGGTCATATCCTTCCCTGCTTTTCGAAGATCGGCCAATTTTTTGACAAGCTTATGTGCAAAGCTAACCGGTGCAGGCATTAATTCAGGTGTTTCTTTGCAAGCAAAGCCAAACATCATGCCTTGGTCTCCGGCGCCAACAGATTCGTATTTATCCTTTGCACCTTTGCGGTCAACCCCACGGTTTATATCCGGCGATTGTGAGTGAATGGCTGAAAGAATACCGCACGATTTGGATTCGAACATGTATTCACCCTTGGTGTAACCAATATCCTTAATTACCCCACGGATAAGATCAGAGAATTCCACATAAGCCTTTGTGGTAATTTCTCCACCAACAACCACTTGGCCGGTTGTGACAAAGGTTTCGCAAGCAACTCTTGCATCTTTATCCTGCTCCAAAATCGCATCAAGAACGGAGTCAGAAATTTGATCGGCAACCTTATCGGGATGCCCTTCGGAAACGGATTCCGATGTAAATAGATATCGTGCCATAGTGCACCGGTTTTATTAAATGAACGAATTGACAAAAAAACGAACTCCAAAAAAGGATCCTTTTAGCCGCAGCATTTAAAACAAAAAAGCCTTCCACTTGGAAAGGCAAGAATGACATTTGTTCAGACACAGTTGCATTTCCTAAGCATTTCTGCCAGCGAAAGCCTTTCAGCTTCGACTTTTCGCCGTGTCCAAACATATTGGGAACGAAAAGCGGTTGCAAATATACGGCGCATCTTTTCATTTACCAAGTTTTTGCACCAAGTTTGAGATTGCCGCAAAAGTGAATGCCCTTAGCAATTGCTTTTTTTCTGCCTCGAATTCATTTCAAAGTGTAACTTTATAAGCATTTTCAAAAAAACCAACTTGCCCTTCGAACATGACAATGTCAGACCTTGCACAATTCTGTGCGCTATGCTTTAAGTTCATTCATCACTTCAAACGATTCACGCTTTACTGTCAAAACTATGCCTTTCTCTTTGCCATCCTGACAATCATTTTGATAACAGGGTGCAAAAAAGAAGACACGCCGGAAAATAAAATCCCGTTTGAGTCCGGGCGATTAGGTTCTTTTGAAACTGCTGAGGAAAGTGATATCAGTTTTCTATTTCTTAAAGTGGAGTTTGTTTCGCCTACCGGAGAAACGGAATCTGAAGCGGTGAATGAAGTTTCTATTCTCTTCAACCAACCGATGGTGGAAATCAATGAAGAAACACAAAACCCACAAAAAAACACCCTATTAAAGTTCACGCCCGAAATTCCGGGAACCATCCGCTGGCTGGGGAGTCGCACGATTCTCTTTACCCCTGCCGATACGCTCCCCCCTTCAACAACTTATGAAGTGGCGATTCCAAAATCTATTAGTTCACTTAACGGCAAGCAATTTGAAGATAAAGCGGATTACAAATTTTCTTTTTCTACCCCAAGGCAACGGATTGTGGAGTGTCAGCCAAGCGGGAGATGGGAAAAACTTGATTTCGATGATGAAATCTTTTTGCGCTTTCGTTTTAAAGCCGATGAATCAGTCAAAAAACTGATTTCGCTTACCAATAGCAAATCGGAGCAACTGACATACACCTTAAAATTTTTAACCAATGAGGAAAAAAAGAAAAAAATTGAGTCCTTTGAAAAGCTTGAAAAGTACAATGAAATTTACCTCTTAAACAGCACCCCAACTGAACGAATCGCGATCTTAACAATCACATCGAAACTATCACCCTCTGAGCAAGTTACGCTTCAATTGAAAGATGGGGCTTCAAGTTCCGTTCATACCCTCAATTTCAGAGAGGAATTTTATTATAAGGGTGAAAAGGAATTTTCAATTCCTGCCGGCACTTACCCCGACTTGCAGTTTTCAACGCCTGTTTCTAATCTTGATCTTAGGCGTCTGATTTCCATTACGCCGTTTGCCGATACCCTTTCGATTGAAAGTTCGGGATACAACACCACTTATCATTATTTATATCGTCGGTTCAAACCAAATACAAAATATGTCGTTCGTTTGGGCAAAGAATTGGTGGATAAATATGGGCAAAATCTCAAAGAACAGGCCGAGATTATCGTCAATGTAGGCGATTATGAACCCTATTTTATGATGCCTGACGGGGTCGGATTGATGGAAACGGAGTTTCCGAATGCCGATTCATCCGTTTTTCCCGGACTCTCGCTCGTCGGTATGAACATTCCTTCGCTCACGCTTCGTTACCGCGAAGTTTCTTCATCAGAAATTGTTCAGTTTTATTCTTCCCAAAATAGCAATGATTACTGGAGTTCACGAAATCTTAGATCTCTAGCCGCTTCTGGAATGAAGGAGTATAAAGTTCAGATACCAAACACAAAAAATACTGAGTTTCGAAAAAAGTGGGATTTAAGGCAAGCGCTCAGCCCCGATCGTAAATCAGGGTTTGTGTTGGTTGAAACCGCTATTCCTTTTAATCAAAACCAAAACTACCTCAATAAGATTGCGCTTGTTCATCTCACCTCTTTAGGGGTTACTGCTAAATTCGGAATGAACAATGCCCGTGTATTGGTAACAAAACTCTCAAATGCGCAGCCTCTCCCCAACGCCGATGTTCGAATTTACTCCTACGGGAAAAAAGTATGGGAAGGTAAAACCAATTCGGATGGTGTCGCTTTAGCAGGAAATCTTTATTCAAATGAAATAGCGTTTCATCACGCTAACGGCGATTACGGAAAAAAAGGAATTGTCATCGTTACAGAGTATAACGGCGAGACCTCTGTAATTTCCTCTGATGACAACGGTATCGAGCGGTGGCGATTTGGAATCGCTGATTATAATACCGATCGCAACAACGAGCGGGTTGAGCTTTTTACGGAACGCGGAATTTACAGAGCCGGCGAAAAAGTATTCTTCAAAGGCATTGCTCGCCGATATGGCCTGAGAGGTTGGGAAAATCTCACCACACCAATTGAACTTCAGGTTAGAGATGCTCGCGATGAGGTCATATTCAAAAAAACATATTCTCCCGATAAGAAATACGGCGCATTTGCCGATTCCCTTTCACTTTCCACTTCAGCGAAATTAGGCTACTATTCCATTTCTCTACGAAATGCGAAAAATGAATATCTCAGCTCCGGTTCATTTCAAGTTGAAGCTTTTAAACCGGCAACCTTCACTGCAAAGGTCATCCCGAGCGAGCGCTCCATCGTGCGCGGTTCCCCGCTTAAAGCCGTGATTGAGGGCAGATACCTTTTTGGCGCACCGATGTCGAAGAGCACCTACCGTTGGAATTTAAATCGTGCCGTATTGCCAAGCCTTTCAATCACAGGCTTTGATGGCTATTTCTGGCAACCACTTGGCTGGTCTTCGGAATATGTCGATCGAAATTATAATCTTGGACAAGGTGAGGGAACCCTCTCCGCAGAGGGCGAAGCAACCCTTTCCTTAAAAACGGATTTTGAAACTACCGAACCGGCTTTGCTTACATTAGAGACCGAGATTACTTCAAACACCCGTCAAACCATTTCAGAAAGAGCATCAGTGATTTTCCACCCCGCTGAATTTTATATTGGTTTGAAACCCCAAACCACCTTTGCTTCCGAAAATTATGAACTTCCAATTGAGATTGTCACAGCCACTCCGGAAGGAAAAGCTGTAAAATCGAATGTGAAGGTCGAATTGGTTCGCAGACAATGGATCAGTGTCAAGCGTGCCGGCGTTGGCGGCCGCTATGAGTGGGAATCGCAGCAAGTAGATAGCACCATCAAAACAATAACGGTTTCAACTTCCGAAAGCGGCGCAAGTTCACAAAAACTGAAACTTGAAGGCTCTGGAATCTTTTTTATTCGCGCTTCTGCCACAGATTCTCGAGGAAATATCACTCGCAGCGAAACATACTGCTATGCTTACGGCGCTTCGTATGTTGCGTGGGAGCGGGAAGATCATGATCGAATTGAGCTAGTCACAAACAAGAAGGAATTCAAGCCCGGAGAAACTGCAAAAATTCTTGTACAATCACCTTTCGATACCGCCACGGCATTGATTACCGTTGAACGAGAAGGCATTTTTGATCATCGGGTTCAAACCTTAACCTCGACATCCGGCGCGATTGAAATCCCCATCAAGGAGGATTACTTGCCCAATGTGTATGTTTCTGTGGCGTTGTTAAAGGGCAGAGTCTCTTATCCCAAAAAAGGAGAAAATGATTTTGGTAAACCTCAATTCCGATTGGGTTATACAAAACTTTCAGTCATCAAAGACAGTAGACAACTTAAGGTTAGAATTACCCCACAAAAGAAAAATTTCCACACCAAAGAAACGGTAGAAGCAGAGGTATTCGTAACCGATCAAAACGGTTCGCCGGTTCAAGCGGAAGTTACTTTAGCCGCTGTTGATGCCGGTGTCTTGAATCTTATTGGTTACACTTTTCCAAATTTATTTGAGGCGTTTTATCAAGAGCGCGGGCTTGGCGTAATCGGGACAGAAAGCCGTCTGAAACTGATTGAGCAACGCAACTACGGTGAAAAGGGTGAAGCGCGCGGTGGCGATAAAGGCGGCGCCGGTATCGGGGGATATGCCTTCCGTCAAAACTTTATCACAACAGCCTATTGGAATCCCACCTTAGTGACCGATGCCAATGGAAAAGCAACCGTTAGGTTTACCTTGCCCGACAACATGACCACCTTCCGACTAATGGCAGATGCGCATTCAATCACGCATTTTGGGTATTCACAAACAGATATCGTTGTCAATCAACCGCTTTTATTATTAGCCTCGCTTCCTCGCTTTGCTCGAGTGGGTGATGCCTTTGAAGCCGGTGTTTCAGTTCATAATTATACCGATGAACCAATGACCGTTTCACTTAACAACCTCACCGAAGGCATTTCAAGTCTAGGTACTAAAAATTCGTCAATTACACTTGAAGCCGGAAAATCCAAAGAAGTTCGCTTTGCCTTCAAAGCTGAAAAACGTGGAACAGCCATCTTCCGATTTACCGCCGAATCTCCGAGATATCGCGATGCCATTCAAGTCCCTGTTCCCATTCAGCTCCCTGAAGTGAAAGAAGTTCTTTCAGTTTTCAGCTCTACCGATTCTACAATCACAGAAAAAATTTCTATCCCTAAAGCCATTCTTCCCAATGCCGGAGACCTCACTGTACAAGCCTCTTCCTCAGCGTTAGTTGGGTTAAGAGAAGCGGTGATGTATGTCTTTGATTATCCTTACGGGTGCTTAGAGCAGAAAACCTCAAAGATGATGCCCTATCTCGTAGCAGAGTCTCTTTTGAAGGAATTCAAGTTGCAAACCGCCCTTGATACGGCTAAGGGAGGATACAAAGCGGAACTCTCACGGCTTATGATGGAATTTGAAAAATACCAAGTGAGTAGTGGTGGGTTTTCTTATTGGCCCAATGGCGAAGTACCTTATGATTATCTCACCGCTTATGTGGTTTATGCGATGATTCTCGCTGAAAAGCAAGGGATTGAATTCAAGGCATCAATGAAATCGAAAGCCATTACCTATCTCAGATCAGTTTTGTACAAAAATCAAAGCAGTTACTACGGCCAAAGTTATGATAATGTCACAAATGCGTTCATTGTCTATGCCCTAACACTTTCAGGCGATAAAGCATACGCTCGATCAATGGCAAATTCAATGTTTGAAAATAGAGCGATTCTGCCAATGGATGCAAAAGCCTATTTAATTCGAGCTTATGCGGCACTCGGTAAAGGGAGTGTCACCCAAAAAGAAGATTCCAAAAGAGTTGAAATCTTGTTGAATGAAGTACTCACGCTTGCTAAAATGGAATCTGAAACCTGCCATTTTGAGAACAATGATCAAGCAGGTGGGGTTTGGTTTTTCAGTTCTCCCGCGAAAACCACAGCAAGCGTATTAATCGCTGCTTTTGAGAGTCGAAGCAATGTGATCCCAGATGAGATTGTTTCCAAATCGGTTCGGTGGCTCTTAAAGAAGCAGAAAAAAGGACATTGGGAAAATACGCAGGATAACATTTTTGTTCTTGAGGCCTTGAATCAATACTTCACACGGTTTGAATCGCTTGAACCGAATTTCAAAATAGAGTTTACAGTTGCTTCTCAATCACTTCTCTCGACAACCTTCAAAGGTCGCTCAATTAAGCAAGAGGTTACCAGCAGTTCTTTGGAAAATTTTGCAAAAGGCGAATCGTTACCACTGACCATCGCCAAAACAGGCATTGGAAAATTGTATTACGGCGCAAGGTTAACTTATTTCCCAACCTATCAATTGAAGTCGGTAGATCGTGGAATAAGTATCATGCGAGAAATTAAGCCACTTGTGAAACGTGAGGGCTTTAAGCATAATGAATTTAAGGCAGGCGATGTCGTGCAAGTGACGCTGACAGTGTCAATTCCTTATGAAATGAATTTTATCGCCCTATCCGATCCACTTCCGGCGGGGTTTGAAGCAATTAATCCTCGTTTGCGAGTGAATTCAACCGTTATGAAAAGAGAACAAGAAGTAACTAATAATCAATATGAAGAAGGCGAATCTGAATACGACTATCCAATCCGCCGATATGGATTTGACTTTAGCGAATTCAAAGACGATCGTCTAACGCTATTTGCTGAAACACTTGACAAAGGGGTTTATAAATACACTTATTTTTGCCGAGCAATCACTTATGGAACATTTTCATTACCCCCTTCAAGCGTTGAGCAAATGTATTCGCCTGAGGTCTATGGCCGCACCGCTTCAAGCTCTGTCGTGATCAAAGATTAAGAATTCAAGACTTTTTGCTCTAAATCATAAACCCGAAAAGACCTTCTTTTCGGGTTCATTTTTTTTGTAAATTTCAGTTAACTGCTGTTTACTAAACTTATCACTTCATCGCCTTGCCATTGTATTCTTATTTTTATGAGTAGCAAAAGCACTTACTCAGTGTTAATTGTTGATGATAATCTTGAAAACTGCGAGCTCTTAAAGCGGTATTTAGCGAGAGATACAAAACACACTTATCAAGTCCATATCGCTCTCAATGGGTCAGATGGGCTTTCGATTGCCAGAAAAGAAAACCCCGATTGCATCTTGCTCGATCATTTTCTTCCCGATATGGATAGCATCGAATTTGTCACTTTCCTTCGCGAGGATTATAACTTCCAGCATCCCCAAATTGTTGTTATTACCAATGCAAGCGACTTGAACTCGATTCGGAAACATCAATCCGTGAAGAGTTATCTCAAAAAAGTATCATTAACTCCCGAGCGGTTACATGAAGCCGTTATTCAATCCGTTGAGCAAGCTCGCTCATCTTTGGAAAGAAACCGCTTTGAAGTTCTTTACAACATTCTTTTCGATTCCAGCCAATCCGCCATCTTGATTTCTGATAAGAACGGTAAAATCACCAGTGCCAACAGAGCATGCGAAAAGCTTTTTGAGAAATCGAACGACCAACTTCGCGGGAAGTCGATTTCATCGCTCATTAACTTTGCAACCGCATTAGATTATGAGAGTTATGATATGCTTTTCGTTTCTGCGAGTAATAAAGAGTCATTTACTCACAAATTGAGATTTCCCGATGGTAGCACAAAAGAAATCGAACAAACGGTTCACTTCATTGAAGAATCAGGAAGCAGAAGCGGGATGATTTCTGTCCTTAATCGCATCGAACCGAAAAAGCAAATAGGACTTAAGGCATTAACCAACCTTGATTCAAGAAGAAAAAGTTTGCGGAGAGATAGTGATCGTGACGTTTTTGATAAACTCTCGAAAGTTGAGTCCGACTTCCGCGCATTGCAGCAAGTATCCAAAAGCAGCTTACAAGTCACCTCAGTTCTTTTGAATTTGCAATCTCAAATTGCAAAAGATGAAAAGCTTCGACAAACTTTTCAAGACGCGGTTAATCGCGCTGAAATCATTGCGCGTGCGTTGGATTCTCTATCCGTTACAGACGGCGTTGCCTCTGTTAAAATGACAAAATATTTAGAAAAAAGTTTGCAACGGATAAATGAAAAATATTCAGGGGGGAAAATCAGACTCTCCTTAAAATGTGAAGATATTCTTCTTTACTACCACTCTGCGATTCTCTCAGGTTTGGTAATTAATGAACTCATTGTCAATGCCTTTGAGCATGCCTTCCCCGATATAGAAGCTGAAGGCGATATTACCGTTACTTTTGGAAAAGGCGAAGACCCCGGAAGCCTTTCATTTGCCGTTGAAGATAATGGCGTTGGATTGCCCGATAAATTCGATTTCAAACAGGCCGGTTCGATTGGACTGATGATTGTCAATAGTCTTGTCAGGCAATTAAAAGGACGATTAGAAGTGAAACGTCAGCGAGGGTCTATTTTTCGGGTAACCTTCCGTGATAAATTTTCAGTACTAAGTGAAAACTTAGTCTTACTTAAATTTGAATAAATTTTTATTCCGGTCGAGGAGTTACTTATATTTAAGAAACCCAAAGATTTTTTTCAATTTAACAGGAGTTGTAAAGATGCAACAAGAAACAGCAACCGTAGCTTCTCAATATATTTCGGCTGAACATGAGATCTATGGAAAAGTAACTGCAGCCGTAGATACCATTCGCCCATATCTTCAATCCGATGGCGGAGATTGCGAAATTGTAGGAATTACTGAAGATAAGGTTGTCGAACTTCGCTTGGTTGGCGCTTGTGGCTCTTGCCCTATGAGCACAATGACACTTCGCGCTGGCGTAGAGCAAGCGATTAAGCGTGCAGTTCCGGAAATTACTCGCGTTGAAGCAATTTCCTAAACTGAGTTACAATTTTCATAAAACGATAAAACCGCCAAATGGCGGTTTTATCGTTTTAAAAAGATTTATGAATTGCCTTTGTGAAGCCTGATTGAAAAGGCGCCATCGTAATGATGCACATGCGGGAGAATTTCAACGGCACCTTGCTGATTGATAAACTGATGAAGAGAAGGCTGAAGAATATCACGAGCATCCATAATTTTCCAATCCGGATGGGTTGCTAAAAACTTCCGAACTACAAGCATGTTTTCTTCCGGCTCAAGGGAGCATGTGGAGTAAACGAGTTCTCCATTCGGCTTAACACAAGTCGCGGCATTGGTTAAAATTTCTTCTTGTAACCGGCTCATTGCAATAATATCATTTGGCGAAAGTCTCCACCGAAGTTCGGCTCGCTTCCCTAGTACACCCGTTCCTGTACAGGGCGCATCGACCAAAACACGATCAAATTTTTCTTCCGGTGCATAAATTCGTGCATCAACTTTGAGTGTCTCAATAATCGATATTCCTAAACGCTCTGAAGCAGTTTGAATATCCTTGAGTTTATTGAGATAAATATCTAAAGAGAGTACCTTCCCTTTGTTATTCATCATTTCGGCAAGGTAGGTCGATTTCCCGCCGGGAGCCGCGCACATATCAAGCACCGCTTCGCCGGGCTTAGGATCTAATAACTTGCAGGCAATTCCTTGAGATTCACTTTGAACTGAAAGTAACCCCTGAGACATAAATTCGTCAAAGTCATAGAACCGTTCAGCAGATATAAATTCCTCCATTACGGTTTCTTGAAAAGCAACGCCTTTTTCCGAAATGAGTTTTCTCATTTCATCAAAGGTTGTTTTGAGGGAATTAATTCGAAAACTTAGGCGTGGAACGGCGTTATTGGCTGTCATCAAATCTTGCGCTTCACCAAGTGAAAATCGCTGAATCCATCGCTCCAAAAGCCATTTTGGATGTGAATATTGGAGTGAAATCTGATCTGCAAAAGTTCCACCTCGAGCCGTAAAGGTGATGGTCTCAAGATTATTGGCCACATTTCTCAAAACGCCATTCACCAAATTCCCTAAAAATTGATTTTTTAATCTTTTGGCCAATTCTACGGATTCATTCACAGCCGCCCACTTCGGCACTTTATTGAGAAAAAGCAATTGATAAACGCCAATTCTTAAAATGTTTTTGATGTCAATATCAACCTTTTGATAATCGTGGCGATAGAACTGCTGGATTACAAAATCAATTTTCATTTTCTCTCTTAATGTCCCGTAAACCACATGCATTGTAAATGCTTTATCTAGTGATTCAAGGTTGGCCGAGTGAAAATGTGAATTAAGTGCCGTATCGGACTTGGACCGGCCTAATTCAACGTCCTTCAATACTTTAATCGCGACCTCGCGTGCCGTCATAACTTATAATGTATTTTTGAATGTTGTTACAACCAATAAAATGAGGAGTAAGGTTATTTATACAACAATGTTTAATAAAAATCTTTTCAAGGGCTAAAATACATCAAAATGAGTCCTCAAAACTCGGATAATTTCGATTAACGGTGACAAATCACAAAATGATTGTGATAACACACAAATTTCAATTAACACAATATCTTTTGCAGTTTCAAAGTTCCTTCTCTGATTTTACAACTCACCCGGTTTGATTTCCTTGACACAAGTCACATGATCAAAGTTCAACCAATTTGACCATAAATCACTCAACGAGGCCATATCGCCGAGTCGCTTCACTTAACACCCTTTGAATAAGGGCGTTGTATTCAAGCCCAGCTGTTCTTGCCGCAAGGGGCAAACAGGAATGCTCATTCGGGTCTGGCAAGATACCGGGAAGCGGATTGATTTCAATAATCGTGGCTTTTCCATTTTTGTCAAAACGAACATCGATTCGTGCCCAATCTCTGCAACGCAGTGTTCGATAGGCTTTGAGAACTTGCTGGCGAATATCATCTTCTTCATCTTTCGAAAGTTTTGCCGGACACTCAAAAACCTCCACGGGACTGTCTTTCGTGTCCCATTCCCACTTCGCCTCAAAAGAATATATTCCCTTCGAATGTTTCGGAAGGGCATCAAAGCGAATTTCAACAATCGGGAGAATTTCTGCCTGTGCACCATTCCCTAACACTCCAACCGTAAATTCCCGTCCGGGGAGAAATTCTTCTACTATCGCCGGTTGTTTGTAACGATGAATGACTTCTTGAATTTGTTCAATAAGCTCGCTTCGAGTTTCAACCACAGAGCGTTCAAATATTCCTTTGCTCGACCCTTCATGCAGCGGTTTCACTATGAGCGGAAATGTACAGAGTATCCCTGTAAAATCGGTTTGATCATCGATTCTTTCAATGACTTGAAAAGCGGCGGTACGAATCTGATGATACGCAAGAATTTCTTTGGTTCGCGCTTTATCGTGAGTGATGGCCAGTGTTGTGGCATCGCTTGCAGTGTGCGGCAACCCAAGCAAATCAAGCAACGCGGGAATCTGTGCCTCACGGCTCATTGCACCGGCACCTTCAACGATGTTGAAACAAATATCGGGGGCAAATTGATGAAGCGCATCAATCACATTTTTTATTTTATCCGGATGACAGTCAATATCCACTACCTCGTGGTGTTCGCGCAATGCGTTCGAAACTGCACGAATGGTTTCGGGATTATCCCACTCAGCAAATTCATCCGGAGATATTTTTGAACTGGAAGCCTCATCCGAATTCGGTTCCGGCTTTTGATTAAATAGAAATGCAACTTTCATTGTTATGATTTTGGTGTGTCCTCCAAAACCACACTTTGAACCTCTTGAATGCCATCAATTTTTCGAATAAGGACGGTTGCCAATTCTAAATCGGAAGCGTGATGAGCGCCTGAAATAAGTAATGCCGTATTGCCGCGGAGATACACTTGAATTCCGCTGATCCCATTATGATGCAGCAGTTTATCGATTGTTTCCAGAATATCGACGCCCTTTTCGTGCATTGGGGAGGCAAGCCTTTCGCCCCCTTCCTTTAAATCATTCCATCGAGAACTGAAATCCAGTTTTTTATGATTTGAAGAATCTCTTTTAGGCAATTTCTTTGAAACAATGATGCCCAAGGCCACCGCCGAGGCAACACCCAAAAGTCCAAAAATCCATTTTTTTGAAGACTTCTTGGTTTCGAATGGGAGGTTGGATAATTCACTCATGATAAACTTGACGAAATAAACTCAAAACACGATAGACCACCTTTAACTTGATGTACTGAAATCAATTTATTCATTAGAACAATGCTCCGCCAATGGTTGCACTTAAAAATGTTGCTAAACTTCCGCCAATTAGGGCTTTAATACCAAGTTTTGAAATGTCTGATTGTCTTTCAGGAGCCATTCCTCCAATACCACCAATTTGAATCGCAATGGACGAAAAGTTTGCGAATCCGCATAATGCAAATGTGGCAATCAAGATTGACTTTGGTGAAAGCAGCCCTTCAACTGCCTTAAATTTTGTTAACGAATCATAGGCGATGTATTCGTTTATGGCGGTTTTTTGACCTAATAAACTTCCTACCACCAAAGATTCGTTCCAATCCACGCCCATCATCCACGCAAAAGGTTGGCCAAGTATGCCAAAGAGATACTGAAGTGAAAGTCCTTCAAAAATATTATTGGTATAATTTTTTATTGCAAGATTCAATCCACTCCAATTACCCACCCAGTCGAGAATACCATTCATAAAAGCTACTATAGCAATAAAGGCAATGAGCATTCCGCCGACATTGAGCGCTAATTTCAGTCCATCAGCAGCACCAGTTGAAACGGCATCAATTAAATTCACACCTAAAGATTCTTTCGAAACTTCAAGCTTCGTATTGATTTTCTCCGTTTCAGGGACGAGCATTTTTGAAAATACGAGTGCCGCAGGGGCATTCATTATTGAGGCCGTAAGGAAATAAGCTGCAAACCGGGCTTCAACATCAGGATTCCCGCCACCCAACATGCTGATATAACTTGCCATCACACTGCCGGCAAGAGTCGCCATTCCTCCGGTCATTAAGCAATTTAGTTCTGAAGTGGTCATTGTTTTTACAAATGGCTTCACGAGCAGAGGGGCTTCAGTTTGACCTAGAAAAATATTGGCTGATGCAGAAAGGGTTTCTGCGCCTGAAAGCTTCATCGTTTTTGACATCACCCAAGCGATTCCATAAACAAGCTTTTGCAACACATTGAGATAGTAAAGACCTGCCGTAACAGCCGAAAAGAAAACAATAATGGGTAACACTTGAAAGGCAAAAACAAATCCAATCGGTTCTCCAAAAACACCCAATTTTCCAAATAAAAATTGAGTACCGTTCCGAGCATATCCAATAAAAGTTGTAAACCCGTAACCAATGGAAATAAAGGCATCTCGAATAAAACCAACCTTCAATACCATCACGCCAATGAAGATTTGCAATCCAATTCCGGTCGCAACAAGCCGCCATTGGATGATTTTTCGATTTGAAGAGGCCAACCAACCAACTACAATAAAAAACAGGATTCCCAATGCTGCTCGCAAAAATTCCATTCGAAGTTTGACTAATGAATTAAGAAATCAAAAAAAAGATTTGCCCAAAAATGAAACACATTTTAATTATAAAAAAACAATTCGCCACTTTTTCAGAAAAATTTTCCGATTCTTATACGACTCTGTTTCTCAATTCTCCGATGGATTCAATTCTCATCTCGACCAAATCCCCTTTTTCTAGAAAAGGAAATTGAGCATTGTCCAGTTCAAGAAGACAACCGGTTCCTACCGTGCCACTTCCAATCAAATCTCCGGGGAAAAGTGTAGCATCTTCAGATGCTCTTTCAATCATTTGACCAAAAGTGTAGTAAATGCTTTTGAAATTTCCACCGCCATATTTCTTTCCATTGACAAACACTTCCATTTCAAGGTCAAACCGTTGTAATCCATTTTCATCAATCAGCACTTTCGTTTGAAGCTCATCTGGCGTAACGAGTTCTCGTCCTAAAGTGGTTGCAAAATCTTTTCCCTTTGCAGGTCCTAAACCCACTTTGACTTCTTCCATTTGAATATCACGAAGCGACCAATCATTCAATATGGTATATCCGGCAATGAATTGCTCAGCCTCGAGGGCTTTAACATTCCGGCATTCTTTCCCAATAACTAAGGCTAGTTCAAGTTCGTAATCGAAGCGCGATGATTTGCTTGGCTTTTTAACTTCGTCATAAGGGCCAATGATCGCTTGGTGATTTGAAAAATAAAAGACCGGGAATTGATACCACTCCGGTGGTACCTCTAAGCCTCGTTTTTTTCTGGCGTTTTTTATATGGGTTTCAAAAGCAAAGAAATCGCGGAAAGATTTTGGATGCGGTAACGCGGCTTTCCACAGAACCTCGCTTTGCCGCCACTGTCGATTTCCTTTTTTTATCGTTGATAAATTTCCTTGGGTCGATTCAATTGCAGTGAGCATTTTGTGATAAGCAGTTTCGAAGACCCACCCATCTTCAAGAATCCCTACGGTCTCTTTTCCGGAAATTGGGTCAATATAGGTTCCAAGTTTCATGTTTATTTTACGGATTAATTCATTTTGCTGAAATTAATCGAAGATCATGTCACGCCATACATTCAGTCAAAAAAACTTTTCCCCACCTTTTAAAAAAGTGCCTTTATTGTCTTATCAAGGCGAAAAAGGTGCATTCAGCGAAATCGCGGCGTTGCGTTTTGGTGAAGGGCACCCTTGCCCTACTTTTTATGATGCCTTTCAATCATTGCTCAATGGAACAACGGACTTCGCCATTTTGCCTATCGAAAATGCCATCGGAGGCTCTGTTTATGGGGTTTGCGATTCACTTGTTGAGTTTAAGAAAGAGGTTGAAATTGTAGGAGAAACCCACATTCCCATTCAGCATACCGTTTTGGGAATTCACGGAAGCAACATTGAAACCGCATCTGAGATTGCCTCTCACCCGCAAGCCATTATGCAATGCCAAAATTTTCTTCGCCAACACCCGCATTTACGAATTATTGAAGCGTATGACACCGCAGGCGCGGCACTTGAGGTCGCTCAATTAAAAGACCCAAAACGTTTGGCAATTGCTTCAGAGCGTGCCGCCGAAGTTTACGGACTCTCTATTCTTCATCCCAAAGCAGCCGACGCAGGATGGAATAAAACAAGATTTCTCATCTTTAAGAAATCTCTCCATCATTCACATAAATTTGGTTATTTTCAAGACTTCGTTCGTTTTATCGAGGAAAATGACACACAATTTCCTTTTAAAGAACAAATGAAATCGAGGAGGCGCTTAAGATTGAGGGCTTTTTTTGTATTTAAACTTGCCAAGCGCTACGAAGGACTCGATAATTTCTTTCGGGGACTTTCGCGGTTTAATATTCACATTGAGCACTTTACAACTCGGCCAATCAGACACACAGCTTTCTTTCCTGTGTATTTATTAGAAGTTTCTTTTAACCGTTTGCCAAATTTCAAATTGCTTGAAGCTCACTTTCAAAAGTGGTGTAAAAGTTCAGAGCTCCTTGGCCTTTATCCATTATTATAAAATTAAATGCTTGTAATTGTTGACGATGATTTTTCAGTTAGAGAAATGCTTACAGAGGCCTTTATTGATAAGTACCCGATTAATCTCTTTTCAAATGGTTTAGAAGCCTTGAAATACATAAAAGCCAATAAAGGCCTTGTTCAGGTGGTTTTAACAGATTATGCAATGCCGGAAATGAACGGTGCTGATCTTTCAATAAAGGTAAAGGAATTTGATTCGGATATTTTCATTATCATGATGTCAGGTTTTATTGATTTTGAATCTATCGAACATTTGCTAAAGCGGCGGGTTATTCACCAATTTATCACCAAACCTTTCAATCTTGATCGGTTAATGAATATGGTAGAAACCGCCAATCGACTTTTCTTAAAAAAAACTGCAATTTGATCTTAAAAGAAACATTTTATTATGTCGTGGTTTAAGCGAGCAAAGCCTTCCATTTTAACTGAACAAAAAAGAGATGTTCCCGAAGGCCTTTGGTGGAAATGTGATAATTGCGGTGCGGCACTTCACCGCAAGCAGTTGGAAGAAAATCTTTATACCTGCCCTCATTGCAATAATCATTTTCGTATTTCACCTTTGAAGTACTTTGAAATTCTTTTTGACGGTGGAAATTTTAATGAATTCGATGCTGATTTAACCTCCGCTGATCCGCTCAATTTCGTTGATACTAAAAAGTATTCTGACCGTGTTGCCTCAACCATCAAGAAAACCGGTCTTAACGATGCCGCTCGCAATGCCACCGGAACGATTGGCGGTCGAAATACCGTCATTTCCGCGATGGACTTTGGATTTATTGGAGGCTCAATGGGTTCTGTTGTTGGAGAAAAGATTGCACGTGCAATTGATAAAAGCCTTGCCACCAATTCACCCTTGATTATCATTTCTCAATCCGGTGGTGCAAGAATGATGGAAGCTGCACTTTCGTTAATGCAAATGGCTAAAACATCCGCGAAACTGACCCGCTTGCACGATAAAGGAATTCCTTATATCTCCTTACTCTCCGACCCCACGATGGGTGGTGTCACGGCCTCATTTGCGATGCTTGGCGATTTCAACATTGCCGAATCCAACGCACTCATAGGCTTTGCAGGTCCAAGAGTCATCAAAGAAACCATCCGCCGCGATTTGCCCGATGGTTTTCAACGCGCTGAATTTCTCAAAGAAAAAGGCTTTGTTGATTTGGTGGTTCACCGAAAAGAACTGAAATCAAAAATTGAAAAATTGCTTAATCTCGTTTCGTAACCAATTCCCCTTCATTTCAAGGTTTTGGATTCCCCCTTTTCCTTTTGAATTTATTTCCCTAATGTTGTCTGCTATTCCAATCCCTAAAGCATGATCATTCGTTAAAACACCCCACAGCCCAAAGACCCTTGAAAATTCGTATCTTAAGGGAAAGTAAGCACAAAAATTATGGTCATTTTTCCGGAAATTTCATCGTTACAAGCCCGCGCTTTGAATTTAGGTGAGCGGTTTGATATGAAGAAAATTAAAAAAGATGCGCTTTTGACAATGCCACCTTTGGTACTTAATGTTGGTCAAGCAGGATTTGGGGTTATATTTCGTTATGGCGTTGTTGTGGTTTTTAATGTCAATGAAACCGAAGAGCGTTCACTCTTGGAGTATCTTCGCCAATTTCTCTTTGATGAATACGAAAAGATAGAAACCGAAGAACTGCGCATCAGAATCGATGATGCAAAGGAAGAACAAATCACGGCCCTGTCTCTATCACTTCGATCGATTACCGTATCACATATTCAAGTCATAGCCGATGTTTTAGCAAAAAGTGTCGTGCTCGCGCACTATGAATCAGAAGTCGGGTCGGTGTTTGACCGCGTTGAACCTTTAGCGAAAGATCTTGGTAAATCATCCCGCGTTTTTTTCAAAGATCAAGATGTGCTTAAACATATTGGGGGCGCATTGCAAATTGAACATAAGCTTGTAGGCAGAGCTCAAGTTGGTGAAAAGCCTGATGTCCTTTGGGAATTTCCTCAACTTGAGCGAATTTATTTGAAACTTTCAGACGATTACGAAATCGATGAACGGCAGATTGCGATTGAGCGTAAATTGAGTGTTGTCTCTCGAACAGCAGAAACCTTGCTTGACCTAATGCAAAACCGACGGTCATTAAGGGTTGAGTGGTATATCGTTGCTCTGATTGTTTTTGAAATCGTTCTAACTATCTATGAACTTTTCTTCAGGCACTAATCTTTCAAAATTTTTTCAACACTTTCTGAAGTTCTAACTTCCTTTTCGGTCATGACAATGAAGAAAATCCTCTTTGCAATTTTGGGTTTCCTTGGTTTATCCATTTGTCTTTTCATTGCATTTGTTTATTCTCAACTTTCAGATGAAAAGCTTCGCCCATTGATTAATCAAACCTTGAAAGACAACCTTTACCGAGATGCGCGTGTCGGCAAAATCTCAATCGACTTTTGGCCGCTCATCGGCCTTCAGGTTTCAGATATTTTTATTGAAAATCGAACCGATTCCCTTTTTACCTCAACAAAACCGTTACTAAAAATCAGTTCTCTTTCCGTTCAATTAAATGTCTTCTCTCTTTTCAAAGACAAGTTAGAAGTCAGTGCGCTTGCGGTTGATAGCCTCTACTTCTTTATGGAATCGGATAAATTTGACCGCTCAAATCTTGATAGCCTTGTCAAGCCCACTGGTGTTCCTGAAGAAGAATCCGCATCAAGAGAGAGCTCCGGTATTGGAACACGCTTTCAGTTCTTGGCGAATTCCATTTCGCTTCGTGGGTTGGTGTTTGAAAAAGCAAGCCGCAAATCGGGTTATCTCTTTGCGCTGAACGGTGTTGATGCCACGCTTGGCGTAAAAAGTATCGAAAGCCTCTCAAACCTTGAAATCGCGGCGACGGCTACGCTTGGGGAGGTTTATTTTGAAAATAGCTTTGGAAAGTTACTTTCGAATACACCCGCTGAGGCGCATAGCACCCTTCAATTTAATCTTGCTCAAGGAAAACTGACATTTCTGGAAACTGCGGGTACTTTGGGAAATCTGCCAATTCAAGTCACGGGCTTTATTGACAGCTTACTTACGGAGAGAATGCTTTTTGATATGACGATTGTTTCGCCACAATCTGACCTTAAAAATCTCCTCTCGCTTCTGCCACAAGCCTATTCCAAAAAAATGCAGACAGCCTCTGCCAGTGGAAATTTCTCGCTTGAACTTGGAATCAACGGCGGATTTTCAAAAACCGAGTTACCCGGATTTCGGGTTGGATTTGGGTTGAAGAATGGCTCGCTTCAATTTCCCTCACTCCCGAAGCCGATAACCGGCCTCAATTTGGAAGGCAAAGGGGATATGACCTATTTCGAGCTTTCCTCATTCGCGGCATCATTAGGGCAAAATTCAGTGAATGCGTTTTTCAGAATTGACGACTTCACCAAAAAGAATATTGCCTTAAAAGTCTCGTCAAATCTCAATCTTGCGGAAGTCAAAGATTTTTATCCTCTTGAACCCGGAACTTCCCTTTCGGGCAAACTGGGTGGCACTGTTTCGCTAAAAGGCTCCGCCTCTAAACCCAAAGAGTTAAAATCAGAAGGTAAAATCGTGCTTGATGGCTTTCAGTCGAGATTTCCCAACAATCCCAATCCGATTGATGATATTTCGGGCACACTTCAATTCAACAATCAAAAGATTGAATTGCAAAAACTTCAAATGCTGATTGGCAAAAATGATCTCTCGCTCACAGGCAGCTTTACCGATTATCTTCTTCTTGTGTTTCCCGATTCCCTATCGAAATCGCTTCCGGTGTTTACAGGTTCACTTGCTTCTCATCGCTTGAATTTGGACGATTTCAGTTCGTCCTCTTCGGAAGAAAAAGCCTCTCAACCTGATGCAAAAAAAATCTCGACCAAAGGGCTTCTCCTACCCAAAATGCTTGCAAACTTTACGGCAACGATTGATTCGCTTCAAACCAAAGGCGTGCATCTCAGAACAGTAAAAGGACGCGTCGATTACAAAGAAAGCAAGATTTCACTATCTCAATTTTCATTTGACTTTTTAGGTGGAACATTCAATTCAAGCGGCTCTTTCAACCTCTCAAATCCCGAAAAGCCAACCTTTGATTTTAACCTTGGAATTTCAAAAATTTCTATCGCCTCAGCCTTTACCGAATTGCCGCAACTCACCGCCATTACAGGGCTTTCGGGCTATATCAACGGCGTCACTTCGCTTAACTTTTCAACAACCGGTTCTCTCACCGATTCCTTAACACCCGACTTAAATTCACTCTTTGCGAACGGCCTTTTAGAAATTTCTAAAGGCAAACTCACCGGACATCCGATTCAAGATAAAATTGCCGGGCTTGTGAAGATTGCCGAATTGAAAGACTATGGTTTTGAAGATTGGCGAAATAGCTTCGAAATTCGAAACGGCAGGCTTTACATCAGTGGTTTGAATATCAATTTTGGCGGTAGTACCGCCGGTGTTGCGGGCTCGCAAGGGCTTGACGGCAGCATCAATTATGCCGTTGAATTGAAATTGGATCAGGCTCTTTCAGCTAAACTTGATTTGGTCATTGGGTCGAAACCCGCACAGTTCCTCAAAGATGAAAGCGGCCGAGTTCCACTCTCATTCAAGGTTGGGGGCACGTTATCTTCACCAAGCGTTTCGCTTAGCGAGGAGTCGCTTCTTGCACAAGCTAAAAAACAATTAGAAGCCCAAGCCCGCGCAGTCGCTGATTCATTGAAGCGCGAAGCCGAGGCAAAGCTACAAGCAGAAAAAGCGCGTCTTGAAGCGGAGGCACGCGCAAAAATTGAAGAAGAGAAAAGGAAACTTGAAGAAGCCGCAAGGGCAAAAGCAGAAGAAGAGAAAAAGAAACTTGAAGGAAAGGCAAAAGAAGGGATTCGAAAATTATTCGGCAAACCTTAATCGGGTTATTGAATTACCTTTTACCACTTTTCAGCGATGGAACGCCTCTCTGCTATGGATGCCTTCACATCTTTGCTGAAAGAAGATTCTCAACAGCAAAAATAAACGAACTTAGCGCAAAAGGCTTGATGAAAATAGATTCCACGCCGTTTTTCTTTAATTGGTAAATGTCAGCGTCGTCTAAGTAGCCTGCGGAAAAAAGAATCTTCACCTTTGGATGAATCTCTCGCATTCGAGAGTACAAGTCAAGCCCTGTTATATCGGGTAATCTCATATCCAGAACGACCAAATCAATATCCTGCCATTGATCTTGAAAGATCTGCAATGCATCAATTCCGTTCAATACAAATTGTGCTTTGAAGCCGGCATCGGACAATGCTTCGCACAAGATTTCACTCATATAATTCTCATCATCAACGACAAGAATGAATTTATTTCGCTCATTAACCATAATCGCAGCCTTGATAATTACAGAAAACAAGCAGCAGGATGACAACTTATGATGAAATTCTGAACAAATTACTCTCGATTCGCCGAACACTTGAAAATCGTCGCCAAACACTCAATTTTTATCGCCAAACATTGGATTTCGCTCGATGAAGATTTTAAAGGCGTGGAATTGGGGATTCGGGGGGAAAAGCTTTAGAGAAGCGAAATCGTTTCGACTTGGAAGGCGTTACTGACCCATTGACCTTTGACTTGAACTTTCAACTCCTCTTCCTTTTGAATGGAGCGAAGAAAGTCTTTTACTCTAAGGGTGCTTGTTGAATCAAATTTCTGAAACTTGCCTTGGCTAAATACGCCATAGCCGCTCTTCTGGCTTTCAACTTCTAAACAACACTCGCGGGAATGAATTTTTGCAAGTTCATCGGAATCAAGCGATTCCCCGCAGCGGGCATCGGTCATATAGCCGCTTAAGGTCACTTCCTCCTTTACTTCCGTTTTAACTTCCGCTTTATCTCCTTTTGAACTTTCGCTTTGGCTTTTTGAACAGGAAGAAATTGAAACGGAGATGAGAAGTAGGAGAGTGAGAACTGCGGTGATACTTTTTTTCATAGTGATTTAGGATAAAAATTGTTTTGCTTTATCAATTGCTTTCGAGACATCTTTGAAAGGAATTTGCGACTCTGAAAGTTTCGCGGAGCCGATTTTTGAAAGCAAGACAAAGCGCAATTGCTTCCCCGATTTCTTCTTATCACTTTGCATTGCGGCAATCAGGGCTTCGGGCGATTGATTGAGGAAATCGCGGGTGAGGATGCTTTTAGGCAAAGTAAACCGCGAGACCATTGCTTCGATTCGCTTGATCTCGCGCGATTTCATCCCCATTGTTTTATCCGAAAGATAGGTGGCACAGAGCATTCCCACGAGCACCGCCTCGCCGTGACGAAGCCCGCTGTAATTCCCAATCGTTTCAATGGCATGCGCAAAGGTGTGACCAAAATTCAATTTCGCCCGAATCCCCAAGGTTTCTTTCAAATCGAGCCTTACGACGCGCGATTTCAACTGTGCAGAGCGGCGAATCGCTTGATGGGTATAAGGCGGGGTGAGTTTCAATAGTTTTTCGAAGTGTGACTCCAAAAATGTTAAAAAGGGCGCATCTAAAATGAGCGCGTATTTCAAGATTTCCGCACAGCCCGAAACAATATCTCTTGCTTCAAGTGTCTTCAAAAACTCCGGCTCAATGAGCGTAAACGACGGTTCATAAAAAAAGCCGATGAGATTTTTCCCTTCGGCTAAGTTCACAGCAGTTTTTCCGCCAATCGCACTATCGACCATTCCAAGCAGCGTGGTTGGCATTTGAATCAGCGGCAGGCCTCGCATATAACTTGCCGCCACGAACCCGCCTAAATCACCCACCACTCCGCCGCCGCAAGCAATTAAGGTATAGCTTCGGTCGATTCCCTCTTTCAAAAACGCTGAATAAAGCGACTCCGCCGTTCGCAACGATTTCGACTTCTCGCCAGATTTGACAGTAAACGTTTTGAACTCAATCGCTTGATGCTTGAGCTCTTGCGTAATTTTTTTTTGAAACAGCTTTTCGGTGGTGCTGTCAAAAAGCAAGGCGGCTTTCGGCCTTAGGCGATACTCCCGAAAGAGTTTCCCCAGAACCGAGAGTGCGGGCGTTGAGACAAATATATTTTTCACGTGCTTTCCTACTCTTCACTGCGATTGGCTCGCCTTTTTTTTGATAGGGGCTCAATCTCCGCCCGCCCACCATAAAGCTTCAGATACCGTTCAATTTGACGCGTCAGCGATTCCACAGTTTTGCCAATGTGGGATTCATCGGTTGGAATAGAAATCGGCGCTTTGGCATATCGGGCCTCACGCTTGGCAAGCATCATTTCCACCCGATTTGAAATCTCCTCTTGACTAAGCTTTGACCCATTTTCTGCTTTTATCAGCGGCCGATCGTCTTTATTGGAAAGGCGTTTCGAAAGCGTTTTCGGATCTGTTTTCAAATAAACCAATGTCCCAGAATTTGTAATGGCTTCGTAACTCTTATCATTTTCAAGTGTGCCACCGCCTAAGGCGACAACCAAGTTCCCGTTTGAAGCATTCGTAATTGAAGTCACGATTTCATACTCCAAGCGCCTGAAATAGGCTTCGCCTTTTTCAGCAAAAATTTCATTAATGGATTTAGATTCTTGATCCGAAATGGCTTTATCGATATCGATAAACGAAAACCCCAATGAATTCGCTAAGATGGGGCCGATCGTCGATTTGCCGGCCGTGCTGAAACCCGTTAAATAGATGATTGTTGGTTTGGACATAATTATGAACATTCACTCACTACAATACTACTATAATTTTCTTATCGTAAAATTCCAAAAAAAGACGCATCATCTTTACTTTTGCATCGCTTTATTATATAAACAATTGCCACTTGTGGAAAAAGAATTTGCACTAAAAAAAGTATTTGTCCTTGCCGGCGAAGCTTCAGGCGATTTGCACGGCGCGGGCGTTATCAATGAACTCAAAAAAACACACCCCAACGTTCACTTTTTTGGTGTTGGTGGCACGCTGCTGAAAGAAGCCGGCGTTGCTTGTATTTATCAGGCTTCCGAGATTAGCTTTATGGGCTTTACCGAAATTGCGCGGCATTTTCTTTTTCTTCGCCGTGTCCTCCGTGAGCTCAAGCGGGCCATCAAAACCGAACGCCCCGATGTTGCGCTATTAATCGATTACCCCGGAATGAATCTCATCTTGGCAAAGTACCTTAAGTCTTTGGGAATACCTGTGGTTTGGTACATCGCCCCGCAAGTATGGGCTTGGAAAGAAAGCCGAGTGAAGAAGATGAAAAAATCGATTTCCAAGCTTTGTGTTGTTTTTGATTTCGAAGTCGGCTTTTTCAAAGAGCGTGGGCTTGACGCGGCTTTTGTCGGGCATCCGATTATTGAAGAACTGAATCATAGCGGAACGGCGGAAGTCAATTCTTCGCTGCAAGCATTTAACCCCGAGAAAGACCAACGCATCATTGGGCTTTTGCCCGGCAGCCGCAAGCAGGAAGTGGATCGCTTGCTTCCTGAAATGCTGAAGGCTGCGGAAATTCTTGCCAAAGAAGGCGATTACAAATTCCTCTTGGGCTTAGCCCCAACACTCGACCCAAGTTACTATGCGAAGTTCCTGAAAAGCACCGCGCTGCCGATTGTTCAAACAACTGCATACCGCGTGATGCTGCAAAGTCATCTTTCTTGGATTACGAGCGGCACGGCGACGCTTGAGGCGCTTTGCTTCGGCACACCGATGATTGTGGTGTATAAAACAAGCCCCTTGAATTACTTTATCGGCAAGCGATTGGTGAAGATTAAAAACATCGCGCTTGCGAACATTGTCTCACAAGGCTTGAATTCACCCAAGCGCACGGTGCCGGAGCTATTGCAGCACGAAGTGAGCGGCGCCGCGCTCGCCGCGAATTCGCGTGAAATGTTGCAACGCCCGGAGTATTTGCGCGAGATGCAAGCACAGCTATTGAATTCTCGTGCAAAGCTCGGCAGCCGTAGCCCCTCGAAGGAAGTCGCGGCATACTTGATAAAACACTTATAATTTGTTCGAGAGCCTCTTCCCTTTCCTGTCTTTCCGGCGATGAATGCCACTCGCTTTCAGTTTGTCATTTCGAGCGCAGCGAGAAATCTCAGACCCTCCGCACACCAGAGATTTCTCCCTTCGCTTCGCTCCGTTCGAAATGACTCGCATTTCCTGCACTCAAAAAAACTGAGGTGGCCACGGCTTGTCGAAACCACCACCACATGACACGGTCATTTCGACAGGCTCAATGACCTCCCTCTTTGTCATTTCGAGCGCAGCGAGAAATCTCAGACCCTCCGCACACCAGAGATTTATCCCTTCGCTTCGCTCCGTTCGAAATGACTTGAATAAGTTGAAAAATCCGCTTTAAAATTTCCCATCCCTTTTCTAAATTCTGAAATCCTGTATCTCTATAGTCCAACAAACTTAAATTTCCTCGTCCTATGGAAAACAACATCTCGATTCAAATTCCGGCTGAAACACTCGCCAAAGTCAAAGCCAACCTAACGGAATGCACCGAACTGCTCAAACCGTATCTCGTGGCACTCACGCCCGACGACCGGCAGAACCTGCCCAAGATGAGCGATAAAACTTTGCCCTTTGTCGATAAGGTGCTCGACTACACCGCCACGAATCCGGAATTTGCGCCGCCTTTTGTCAGCATTCCTGAGCTTAGAACGGATATGAAGGCCTATCAAGAAATGGAATCGCTTTTGCAGATTGCCGCGCCGCTTTGCGATAACTTGCGCGATACGCAAATGCTTTCGGGCAGTGAGGCTTATACTTCTGCCCTTGCGTATTACAACGCCTTGCGGCAGGCCGCTAAAATGAATGTCCCGAACGCGAAGACGATTTTGGAGGATTTAAAGAAGCGTTTTGATGGGCAAGGCGCTCCAAGAAAAAGCCGAACACAGCCTTCTTGATACCAAGCGAGCGCGTTTATTTCATCAGGCGCTCACCTTAAAGATTAACCCGTTCTTTCAATACTTGAATTAGTTCAGCTTTGACCTAAACGGGTTCACTTCAAACATGAACCCGTTGATGTTTTACTTGAACCAGTTCTACTCCGACTTGAACCGGTTTATGTTTTACTTGAACCAGTTCAGTTCCGACTTGAACCAGTTTATGTTTTACATGAACCAGTTCACTTCCGACTTGAACCAGTTTCTCTCTGACCTAAACCAGTTGATGTTTTACCTGAACAAGTTCGGTTTTTACATGAACTTGTTCATGTTTGAGGTGGGGGGGGATACTTCGGAGGTGGGAAGGGATACCTCGGAGGTGGGTAATTGATTTTTTCGGCGGGAAGTCATAATATATATTTGAGCAAAAGAAAAAAATCATTCAGGAAGCCCCGGCAACATCACGCACCGCACGAGGCTAAGTTTGATTTACGCTTGCGGACCGAGAAGAAATGAATTGCTTTACCTCAATCCTGCCGAGATTGACAGTAATCGTGGAATTCTGCTCATTAAACGAAAGAAAGTTAAAAAGATCGAAATGTTCCGATTTCTTAAAAAATTTTAGAAATGCTGAGGAATTATAATAAGGCATACAAACCTTAAATGTGGCTTTTTGAGGGACAAATAAAAAGAGATCTTTACATCGCAGAAAACCATCAAAACATTAAACGTCCATTTGATGATTTATGACACTAAAACTACACCAAGCCAGCCATTCGTCTGTTTTTATGTAGTTTTTCTACACCTATAAACGAGTTGTGCTCAATTTTAGAAAATGCGCATATTAGTAATTACTAATCAAGGGAATAATGAATATAGTTTAAGAAATGAGTTGTCTGATTTATGCGAAGGCGACTCGCTAACCTTTTGTAATTCATTTCATTCAGCAAAAGATTTCATTAATAATTATATAGTAGAATTTCAATCGCCCCTAGACTTAATAATTACATATAGCATTGTAGGTTATGAACGTTCCGAAGAATTCAAGAATTGGTTAAGAAAAGATTTCGAAAGAACTTACTCTAAAAGAGACTTCAACCTTAATGAAATGCCTATTTGTTTAATTGTAAGTTCAGAAGAAAACAAAACAGCGTTTCATAACTATGATTTAACAATTGATGATATTGGTATAGACAAAATTCATTTATTTACTTCCGATTTTATATCAACAATTAAAAGTTGGAGAAAATCGGTGTTAAATGAACTTGATTTACTTGGGATTAGATTTAATTCAGGTATTATTGATTATTCTAAATATTTTAGTGAAAAAAGAAAAACTCATATAGGAACAAAGATATTATCTGAAAACTTCAAATTATTTCCTAGAAAACTTAATTATTACTGGTTGAATTTTAACACTAAGCAAATCGAAAAATCCATAGATGAGTTTATAAAACTACTTAAACGTTCTTCAAGAATAGGAAAAAAGGGAGAAGAAAAAGTTTATCATAAGTTTTTTAGAGAAAATAAATACTTTTTGTTAAGAGACAGTTTTTCAAGATATTGGTATGAACCTAGATTAATGAAAAACGAAGTAAATTATGAAGAGCCTGATTTCTTTCTAAAACCAAATTTTAATTACAGAACAGACTTAAATCTTTTAGAAATAAAATTGCCTAATGAAACTTTTATGAAGAGTAAAAAAAGACATAACGCCCCTCTTTCAAAACTGATTGAACATATTATACAAGTTAATGACTATAAGGATTATATAGAAAGTGCCCAAAATAAAACCGAACTTAATAAGATTTTCGGAATGGTTCCCCAGAAAATTAGTTATAACATTCTAATTGGTAGAAAAGAAGAAAAAGACCAACGAATATTTGAGCTAGAAAAAATAATGAGACAACTCAATCAAGGCTATATTCATTTAATGACTTATGATGAATTAATGGAATATCAAGTAAAATTCTTTGATAAAATGAATTTGCTTGAGATAAGATAAAAAAAACTGAGCACAACAAGGGGTGTAACCAATTTGGGATGTACGGGTTAGGCGTTCGGGTCGGCTCGCAGCGGGGCGCAGTATCGCATGATGAAATCTTGGCTCAGTTCGCCCAAACTGGTCACACCCCCAGCCGTTAGCGGTCAGGCTATGACGACACTGCTAACCTGAAAATGTAACTTACAAATTAGCTTTGAAAATGGAAGAAGTTCTGGACAAGCTTTTACTTAATAGCAAATCATCACAACTTGCCTGTATAGAAATACACAACAAGCCGACATTCCCTTTTCGCTACGAGTTGTGTGCAATCCTAAATATAAATTCTTGGGAATTGCTTTTAAAATCTTTTATTATAAAACACTTCCCAAAAGTCATAGTCATTCGACCTGACGGGACAACTAAACCATTTGACGAATGTTTAGCGTTTGTTGCAGGTGAATTGGGGAAGGATTTTTCAGTAGCTAAACAAAACCTTGAAAAAATTTATGAGTATCGCTGCAATACTATACACTTTTATCAGGATGACATTGATGTCTTGCTTTTCTCATTATTGAGTAAAAACATTTTGTTGTATCACGATTTTCTTCTGAAGTATTTCGGAATTGATATTGCCAGCGAGACAAATCTAATTCTACTTCCAATCGGCTTTAAAAAGCCAGCTTCACCAATAGACTTTCTTTCAAACGCATCACAAATTGAAAAATCATCTAAAGCCGTTCAGTCCTTTGTAAAGAGTATAATAAAATCCACGGAACAAATTTCAGACGAAGGAATAGAAGATTCCATATTATTTAGCTTCAAAATGTCATTAATAAATGAAAGCAGGATAAAAAATGCTGATGTTGTAGCTGCAATCACTAGGGACAAAAAGAAAGCAGCAATTAGAGTTGAAAATGTTATAAGTAAGTTTGTTTTGACAGATGACGAAAATGAAGAAGGAGTAAAAAAAATTAAAATTGATGAGGAAAATTTATTCAGGACAGTTTACACACAAACGTATCACGATGTGACTGTAAAATGCAAAAAACTCTTTTCAGACTTTAAAATCAATAATAATTTTAATAACAAACTGAAAAAACTAAAGAACAATCCTAAATTTCATAAACCAAGATATTTAAACTTAGATAACCCCAAAGGCGGCTCTAAAGACTACTATTCCGTAAAAGTATATGACGAACTAGCAAAAGAGTATACAAAAAAATAGTAATTTCAGACACGTTGGACAAGTAGAAGCACGAACAGCTAACACGGGTTTTGCGTCAGGCGGGCTGACTTGCATACTTGGTGCTTTGTACATCTATTCAATTACAGTTCCGTTAGTTAATATTCTAAAACAAAAACTTTCATGTTACGCAAAGCCTTTAACTTTTATGTTAACTAATATGAATACACTACATATCGAAATTTTCACACACATTTACGATGATGACTTTCATAATGTAATTGAAACAAAACCGAGGTATTTCGCTACTTATATTGACGACATAGAATTATCAAAATTAGAACAAGATTTATATAGTTTACTCGGAGAAGGCATAGAAGTAAGTAGTGATAACTATGAACAATACTCTATACTAAGTATAGTATTAATGGGAGATAGATCAATTGAGAAATTATTAAACTATTTATCAAAGTACAAAATTACTGACAACAACATTGACATCTACAAACCATTTTCAAATATTGAATTTGAAGAATGTATTCAGATTAACACTACCAACATTTA
This sequence comes from Chloroherpetonaceae bacterium, assembly GCA_033763895.1. Classification (NCBI taxonomy): domain Bacteria; kingdom Pseudomonadati; phylum Chlorobiota; class Chlorobiia; order Chlorobiales; family Chloroherpetonaceae; species Chloroherpetonaceae bacterium. The sequence continues at coordinate 847,851 of JANRJQ010000010.1, read as the reverse complement.
TTTCAGTGATAATGAACTTCAAAATATAAAAGAAATACTAAGTGATGAAGTAGTTGAATTCAAAATTATTAAAAGTAACGAAATTTGCGAAAAGGTGCGAGTGGTTTTTGGACAACATATTTAATTGCAGTTGCTGGTGGTCTAACAGTGCAATTGACAATGAGACTATTTGATGCAATTAAATCAAAAAATTTCGATAAAGAGGCTGTTAATACTATAAAGATCAAATCAGATATAAAGGATAAGTTACTAAATGAATATAATTTAAAACCCTCTCAAATTTATTTATCTCATTTTCAGTACAAAAGAGATGATGAAATTATTGAGTTAATATACAAAACCAAAAATGATATTTTTAAAATTAAAACCGATAACAAAGGGAATATTATACAACTTAGGAAAATTGAGAAAAATCAAAAATAAATACTTCACATTTATTAATTTTTTTCATCAGGCGAGGTGATTTGCAAATTTGGACCTTTGTGCTTCTATTCAAGTGTAGTGCTGGTTGACAGTTTAGTGCTATGAAACCCGCCACTGCGCCAAGCGCCAAAACGTTCAGCTTAACTCCGCTTCGCTGCGTTTAGCTGAACGGGGAGCGGCTACACCGCTGTTCGCTCACTTCGCTTCGTTGAACATCGGTTTTGCGTGAGTCTTCGGGCTGCTTCGCGCCCTTCGACCCCCCGCAAAGCCGCTCCCCATTATGGGGCATTTTAAAACGACACAACAACTATGAAAGTACTACTGACAAAATATGGACATTAAAAAAATAATACCAATGAAAAAATTAAATATTAAAAAAATAACAATGACTACAATCGCAAATAATAAAGGACATTTTTTTATCGCCCTTACTATCATTGTTTTTTCTTGTGCTACCAAGAAACAATCTGATTTGGTAGGGGCTTGGGAAATAGACGAAATGAAAATCACAATGCACAGTTTCCAAAATACAGACAGCGTCAAGGTAATTGAGGTAAATGGAAACGAATGGGAAGAAAAAATGAAAACCAGAAATATTCAAACCTACTTTGCCAATGACGGAACTTACCATTCTGTTCACAAAAATCTTCAAGACAGCATTATTTATGACCCAGCCGGAACTTGGAGAATTGAAAATGACACGCTAATAATTCAAGACACTATTCCTAAACGAGTGACTTATAAATATAAAATAAAGGTGGACAAATTTTTTGTAGAATATTGGGGAGTTGAGGACTTTGACCAAGACGGCAAAGTGGACGATGAATATTACAGCAGACAACGGAGAATTAAATAAAAATTTACCGATGACAAGGATACGAACTCTGCGGACAGACAAGCAGAGCCCTATATACAGGCTTGACGGCATTTATGCGAAAGACAAACACAAAGGAATTGATTAACATTAATAAAATAATTGAAAGCAAATGATATGGACAATTCTAAAACCCAAAAATTAAAGAACGGAGACCATTGTATCGTCATTGGCGGAACACATAAGGGGAAATCAGGTATTGTACAAGACCTAAAAACGAGCAAAACTAGACACATTACAATAACTGTTTTGCAAAGCAACGGTGTTAGATTTAAAACGCTTGGTAGAAATGTAGAAGTAATAACAAACAAATAAAAACACCCTATAACAAGGGTTTTGCGTCAGGCGGGTTGAAGTGCAAAACTCAACGGTAGTAATTCTATTAAACATCAGTAATAAAACAAGCTTTTGTGCTCCGAAACCCGCCCGAACGCAAAGCCCGAAACCGTTATGTGCAACCCTAAGAAGACACCGTAAAAGGACAAACCGATGACAAAATTATTAAAAACGATACCAGCGTTCCCCGTCCGACAGATTGACAAATCGGTTGAGTTTTACAAGAACAAATTCGGGTTTGACTGCCGACACAAGGAAGAAACTTTTGCAATTTTAGTTCGGGGCGACATTGAACTGCATTTGTGGGCTTCCTGTAATAACAGTTGGAAATGGAAAAGCATATTTCTGTTTCTAAAACCAATCAGTAGTGGATCAGAAAGTTTTTTGGCAGGAACACACAGTTGCAGAATTGAAGTGAAAGGGATTGACGAACTGTATAACGAACTGAAAGCAAAAAATGTGCTTCACAACGAAAAGTCGGAAATAGAAACAACATATTACGGAACAAGGGAATTTCCAACTTTGGACTTATACGGAAACTTACTGACTTTTTACGAAAACGTAGAGTAAAAACTGATTGACAGAAAAGGGTATGCACATAACACGGGTTTTTCATCAGTCGGGGTGAAATGCAAACTTGAAGCTTTGTGCTTCTATTCAAGTTCATAGCTGGTTGACAGTGTAGTGCTCCGAAATCCGCCACTTCGCAAAGCCCCTCGCCATTCTACTCCTGATATGCCAAGAAAACTTATCAAATAAAAAAAAGCAGCCTTAGCTGCCTTTAATGAACAAATGGAATATCCGCTCAATTACTCATTGCACGGGTAGTGGCAGGAATGCGGCCTCCGCGAGTGACAAAACCTTTTGAGCTGAATTGACTCACAGGCATAATAATGGCTTTTCCAAGCAGCCCGCCGTAATCAATGGTATCGCCGACTTTCGCGCCGGGCGGTACAATAATCCGAACGGCTGTTGTTTTGTTGTTTGAAACACCAATTGCACATTCATCGGCAATAATTCCTGCAAGGGTTTCTGCGCTTGTATCGCCCGGAACCGCCACCATATCAAGCCCGACACAGCAGACGCTTGTCATCGCCTCAAGTTTTTCAATTGAAAGCGAGCCCATCTCCACCCCGCGAATCATCGCTGCATCTTCTGAAACCGGAATAAACGCGCCAGACATTCCGCCGACAAAAGCGCTCGCCATCATCCCGCCTTTTTTGACGCTATCATTCAAGAGCATCAACGCTGCTGTCGTGCCCGGTGCGCCGACGGCTTCAACGCCGATTGCTTCTAAAATCTCGGCGATGCTATCGCCCCAAGCCGGTGTCGGCGCAAGTGAAATATCCACGATGCCGAAAGGGATGCCTTCCTTCTCTGCCACTTTTCTTCCAATGAGTTCGCCGGCACGGGTTATCTTAAATGCGGTGCGCTTGATAACTTCGGCAAGTGTGGGGAAATCGCACTGCCCTGCTTCGCGGATTGCTGAAAGCACCACACCCGGACCGGAAATGCCAACATTGAGCGTGACATCGGGCTCGCTGATGCCGTGAAACGCACCCGCAACAAATGGATTGTCTTCCGGTACATTGCAAAATGCCACAAACTTACAGCAGCCTTCAGCCCGCGGCGTATGGGCCGAAAGGTGCTTAATCATTTTCGCCACCTCATAAACGGCGTTCATATTAATGCCTGCTTTGGTTGTCGCGACATTGATGCTGGAGCAAATATGCTTCGTGCGCCTCATCATTTCTGGCACGGAGCGAATTAATGCGAGCTCGCCATCGGTCATTCCCTTTTCAACCAAGGCCGAATAGCCACCGATGAAATCAACCCCAAGCTCTTCAGCGCAGCGATCGAGCACCACGCCGAGTTCAATCAATTCATGCTCACGAAATTGATCGAAGGGAATCGAAAGCGGTGTGATGGATAGGCGTTTATTGGCAATTCGAATGCCAAACATGTGTTCAACTTCCGCAGCGGCAGATAAATGCTTTTCAGCACGGCGCATAATCTTCGTGCGGATTTTTTCTTTTGCAAGCTCAAGGCTATGCGTGGCACAATCTCGCAGGCTAACGCCGAGTGTCACGGTGCGAATATCGAAGTGCTCAACCTCCGTCATTCGGAGCGTTTCAATCACCTCATTAAAATCGTATGCCATTGATGTTATTGGTTAGGCGTTGAGTTTTTCCCACTCTGCATAAAGCGCATTGAGTTCAACAACCGTCGATTGATAGCTTGCAAGCGTGGTTTTTGATTTTTGCGAATCGCGGTAGAAATCGGCATCTGCCATTATTGATTCCAATTTCATCTTTTCATCTTCCAACTTATTAATTTTCGATTCAATCTTTGACACTTGTTTTGAATTCGCCGCTGTCAGTGATTTCTCTTGACCATTTGCCGGCTTCGATGCTGAGCCATTCGTTGTGGAGGCTTGCGGTTTATTTGCGCCTTGTGTATTTGTTTTTACGGGTTCAGCCGGTTTAGGAGCATTTGATTTTTTTGTTGCGTCTTTCGCTGCAGCATCTTGCTCGGCGTATTCCGCTTCAAGCTTTTGCAAAAACTCTTGATAGGAATTGAGATAAGTTTTTACGCCGCCCTTTTTGACATAAAAAACCTTATCCACCAGTGAATCCAAAAAGTACCGATCGTGAGAGACGATGAGCAGGGTTCCGTCATAATTTTCAAGCGATTCAATCAGCATTTCTTTCGAGCGCATATCCAAGTGGTTTGTCGGCTCGTCAAGAATCAAGAGGTTTGAAGCCTGAAGTAAAAGTTTCGCAAGTGCCACGCGCGATTTCTCACCGCCTGAAAGCACACCAATTCTCTTTTCAACGGAGTCTCCGGAAAAGAGAAAGCAGCCAAGAATATCGCGTACCGATTTACGCGCTTCCGAGTCTGGCGCGTGGTCAAGCATTTCTTGAAGCACGGTTTTATTGGTATCCAAGAGTTCTGCTTGATGCTGTGCATAGTAACCGATACTCACATTATGACCCACATTGCGCTTGCCTTGAAAGTCAGTTTCTTCGGTAAGAATTTTACAGAAGGTTGATTTTCCTGCCCCGTTTGAACCTACAATTGCAATGCGATCGCCGCGGTTGATTTCCAACGAGAGATCGTTAAAGACAATTTTTGTGCCTCCGGTTGGAATCGGATATACCTTATAAATCCCTTCTAATGTCATCACCAATTTTCCTGAAGGCAAAGCTTTAGGGAAACGAAATGAAATCTGCGAAAGGTCTTGCTCTGGGGCTTCCAAATTTTCTTGCAGTTTTTCAATCATCCGCATGCGGCTTTGCGCTTGGGTGGCCTTTGTTGCCTTTGCCTTAAAGCGCGTGACGAACTTTTGCAGATGCTCAATTTTCTTTTGATCATTCTCCAATTTCGCCATTTGAATTTCATAACGCTCAGCTTTATCCTTTTCGAAGAAAGTGTAATTGCCTTTGTATTCTGTGATTCTCTTTAAGCTGATTTCGAGCGTTTTGGTGGTGAGCTTATCCAAAAAGAAACGGTCGTGCGAGATAATGATATACCCGCCATCGAAATCAAGGAGATAATTTTCGAGCCAATGGAGTGAATCGATATCCAAGTGGTTGGTTGGTTCATCCAAAAACAGCAGCGTGGGTTTGCTCAAAAGTAGCTTCGTAATTAGCAGCCGCATTTGCCATCCACCCGAAAACTCCTTGACCTTTTTTTCGAAGTCTTCTTTTGAAAAGCCCAATCCAATCAACACCTTTTCGGCATCACCTTGCATTTTATAACCGCCCAAGTGATCGAATCGCTCGGTAGCTTCCGAAAACCGTTCAATCAGTTTAGCGTATGCATCACTTTCGTGATCGGTGTTTTCAGCCAATTGAATTTCCATCTCAGAAATTTTCTTTCCCAAAAGATGTAGTTCCGCATTGGCTTCCAACGCATATTCCATCGCCGTTTTTTCAAGCTCGGCTTCAAAAGAAATTTCTTGCGGAAGGTAGCCGATTTTGGTTGAGGCGGATTTCAAAATTTGCCCTTCAGTATGAAGCGTTTGGGAGGGCATTTCGCCGGCAAGAAATTTAAGAAGGGTTGATTTTCCTGCGCCGTTCAGCCCAACAAGCCCAACCTTATCGGTATCGCCAATTCGAAAGGAGGAGTCTTTGAAAAGTTCTTTTGTTCCTATGGTTAAGTATAAATTTCTTGCTTCAAGCATTGATGAATCGTGAGATAAACTTCGTTTCTAAATCTATTTTTTAGTGTTTGGAAATCATTGAAAGCATTACTTTTCCAAGTGCGGCATTGGCACTCACAAGGCTTCCGCCATAGCTATGATACTTCCCTTTGAAATCAAAAATTTTACCACCTGCTTCGGTCAGAATCGGCAGAAGCGCCGCGCAATCCCAAGGGTTCATTTTTGGGTCTATCATTAAATCGGCTTCACCCGCAGCAACAAGGCAGTGTCCGTAACAATCACCCCACATGCGCACCAATTTCGCCTCGTCCCGCAAGGCGTAAAATGGATGCGTTTTTGCTTCTTCTGTCAAGTATTCAGGCGAGGTTAAAAGCAGTGTCGCTTCGCTGAATGTTGAAATTTTCGAGACAGAAAGTCTCTGTAGGTTTCGAAAGGCACCTTGACCTTTTTCGGCGTAATAGGTTTCACCCAAAGCCGGAAAATGCACAACGCCCACCGTCGGTGTATCATCAATCTCAAAACCAATCATCATCCCAAAAAGCGGAACGCCGTGGATGAATGATTTTGTGCCGTCAATCGGGTCTATAATCCACTTTCGTTTTTGGCTCGTCTTCGATTTTTTTGATTTTGAGCTTCCAAATTCTTCGCCCAAAATTTCATCGTTTGGGAATTTCTTTTTGATGAGCGAGGTGATTTTCTTTTCTGATTCTTGATCGGCTTTTGTTACCGGTGAGGCATCGCGCTTTGTCATTACTTCTAAATAGCGGTTTCTATAAAAGCTCATTGCAATTTTTCCGGCTTCGCGTGATGCGTCGAGAGCGAGTTCTAATTCTTCTGAAAACATGCGTGAGGGAGTTAAATAATTGAATTGATTTTTTTTGCAAGTTCGATATCTCTTATGGTAATTCCACCGGAATCGTGGGTAGTGAGTTCAATTTTTACCAACGGGTATGTCAATAAAATATCGGGATGATGATCGGCCGATTCGGCGAGTCCGGCGATTCGCTCACAGAGATAGAGCCCTTTCATAAAAGGGCTCGGTTCATTTTTTAGATAGGGATATTTTACTAAGCGAACGATTTTGTTGCCTTCAATTGCCCATTCAGGCAGTGAATTCAAGGCTTCTTGGATTTGATCCGAATGAAGTAAAGCTGTTTTCATTTTTTTCTCTGAAGTGGTTCATAAGCAATAAAAGCAGCGGGAATTTTAACTCGAAACTCCGCTAAAAGACTTGGCTGAAAATAAAATTGATTGTGCGGGGGCGAAGATAATGCTTTCCCGCCTTGTAACGATGCGCTCTTGAGCAATTCTGCTGAAAATCTTCCTTCTTGATATGGCAATAACCCAAAACCTGCAAAGGCGCCGCGCGAGAGGAAACTGATGTTTTTGGTTATAATTGGAATTCTTTCTCTTGTCAGCAACTCAGCATAAGTTTCAAAATTCGCTTGAAGCTCAAGCGATTCCCCCGCGAAGTAAATTTGTGGTTTTTCTCGAAGCAGCTGTTTGAATGCACCTTTAAATTCTTTTTCTCCTCCTGATTCCACCAAGATTAATTCCAACCCATTTCGAAAAACTATCTCTTGAAATTTCTTTTTGCGTGAGTTTGACTCTACCGAATCCCTCACCCATACAACTCCAAGCCGAATCTTGGAAGGAAAGAGTGCCTTAACAGCATAAAGCAACTTTTCAAGTTTTATTGAATCGCAAGGAAATGATCGAGGCTTTAGGTTGATTATCGATTTCGGTTCAAAACAATGTTCTTCTCCAAAATCCAACGGTTTTCTTAAGTCAATTGTCACCACTTTTTGAAACTGTTTTCGGTATTTCTCTTCAATACCTTCTTTGCTTTCGTCGAATGATGCAGAATATTCAATAATGATTGTCGTCGTATCTCTCAAAGAATCTATAAGATTCAGACCATCCCGAAAGCCTTGCAATCTTTCAGAATCGAATTCAGAAAACAAGGTAAGGTAAACCGTTTTTTGGTCGAGAGATTTGATGGAGCTACAACCCCAAAATTGAAGTGGTGAAATCATCGAGACAATCACAATCAACCATAAAAAAGATAAGGTTGAGTTTTTGCAAACGATTCTCATTTGATAAAAAGATTTTTTCATTGGGAGTTAATGCAGTAAAAAAAACAAAAGCGAATATATATCTTAAAAGTAAAAATCGGTCAAATTGAAATTTGCTATTAACATTCACTCAATTATTTCAGTTTTCACATTAAGAATTCTATCAACTTAATCCAGCATTTATGAAAATCAAATTTGCTTTGATTCTTCTCATTCTTTCCCTCGTAAAACAAAACTTAGTTACAGCCCAAGAAGCGGAACAAATTCATGTATTTCGCGGGGCAACAATTTTTCCGATTTCAGGAGAGCCAATTGAGAATGGTGATTTGGTCATACGGGGGAAAAAGATTCTTGCCGTTGGGAAAACGGGCAGTGTTGCGATTCCTGCCAATGCCGTCATTCACGATGTCAAAGGAAAAGTGATTATGCCGGGGCTTGTCGATACCCACTCACATATCGGCGGCGGCGATGGCGGTGATGGCTCTGCACCGATTCATCCCGATGTCCGAATTTATGACACCATCGATCCAAACAATGATACATTCAACAAAGCCCGCGCAGGGGGAATCACAACCGTTAATGTGATGCCCGGTTCAGGTCATTTGATGAGCGGTCAAACCGTGTATCTTAAATTGAGACAGAAACCGCGAAAAGTTGACGATATGCTCTTTGTCTCGAATCCGCAGAAAGAAATTATTGGTGGGCTTAAAATGGCCAATGGGACAAATCCGCTTCGCCCATCGCCTTTTCCGGGCACGCGTGCTAAGTCGGCTGCCATTATCCGACAGCTCTATTCAAAAGCCGTTGATTATCAATCTAAAATCAAAGCCGCGAAAGGTGATAGTTCAAAATTACCACCTCGCGACATCATGATGGAGCCGCTTGTGGAAGTGCTTGAAGGCAAACGTACGGTTCATCATCACACGCACCGCGGCGACGATATTCTCACCGTGATTCGTATCGCAAAAGAATTTGGCTATCGTCCGGTACTTCATCATGTGAGCGAAGCGTGGAAGGTTGCAAAAGAAATTGCTGAAGCCAAAATCCCTTGCTCCATCATTATTCTTGATACACCGGGCGGAAAACTTGAAGCCGCAGAAATCAAATATGAAAATGGTGCCGTGCTCGAAGCCGCCGGCGTTGATGTTGCTTTCCATACCGACGATGGAGTTACCGATTCCCGCGTCTTTCTTCGCTCCGCCGCGCTTGCGGTTCGTGCTGGAATGTCGAAAAAGAAAGCGCTTGAGGGGCTAACACTTGCAGGTGCTAAAATGCTTGGGCTTGAAAATCGTGTCGGATCTCTTGATGCGGGAAAAGATGCCGATTTCATCATTCTTTCCGGCGACCCGCTCAGTGTTTACAGCCGAATCGAACAGACTTGGGTTGAAGGCGCCAATGTGTTTGATTATGCGTTGCCCGAATTTAGAAAATATGCTGCCGGTGGGTATGGGGTTTACCGAGGTGAAATTTTTGACCACTATCTCGGCGGTTATGGAGAAACAGGTTCTCAAACCAGCAATTCAAAGTAAAAACTATTCAATAACTCATTTTTAGAATTGACATGAAATCATTTTCAAAAGGTTTACGGCTTCTATTCTTAACGCCTCTATTTATTCTTGGTTCATCTCAAAACTTGCTTTTTGCCCAAATCGCCATTAAAGCAGATACAGTTTTTACTGTATCAGGTCCAAAACTTATTGGTGGTGTTGTGTTGGTAAACAAAGGAAAAATTGAAGCGGTGGGAAGTGCCAATTCAATTAAAATTCCCGCGAGTTACAAGGTTTTAACAGCTAAAGTTGTCACGCCCGGTTTAATCGATGCTCACTCGGTTGTCGGCCTTGCGGGGATATACAACACTCCGCACGATCAAGATCAACTTGAACTTTCTGATGCTATTCAACCGGAACTTCGAGCTGTCGATGCATACAATGGTCGAGAAGCTTTGGTTGATTGGGTAAGAAGTTTTGGAATTACAACGCTTCACACCGGTCATGCACCCGGCGCTTTAGCAAGTGGACAAACGATTATTGTTAAAACACTGAATGGTTCAACAGAAAACGCTGTAATTGACTCTGGCTTTGCTGTTGCGATGACCTTGGGTTCGCTCGTAGGGCAGAATTTCAAAAAGCCCGGAACTCGTGCGAAAGGGATTGCAATGCTCCGAACAGAGCTCATAAAAGCAAGAGAGTATGGAAAAAAAATGCTTGAGAAAGATGCTTCGAAACGCCCTGCTCGAGATTTAAAGCTCGAAGTTTTCAACGATTTATTAAATGGTAAATTTCGAGCACTCATCACAGTTCATAAAGCCAATGACATTCTTACCGCCATTCGACTTGCCAATGAATTTGGGTTCAAACTGATTTTGGATGGCTGCGCCGAAGCGCCGCTTGTGCTTAATGAAATAAAAGCTTCAGGCTCGCATGTTATTCTTCATGCAACAATGGTGAGAACCGGCGGCGAAGCCAAAAGCGCTTCGATGGAAACCGCCTCTAAACTAAAAGCAGCTGGAATCAAATTTGCCATTCAAAGTGGTTACGAAACCTATGTGCCCAAAACGCGTGTTGTGCTTTACGAAGCAGGCTTAACACTTTCAAACGGTCTTGGTTTCGAGGACGCGCTTCGAAGTATCACGCTTTCAGCGGCTGAAATCCTTGGGCTTCAATCACGATTGGGAAGCATCGAAAAAGGTAAAGATGCCGATCTCGTTCTTTTTGACGGTGATCCCTTTGAATACACCTCACATGTTTGCACCGTCATCATTAACGGTGAAATCACGAATCAAACTTGCAAATAAGAATTCATTTCAGCCAATCCCCCATTGGCTTTCTTGACCTACCTTCGCTCCTTTTTTCGTCCTCTTAAAAGCAACTCGATTTGTGTACTTTTGCCAATAAGTTTTAGAAGTAATAACAGGCATGACGCCGCAAAGTTTATATATGATTGAAAGCATGACTGGCTATGGGTTTGCCGAAAAAACGAATGGCAATACCACTTTTTCCGCGGAAATTCGATCAGTGAATAGCCGATTTTCTGAAATTAACCTCAAACTTCCGCGTGTTCTTTCTTCTCGTGAAATCGAGGCAAAAGAAATCATTAGGAAGCAATTGCTGCGCGGGAAAATTTCTGCATCGCTACAAATTACCAAAACAGATGGAGAGAACATTCCTTTAAGGTTAAAAAGCGATACTGTTCGCGGTTATATACATTTGCTTCGAGATTTAAAACAAGCTTCAGGCATTGAAGAAGAAATCAGACTCGATCATCTACTTAAATTTACTGACATTTTTGAAAGTGATATTGGTGAGGAAGAGGAAGAATCATTGTGGCATTTAGGGGAGACGGTTCTCGAAGAAGCGATAAAAAATCTTCGAGAAATGCGTCGAAAAGAAGGCATTGAATTGGGAAAAGACTTTGAAACAAGAATTGAATCTATTAATCAAACGCTTCTTAAAATCGAATCTCTTTCGAAACAGACCATTGAAGAAACTCGCGAAAAAATTCGCCAAAAAGTACGCGAAATTTTAACAGACGAAACTAAAATCAGCCGTGATAGACTTGAACTTGAAGTCGTCCTCATTGCCGATAAAATGGATATTACCGAGGAATGCGTTCGATTCAGAAGTCATAATAAGTTCTTTATCGAAGCCCTCCGAAATGCAGAACCTTCAGGCAGAAAACTCAACTTTCTTCTTCAAGAGCAAAACAGAGAAGCAAATACCATTGCTTCAAAATCTCAAAATTCTGAAATTGCCCAGTTGGTAGTTTTTTTGAAAGAAGAGTTGGAAAAAATTCGTGAGCAAGTTCAAAATATCGAATAATACTTTAAGCGAATGAACGAGACATTGAAAGACCCATACGATTCCCACCTTTCCGAAACAGGACTTACCCAAGGGCCGAAAGTCGTTGTTTTTGCTGCGCCTTCTGGCACCGGTAAATCGACCATTTCCAAGATGATTTTGAATGATTTGCCTGTACTGACCTTTTCCGTTTCTGCGACAACTCGCCCTCAGCGAGCCGGTGAAACCCACGGTAAAGAATATTATTTTTTAAGCAAACATGTGTTCGAGCAAACCATCAATGAAGATGGCTTTATCGAATACTCAAAGCATTTTGAAAACTATTATGGCACCCTCAAGTCAGAAGTTGATCGGGCATACAGTGAATCAAAAGTTTTGCTCCTTGACTTGGATGTCGATGGTGCTCTAAATGTGAAAAAAATTTATCGAGAGCGCGCACTTCTTGTTTTCATTCTGCCACCCAGCCGAGAAATACTTGAAGATCGTTTGCGAAAAAGAGGAACTGATAGTGAAGCATCAATTCTCAAAAGGCTTGAAAGGGTAGATTACGAACTCTCACAATCCATACAATTTGATACGCGGGTTGTGAATGATGAATTGAATAGAGCCGTTGATGAAATTAAAAGTACCATACAAGCGTTCATTAGAAACTAATTGTTGGTTAAACGACTTAATTTGAAATGAAATTTTTATAAATTTTATTTCTGTCTTTAAGTATCGTAACTTGCAGTTCTTTTTCAAACTCTATTAATTACGCTTTAATCTATGGCGATCAAAACCGTTGATTTTGATAAACTAAAATGGCAATCTTCAAATCTTTATGAAGTAACTGCGGCGCTTTCAAGGCGTGCAAAAGAAGTCAATGAAAAACAGCGTCAGGAGTTGGAAGAAAAGCTTTCACCTTTTAAGGTTCGCTCAAGAAATCCAACCAACGAAGCGGAAGCTGAAAAAGTATTTCCGGAACAAGTTAATATCAGCGTAAAATTCGAACGCCTTCCTAAGCCAACGAATGTTTCTGTTGAGGAGTATCTTTCCGAACAATACTCTTTTGATTATCCCGCAGTAACAAAGAAAAAGTAATCAACTCAAAACCTCCTTTTAAAGGGGGTTTTGCTTTTTAAAGACCCAAGAGTCCCAAATACTATGTTAAAACTGACGGGCATCAGCCATATTACTTTGCGTGTAAATGATTTACGCCGTTCCGAAGAATTTTATATGAAAATTCTTGGATTCAAGCTTCACCATCGGCTGGGGATTAACATGACTTATCTTGAATCAAATGGTGATTCGTTAGTTCTTGTAAAGGCGGAAACGCCAAGCCCAATGGGAAATGGCGACATCCGATACGATCATTTTGGACTTCGCTTGCCAACGGATGCCGATGTCGATGACGCAGCCGCTATTTTAAAGGAGCATCGCGTGCACTTTATCACGCAGCCGGCAAAACGCCGTGACGGCCGCGCTTTCTTCGTATCCGACCCCGATGGGAATCTGGTTGAAATCTACTCCTCAACCGGTGAAATATTCCCTACTGACGATACCAATCCTGTTGAACCATCTTCAAATCGACGAGGTCGTAAAGCGAAAGCACCATCACCGCAAAAAGAGGCAAAACTCCGCGAGGCGGAAAGCCCTAGCAAACGACGCAGAAGCCGAAAGTAAACTTTTCATTGTCATCAAATGCAGCAAATGATTCTTATTGCCCTTTTTTTAATCGGGCTTGATCAAGTCACAAAGTACTTGGCAAAAGTTTATATGTTTGAAAAGGGGATTTTTCAAATTCCTTTACTTGGCGATTGGTTTAAATTCACTTATGTCGAAAATCCCGGCATTGCTTTTGGGGTTGAACTTCCCGGGGGTAGAATTACGATTTCGATATTTTCCATCATTGCCGTCGCTGCGATTACTTGGTATATTTTCCATTCATTTAAAAATACTTGGCCATATAAATTCTCATTCTCTTTCGTTATCGGAGGAGCCATCGGAAATCTTATCGACCGCGTTTTGTACGGGAGAGTTATCGACTTTGCTCACTTAGATCTTTATAACGGAACGATCGGTGGATATTATCTATCACTTTGGCCTGTCTTTAACATTGCTGATGCAGCCATAAGTATTGGGGTTGTATCAAGTCTCATTTTTTATAAACAAATTTTTGAAGAACAGTCACTTGTCCATTCAACGATGGGAGAGTTAGAGCAACTATCCAACAAAGAAACAACACAAAGCCCGGAATCAAACCCCCAAAGTCCTCATGAATAAAACTGAATCTCATTTCGCTCATACTTCCCTTGGAGCCGATGGGAATAAAGAATTCGAAGGGTGTACTTTTGTCGATGCACATGCTCATTTATCTTTCCCAGATTACAACCCCGATCGTGAATCCATCATTCAAAGGCTTAGAGAGAATCGCGTAGGGTTAATCATTAATCCGGGTACCAATGTTGAAACTTCCCGAGATGCGATCGCATGCGCAGAGTCGCTTGATTTTGTTTATGCCAATGTTGGACTTCACCCCTGCGATGTCAATGAATTTGATGAAGATTCATTTTCTGAACTTGAGACTTTAGCAAAACACCCAAAAGTGGTGGCAATTGGTGAAATTGGTTTAGACTATCACTACCCGGAAACAAATAAACAGAAAGAAGAACACTGCTTTCGGACAATGTTAAGAATTGCCAAAAAGCTTGATTTACCCGTGATAATTCACACGCGTGACGCTTGGAGCGATACATTCCGAATTCTTGAAGAGGAGAAGTCATCAAACTTAAGAGGCATGATGCATTGCTTTTCCGGTACAATTGAAGAGGCGGCTCGATCGATCGAATTGGGCTTTAAGATTTCCATCCCCGGAATCATCACTTTTAAGAAATCCAATTTACCTGAAGTCGTCAAGGCGTTACCTTTGTCAGAAATTCTAACAGAAACGGATTGCCCATTTTTGGCACCTGTTCCTCACCGAGGGAAGCGAAATGAACCTGCATTCGTCATAGAAGTTGCCAAAAAAATCGCCGAAGTAAAGTCTCTTCCCATTCAAAGCGTTGCAAAGGCTGTTCTTGGCAATACGGTTTCACTTTTTAATATAAAAGTTGAACTTTAGTATTCTCAAAAATTGAAATGTTTTGTCACTCCCTTCGAATTGTTTAAATTCGCGGCTCAAAAAATTTAAGACTTTTATCATTCAATTAAAGTAATGGCCAATTCACAAGAAGTATCACAAACCTCAACATCAAAAAAAGCGAAAGAGCCTTCCAAAAATGGCGTTGATTCGAGCATCAATGTTGAAATGAAATGGGCAGAGTTTGTTCATTTTGCCGAAAAGAATCAAAACCTTCTCATTGGTATCGGTGTCATCGTATTACTTTCGATTGCCGGTTTTGTTTACTGGAATTACCGAATTGATTCAATTAAAGATGATGCCGCCTATGAACTAGAAAAGGTTATGCCGTTCTACAAAAATAGCGACTTTAAAACAGCGATAAGCGGAGATTCAACGGCTAAAGGCCTAAGCGAAATTGCAGAAAAGTACACAGGCACACCGGCTGGAAATCAAGCTTATTATTTCTTGGGTAATGCATATTTGCAAACGGGTGATTATAAATCTGCCTTAACTGCATTTGGTAAAGTGTCTGGTTCTGGGCTTCTTACTTCTGCGGCAAGTGCGGGCGAAGCCACCTGTTACGAACAAGAAAAAAATTACGCGAAAGCTGCAAAATTATTCTATACCGCAGCCAAAGAAACCCCAAACGACGCACTTGCGCCGATTTATTTCACAGATGCAGCTAGAAATTATGAACTTGCAGGAGATAAATCTGAAGCCCTAAAAATTTATCAATTACTCGTAAAAGACTATTCAAAAACCAATCAAGGTCGTGAAGCAGAAAAAGCAGTCGCACGATTAAAATCAGTTCTTTAATGGGTTTTCGATTTGACAGGGATTGAATTTCGATAAATTAAAAGAGCGCTTTTCAGCGCTCATTTAATTTGTAGCAGTTGCCATTATGTTGAGATAACTTTCGTATCGAGCTTTTAAGATTTTCTTATCCTCAACCGCTTTTTTTACACCGCAATTGGGTTCGCTTTCGTGAAGGCAAGAACTGAATTGACAATTTGTGGCATAAACTTCGAATTCTGGAAAAAAATGACGAATTTCTAACTTTGAAATCATCTCCAATCCAAATTCACGGATTCCGGGTGTATCGACGATAAAACTTTTGTTCATAAATCGGTATCCACGAATCTCAACCAATTCTTTCATCATTGCGTTACTGGTTGTATGTGACCCTTTCAAAGTTCTTTCACTGACATCTTTCGTGTCAAAATTGGATTTGGTAAGGAAATTCATAATCGACGTTTTCCCAACGCCCGAGTGACCACACAATACGGAAGTTTTTCCATCCAAAAACTTAAAAAGAGAATCCATTCCCTTTCCGGTCTCAACACTTAAATAAAGCAGTTGATACCCAAGTTTTTTGTAAACCTCTGTTATTGCAATGACATCTTTGTGATCCCGCTTATCTAAACAAAGATCCATTTTATTAACAACAATCAACGGATTTAACCTTTCAAAGCCGGCATAAACCAGATATCGATCAACCAAACCCGGGCGAAACATTGGTTCAAAAGCGGATGCGATAATTACGATGTTATCCAAGTTTGACGCAATAACAAGAGACGATTCCCCGCTCCTTGTCATTCTTCGATCGCGTGCTCTTGAAATTTTATTTTTCCTTTCTTTTACTGTTGTGATAACGCCTACACCAAACTCATTTCCTCCCGAGGCATTTGTTCGTTTAAAAGTCACTTCATCACCAACACACAAAAGCGTTTCGTCTTCTGGATTTTTGGAATAAGTACTCCGATTTGGTTTACAATCATGTAAAGATGAATCATTGGCTCGAATAATAAAATAGGCGGATTTCAAGCCTATCACCGTTCCGTCTTCACCGAGTTCACGGTTCGATAAAAATTGCTCCGCGCGCGTTCTTGACCGGTCTCGAATATCCTTTTTAGCCATTGTACTGTAAAATCATATTGATCTCTATTTCTCAACTTTTTTGAGGAATTTCTTGGAATTTCTTCACTTCTTAATTCCCTTCAATTGTATTCCGATATTTGGTTTTCTATCTTAGCCTCAAATATTTGAATTAAAAAAATGAAAACAACCATACGTTTCTTTAATGCCTTTATTAGAATCTTCTTTCTTCTTTTACTCCTTATTTTTTTACCGGCTTGGTTTGTAGGAATCGAACAGCAAATTGAAATTCGAATTTCCGTTGCAATTTACGCTCTTTTTATCTTTAATTCGCTTTGGCCAGCCGTACAAGGTCGGTTTTCAAAAAAGAAAGATGATATTTTGCCCCCCACTCGATTAGAGGCTTGGTTAGATAATGCTGTAATTTTTGGATTTTGGGGAATTCACTTCTCAGCTATTTTTGACTATAAACTTGCACTTTCAACTTCCTTATTCTCCTTTTTTCCTTCAACGGTCTCAATATTTTTTCCTCGAGAATTTAGTTTTTATTTGGGTCTAATTGTTATGATCCTTTCACTTGTTCTCGCCTATTCTTCGGTAGGAACTTTAGGGGAATATTTCGATCGTTTAACGATAAAAAAAAATCAACCGCTAATCACTTCAGGCGTATATGGTGTAGTTCGACATCCAATCTACTCTGCCTATCTGCTCCTTTTTTCCGGTTTTTGTTTGATCATGAAAAGCCCGCTTTCCCTTGTTCTTCTTCTTCTTATCGCTTATCTCTGGTCAATTACCTTCATCAAAAGAGAGGAATTGATGTTGATTAAACAGTTTGGGGATTCTTACATTGAGTATTCAAAAAAAGTCAAAAGGCTGATTCCATTCATTTATTGAGAACTTACTATCCCTTTTTTGGCTTTAACGGAATGTAAATTCTTAAAATAACGGCTTTTGTTCCTCATTTGAAACGAAGTTTGTTTTGCAGTTATTTTCCTCATGAGTCGTTTTTTTGGTAGATTTGCAACCTAAATTTTAAACTCTTGGTGCTATGGATTTCAAGAGTAATTATCAAATCACTTTTTTATGGCTACAGTAAAAATTGGAAACAGACTTGTTGGTGATGGTCAACCCGTCTATGTGATCGCTGAAATCGGTATCAATCATAACGGCGATTTAGAGATCGCGAAAAAGTTGATTGATGGCGCCGCTATTGCAGGTTGCGATGCAGTCAAGTTTCAGAAGCGAACTCCTGAAAAATGCGTGCCCAAAGATCAATGGATGATTGAGCGTGACACCCCTTGGGGAAGAATGACCTATATCGATTACCGCTATAAAGTTGAGTTTACCAAAGATCAATATGCAGAAATTGATCGTTACTGTAAATCCAAAAACATTCAATGGTTTGCCTCTTGCTGGGATGAAGATGCCGTTGATTTTATGGAACAATTTAACCCTCCGTGTTATAAAATTGCCTCTGCTTCACTTACCGATACAGATTTAATTCGCAAAAAGAAATCAACCGGCAAGCCACTGATTCTTTCAACCGGTATGTCAACAACAGAAGAGATTGAAACGGCACTTGCTGAAATCGGCACTGAAAATCTTCTTCTTGCACATGCAACTTCGACCTATCCTTGCAAGGTTGAAGAATTAAACTTGAATGTTATTCGTACCTATAAACAAAAATATCCAACCGTGCCAATTGGCTATTCTGGTCATGAAACCGGCTTAGCTACAACTTGGGCAGCAATCGCGATTGGTGCTACTTTTGTTGAGCGCCATATTACGCTTGACCGTGCAATGTGGGGAACAGACCAAGCGGCTTCTGTGGAAATCGGCGGCTTAATTAAGCTTGTCTCAAATATTCGTGATATCGAAAAATCTTTGGGCGATGGTGTGAAGAAACTTTACGAGAGCGAAATCGGTCCTCGAAAAAAGCTTCGTCGCGTTCAATCGTCACCTGCAACAGTTTAATTTTGAAGTAACCTTTTGTTCAATTAAAAATGTCATTAGAAACACTTCAATGGGTTTCGCCTTTGGTAATAGTTAGTTCGGCGATAATCTATGTAATCCTTGAGCGCATATTTCCATACGATAAGGGCCTTCCTATTTTTAGGGAAGGCTTTTTTAATGATTTGGTTTTGTACACCCTCATCCAAAGCGCGATTTTGGGTATTGTTATTAATGATTGGATTATCAATAATCTTCGGATTTTTTTTGGGACTGATTCAATTACCGTCGTTAGAAATCTCCCGTTAACGATTCAGGTTATTTTTTTTCTCATCATTCACGATATCTACATTTATTTCTTTCACCGATGGCAGCACCGGAATAAGTGGCTATTTAGAACTCACGAAGCTCACCATTCGCCCCGTCAAGTCGATTGGCTCGCTGGGTCGCGGTCACACTTTGTTGAAATTCTAATTAATCAAACCATTGAATATGCTCCCATTTTGCTTTTTGCCTCTCCTGAAGTTGCACTCTGGAAGGGTATGCTCGATGCAGTTTGGGGAATGTACATTCACTCAAATATTGATGTACGGTCGGGTGTACTTCAATATGTAATTAACGGGCCTGAAATGCACCGATGGCATCATAGTAAAGGAAAAGGTAATACAGTAAACTTTGCAACGAAAATCGCGATTTGGGACTGGATTTTTGGAACAGCTTATTTGCCCAATTCAAAACCAAAAGCATACGGTCTAACCAGCGACGATTATCCGCTGAGCACGACCAGTACACCTTTTTTCCAACGGATTTGGGATGATACCAAGAGTTATGTTTTACAAACCGCTTATCTTTTTAGACCTGTACGAAAGAGCATCAAAATTGAACCCAAAAACACTCCGGTTGTAAATTAATTAATCCCATCCCCCTTTCTTTAATAACGAATTCATAACATTGAAATTTTATGTCAAAAAAACAAACCACAGTCATTACAGGAGGCGCAGGCTTTTTAGGTTCACATCTTTGCGATCGTTTTCTGAGCGAAGGCCATCGGGTTATTGCTATCGATAACTTTGTGACCGGAAGCCCTGAAAATATCGCCCATCTGATGGGAAACCCTGACTTTAAGTTTATCCGTCACGATGTTTGCAATTTTATTTATATCGATGGCCCTGTAGATAATGTCTTGCATTTTGCATCTCCGGCAAGCCCAATCGACTATCTTAAAATTCCTATCCAAACACTTAAAGTAGGATCATTAGGAACACATAATGCTCTTGGTTTTGCAAAAGCAAAGGGCGCGAAATTCATGATTGCTTCTACTTCAGAAGTCTATGGAGACCCGCTTGAACACCCGCAGAAAGAAACTTATTGGGGTCATGTGAATCCGATCGGATTTAGAGGATGTTACGATGAAGCAAAACGATTTGCAGAAGCAATTACAATGGCTTATCACCGTCACCACGGGCTGGACACACGAATTCTCAGGATATTCAATACCTATGGCCCGAGAATGCGCCTTGATGATGGCCGCGCCCTACCATCATTTGTCGGTTCAGCAATACGCAATGAACCTATGACCGTGTTTGGAGATGGTTCCCAGACCCGTTCTTTCTGTTATGTTTCCGATTTGGTTGATGGAATTTGGCGTCTTTTGAATTCAACTGAAAACATGCCTGTAAACATCGGCAATCCCAATGAAATCACCATTTTGGATTTTGCGAAAGAAGTTCAAAATGTCATGAAGGAATTGGCTGATAAAACGGTAGGAATTGAGTATCGGCCACTTCCTGCTGATGATCCAAAGCAACGTCAACCGGATATTACAAGGGCAAAATCAATATTAGGGTGGGAGCCTAAAATCGGACGTGCCGAAGGGCTTCGTCGTACAATTCAATTCTTTTTAGACAAAAGTCAGAAGTAGTTTTTCACACTGAATTCTTTTCTAAATGAAGGAGTTAAGTTATGCATTACACACAAAGCCCTTATAAATACTACCGACGGTTAACCTCGGAAGTTGGGTTTGGAATCATTAAGTTAGGCGGCGTTCATCCAATTCGAGTTGAATCAATGACGACGACAGATACGATGAACACAGCAGCAACGGTTGAACAATGTCAACGACTCTTCGAAGCTGGTTGCGAAATTATCCGAATTACAGCTCCTTCAATGAAAGAAGCAGAGAATTTGGGTGAAATCTCTAAGCGACTACGCTCGCTTAACATTAATACCCCTCTTGTTGCTGATATCCACTTTACGCCCAATGCTGCCTTGAAAGCAGCAGAATTTGTTGAAAATGTTCGCGTAAACCCCGGAAATTATGCCGATAAAAAGAAATTTGCCGTTCGAGAATACACTGATTCGGAATATCAAGAGGAATTAGAAAGGATTTATAAAGAATTTAAGCCTCTAGTATTAAAATGTAAAGATTTAGGTCGTTCAATTCGAATTGGGACAAATCACGGCTCACTTTCCGATAGAATTATGAATCGATATGGTGATTCTCCACTCGGTATGGTTGAGTCAGCCCTTGAATTCGCTCGGATTTGTGAAGATTGCGGATATTACGATTTCCTTTTTTCGATGAAATCATCAAATCCTTTGGTGATGATACAAGCCTATCGACTATTGGTGAATCGGGCAGATAAAGAATTGAAACATAAGTATCCGTTGCATTTGGGGGTTACCGAAGCAGGAAATTCTGAGGAAGGACGGGTCAAATCGGCCATTGGGATTGGTTCTTTATTAGAAGATGGTTTAGGAGATACTATCCGGGTTTCATTAACTGAGGATCCTGTTAATGAAGTCGCTGTTGGGTTTGAGATTGTTCGCCGTTACAATGAAAGATGGCTTCTTAAACATGAAAATCAACTTACAGTTGTCAGCGAACTGATAAAACCCGACCACCTAAAAGAATCAGAAGTTGAAGTTTCTTATAATCCTTTTGAGTTTTCGAGAAGAGTATCAAAGAAGTTTTCCATTTCATCCTTTGAAATTGGTGGTGATGCCCCCCCACGAGTTGAACTTCACATAAAAACACCCCTCTTAAAAATGGACGAAGTCCGAGATGAAATCATTTTTTCTGCAAAACCATTCTTGAAGGATGGTGCAAAATCAGAGTTGGTTTCAATTTCCACTGATTCAATTGATGAAGTATTTGAAATTCAAAAGCTACTCTTTGAAAAATTGATAAAAATACCCATTTCTGTTACAACATCCGAACCACTTTCTGCAAAAGCATTAATAGATAAAGTCGAGAAAGTAACCTTACTCATTAAAGAAGGTGAACGCTTTGATTTAAGCGATTTAGAGTATTATTCCGGGTCAGGATGTATTGAATTTTGTTTTATTCAACAAGAGGCCAGTGATCGCGCAGTTGCAGAGATTTTGACAAAAATTGCGTTAAAATGTCAAAAAATGAAAATTGAAAAAGTTTTATTTTCAATTTTATCAGAAAATCTAATATATCCTTATAGGCGATTAGCATATTCCTTCCACACCAATGGAATACATTATCCAATTGTGCTTCGATATAATTCAAAAAAAGTAAAGTCGTCGTCAATCAAAATCCCAGAGTCTACAAGTGACTTAAACACTGTCGTTGCAGCTTCGATTCAGTTTGGCTCACTTTTATCAGATGGTATAGGCGATATTTTATCCTTTGAAAGTAATATGCTACGTGGTGATGAATTAAATTTGGTTTATAATATTCTCCAAGCCACAAGGTATCGGATGACAAAAACTGAATATATTTCTTGCCCTTCTTGCGGAAGAACCCTTTTTGACTTAGAAGAAGTAACTGCAAAAATAAAAGCCAGAACCTCACATCTTAAAGGGGTAAAGATTGGGATAATGGGGTGTATTGTAAATGGACCGGGCGAAATGGCAGATGCAGACTTTGGATATGTTGGAACAGGTATAGCACAAATTTCACTTTATGTTGGAAAAGAAGTTGTGGAGAGAAATATTCCTGAGAATGAAGCTGTGGATCGTTTAATTGACTTGATTAAACGAAATGGTAAGTGGAAAGAACCTAAAGAAATCGATACTGAAATAGAGGCATAAAAATCGAATGGGAAAACTTGCTTCTGAATCAGTACATACATTTTTGACAAGTGTATTTAGCAAATTTGTTTTAGGAATTCTCATTGATATCTTTATTTCGAGATCGCTTGGGCCAGATGGTAAAGGACAGTATATTCTCTTTATTAACACATTAACTGGTTTAGGACTTTTTTTTGGATTTGGCATTCAAAATAGTAATGCACTTAAGGTAGCAAATCAAAGTGTTGAAATTGGTAAAGCAATTTACTACTCTTTAATAGTAACATTTATAGCCACCTTTTTAACTACATTTCTAATTCTCCTATCATTTCAGTTTAAATTTTCTTATCTCCTTTTTCCAAATAGAAAATTTAACATTAATACTATCCTTCTTCTTATAACCCTTCCCTTGTTCTTCCTCAATAATTTTTTAAACGGAATTCTAATAGGAAAAGGTGAAATAAGATTTAATAACTATATAACCCTAATTAGTCAAGGGCTTTTATGTTTTTATTTATTTTTACTTTTCATTTTAGAAAAGTTAAGTCCTTCTCTTGCGATTTCTGGGTTTATTGGATCAAATATAATTGCATTTACTTTAGTTTCTTACAATTTGAATATTTTAAGGGAAATCAAAAAATCCAAGTTCGATACTTTTCCATCTGGTATTCCAAATTTTCTAAAAGATGCAGTTCCATTTTACCTTATTGTCATATTCTTTTTTCTTGAAATGAAAATTGATACTTACATTATAATCAATTTCCTTGGAGAAAGGTCTTTGGGGATTTATTCAACAGCTACCAGAATGGGTGAAACAATATGGCTTATTTCAGATTCAATTTCATCCTCTTTATTAGTCTTTTTAGCAAGTAACATTGAAAATAAAACCAAAGTCACGATTAAGGTCTTTTCTATTGTACTCATTTCTAGCATTACACTTGCTATAATGCTTATTACGTTTGGTAGATATTTTATAGATTTACTTTATTCAGACAAATTTAACGATTCCATTCAGCCCCTATTTTATATTCTCCCGGGAGTTGTTTTCTTCAGTTTGGTCAGAATAATTGGCACATATCTTGTTAGTGAGAATAAAGTAAATATTCATTTATTTTTTACCTTCATTTCCCTTATTACTTCAATTATATTAAATTTCTATTTCATACCACAGTTTGGTCTAATTGGAGCAGCTACTTCTTATAGCATTCATTGTATGATCTTTGCGACTATTGAGATAATATTTTTTGTATATCATACGAAAACAAATCACACTCAAATCAAAGAGTCTATTCTTGAAATCCCTAATGATGTAAAGAAATTCGTGATTAAATTTATTAATTAAATTTTTTAGAAAACTTGTATCATCAAACATCTCATAACATCTTCTGAATTCTAAACTTCATCCAGAAGCAATAGCATTTTTTTTATATTCGATAGTGGGGTGTAGATTTTACTTTTTAGGTTGGCATTTCAGCTTAAAAACTGGAGTATTGAACATGATTTAATTTTTAAATAACTAATTTTCCACTTTAAATACTTAAAATTCCCAAAAAAATAATAATTTAATTTGAATAATCACTCAATTATAATTAAATTATTTTAAAATTAATTTTTTTGGTGGTTCTTTTAAAGTAATTGATATTGAGGAGTTAAGAATTCAATTACTTTAAGTAATAAGGAGAAATCATTAAATAAACGAGCACCCCTGTCAAAGTAACATATAACCAAATAGGCAATGTCCATCGGGCAACTTTTTTATGCTTTTCAAATTCTCCCCTCCAAGACCTTGCTATAGTAAATAAAGCTAAAGGAAGAATAATTGTTGCGAGCAGAATATGAGTTACAAGAATAAAGTAATATACGTACTTAATACTTCCAATTCCTCCAAATTTCGTTGGTGCAGCTTGAGAATGGTATAAAACATAGCTCACCAAAAAAATTGCAGAAAGAACAAAGGTACTTAGCATCATTATTTTGTGAAGTGAAAAATTGCGACTCATTATTGCAATTAGTCCGATAATTAATAAAATGAAGCAAGTCCCATTAATAAAGGCATGAAATCTTGGAAGTCCAGAAACATCAAGATTTCCAACTGCTAAACTCTTAGGGTAAATTAATAAATACGTTACTAGGCTAGCAACGACAATAGTTATCGAATAAACGAATATTCCCAGTTTTTTTTCCGAGGCTTTGTGTATAACTTCCATAATTTAGTTTTGATTATTCCTTGTCATTTGTGAGAGCGCTAATTCTCTTATCGCTGTTTTTAATGCCGCAAGGCTTTGTGGCTCTCCACTGCTATAATAACCCCTTATCTGAAGGTTTTGATCAATTAGCACAAATTTTGTGCTATGACCTGCAGGAAGATTTTCAGCTGGTAATCTGATTCCGCGTTCAGAGAATTCGATTACACTCGAGGTATCGCCTCTCAGCAGTTGCCATTGCGAAGAATTGATTCCAACAGACTCCTTATACTTTATTAAAACACTTAATGAATCATGAATCGGATCAACGGTTATTGATAAAAACTGTATTTTATCATTTTCTTTGTAATAAGAATACAGTTCTAAAAGTTCTGATGCCATTATAGGGCAAGCGGAAGGACATCTTGTAAAAAAAAAGTATAAAACAGTAATTTTTCCCTTTAATTTTGATTCATTAAACACTTCACCATCTTGTGTAATAAAATCAAATTTCGGTATTGAGCCAAGTACTTGTAACTGCCCCCTTGATTTATTTGCACTTTGAATCGTAAATATGGAAATAAATACCACTAAAAGAACACCTATGATTATTCCTATAATAATATTAATGCTATTTTTCATAAGCAAATTAAGAATTAATCTATTTTATTAAAATTCTAAAAAATCATAAACCAGTACTCCTTAGGGAATGATGATAACCATCCTTTCCTTCCACAACACCGCCCTTGCTTTTTAGCAATAAAAATAGAATCAACAAAACTCCCAAAAATAATGTTGCTATCCACTGATGAAATAGTTTAAGAATTTCCGGCAATCCGATTTTAACAAGGGATACACCGACAAAAACTTGAACTGTTATCAAGATTCCAAAAACTACAGCCAGCTTTTTTATCTCATGCGAAACATTATTTAATTTAATTAATACGAGATACACAAATGAATAGGTTAGTAGTGCAGTGAATACACCTAAATAGCCGTGTATATGACCTATATTTCCCATTAAATCAACTTTATGAACATCCTCGAGTAATGGATATTTTATAGATAAATGTTCTATTTGTTCGCGAACTTGAGTACCTAATACCAATTGAATAAAAGAGATAATCCAAATTACAATCAATAATCTTATTGGTAATAAAATGGTATGATTATTTATTCCTTCAAGATTTATAAACTTTAGATTTCCTACTTTGTCTTTCCATACCACTATAGTTAATCCTAAAAGTATACTCACAATCAAAATTGCAAAAATCAAATGTAAGGTTACGATTACCGGTTCTAAATCAGAATCGACGACCACTTTACCCAACCATCCTTGAAAAATCACCAAGATTAATGAAAGAAGTGAAAAAATCACGTAATTTTTTTTACTTCTAAAATATCTTATTGTATAGTAAAATACAGCGAGGATAAAAAAGCCGGTTAAAACTCCAAAAAGTCGGTTGATATATTCGATCCAAGTTAATGTTGCATTAAATGTAGAAGGATCGTAACCTGCTGGCAGTTGATCTAAGGATATAGGGGGAATCCATAGCCCATAACATTTTGGCCAATCTGGACAACCTAAACCCGCACCAGAAACACGCACAAGACCGCCTAAGAAAATTAATAAATATGTTATTCCAGTTGCAGATGCACAAATTTTGAAATAAACGCTCAGTCTATCCTGATTCTGATTTTTATCAAGCACAATTAAAGATGTATTTAGAGTTTAAGGGGTTAGGGGGATGAACTCCGCACAAATTTGCCAGTTATTTACCTTCAGTTTTAGGGGCTGGCGTTGAGTTCGGCTTTGCGTCATACATCTTAGATTTCTTTCTTATTTCTTGCATTTCATTTTCATAGATACCGGTTCTGCTTTTTCCATCGATCATCGTAAATGCAATGAAAACGGCTAACGCAACCAAACCGATCAAAAGAATCGCAGTGTAAAATTTGTTATCGTAATAGAGATGCATAAAAAACGCTGCGACAAGTCCCGCTTTTATCGTTGCTACAGTCATCGCGACAATGAGGTTCAGCGCGCCAAAGTCAAATTGAGCGACCCAAACAGTAATGACAGTCAGAAACAATAAAGCCCCTCCTACCATCAGATAAAGTTTCAAAGGAAGAATGTGTGGATGATGGGTATTTGTATTCCGGAGAGAGTGCGATTGACTGGAATGCTGCATACTACGATACTGATAAATTATTAAAGCCAATGTTAAATTACAAAACGGTTTTCATTTTTCAAGTTTTTGCGATTCCTTTCTTGTATAGAGAATCTCTCTTTCTTTTATTCAACTGACATTTAACAAACCCACTTCTGCAACTTTCTTGACTTAACGCGTATAAGCAAGTTAAATTATTTTAAATTATGTTAGACACCAATAGAAACGACTCTTACAGCGGAGATAACGAAATGAATAAGTTCCTTGATATGGAGTATAGAAACAAACCCAATATCGAGAACAAATTCGATCCGTTTATTAACGACCACACCATCTCAGAAACGAACTCCGAATCATTCATGAAGGAGCTATCAATTAACCTGAAAAACTTTATCGAGAAATTTAACTTTCTCAAAAACTAACCTTTTCAAAGCGGCTTTAGCCGCTTTTTTTATCTATTCACTTCTTCCCTTCAATTTTCTATATTAACATGATAAACGTCTATGCCCTAAAGGACTGTTACAATCAGTAACTTCTTATCATCATTACTATGGAGTTTGAGCTAAAGACAATCGTTATGACTATAGAAAATTACTTCTTCTACGGAGTAATTATAGTAATGCCCTTTTTTGCTCTGATTTCACTTTTCAATCGACTAAGAATCAAGCATTCATTGCTTTCCATTCGCCACGGTATCTTATTTGGTTTCCCGCTTCTCCCTTCTATTTATGCTTTAGTCCAGTTTTTCTCAATTGCTTTAGCTTATCTCATTGGTGACGACGAATCGGTCATTAAATTCACTGGGTATTTTTTTGCAAGTATTTTTTGGTTCCTTGGTTCTGCTGCATCAGAGCAACGCCTTGTTCTGAATGAAGGAATACTGTTGAGTATCAACTCCCCTTCACGCTCTCTCTTACGATGGGCAGAGGTTACGGACTACTTTACCCGCTCAAAGAATAGTTACACGGAGTACCATTTTTTCAGAAACATCAAGAAAGAAAAAAGGGGAAAAAAAATTGTCCAGCGAAAAATTGAAATAATACGTGTTCAAAACGGGCAGAAAGAAGAATTTGAAAAGCTTATTAGAACATTTCTAGAACCCCGATTTGATATAGATTCAACTCTAATTCAGAAGAACGAGTTCAAATCAAAAAATGAGTAATAACCTTTATATTTGATTCCATCATTTTTCATTCATTTCATTCAAACCATTCTTTTTATTCATGAATTCTATCATCGCATCATTTGGGTTCCTTATGATTATCATAGGGATTATCGGTTATTTGAAATCGGGTAGTCCAACCTCTTTTATTGGAAGTGCCGCTGGTTTATTGGCTATTATCGGAGGCTACATGTACATGTCTGCAGACTCTCAATCAACCGGCAAGTGGATTTGCTTCGGTTCAGCGGTTGTGGTTATTGTTGGGGTAGGAATGAGGATTCCCGGCTTAGTTCAGAAACTCATGACTGGAGAAGAATCCTTTTCTGATGCTTGGGTACGGATCGCAATGTTGGTATTGTCTATTGCATTTGCTGTTTATACATTTGTTGTATTGAAAACAACTGAACAAACAGGAACCTAATTATTTTTGTTATGAAGATTCAGATTCAAAAGTCGCTTTTTGTTTTTGCATTTCTTTCTTTCAGTAGTCTTCTTTATGCTCAGTCTCTTAGAGATATTCAAAGAGACAAAGTTACTGACGCAGGCTCAACGATGTTTAAGCCGGGTGAGAGTTTTTTCGGGAACTTACTTGGTAGTGCATTTGATGAAAACCATTTCAGAATGAATCATTCTTATGCACTACAGTTTAATTCTTTTACTGGCGCAACAACCGGTGAATACACGAATACAATGGTTTACCGGTTCAATTTTCCACTAATGATTCGTGCAGATGTTTCTATGATGCATCAACCATTGGGGGTCTCTCAACTTCAACGAGATCGAGGGTTTGGAGGGATGAATTTTAATGGTATTTATCTTCGAAACCTGTCTGCGATATATCAGCCGACGAAAGACTTAGGCTTTGGAGTCAGTTTTTCACAAGTTCCTCAAGGCGCTTTATGGCAAAACGGAGGATGGTTTGGTAACGGTGGTTTTATGCCGATGAATCCTTTTTTCCAATCAAATTCTAATTGGTGGAACCGCTCAAATCAACCCATTCAAACAGCACCACAAAACGATACTTTTCAAGACGAATAACCAAAGCCGGAGAGATTCGGCTTTTTTTTAAGCTATGTTTTACGGTCTGTTCAAGTTTTTTTTACTCGCCCTACTCACCATACTATTTTGTAACCAATATCCACTTAATTGCAACGCCCAAACTGTTGATAATTCAAGTCAAATAAAAAAGCAGTTGCCCGAAAATTTTGCCTCATTGATTAGCGAATTGAGTTTTTCAGGAAGTGGTTATTATGTGCCTTCTTTTATGAAGTATAGTGAAAATCTCTTAAGCAGACGCGCTCCTGATCTTTTGTTTGGTTTGGATTTAGAAGGATCCTTCAAACTGCGTATTTGGGAGTTTTTATTCATTGGGCCTGCCACTCATTTTTTTATACCCGACGCAAGTAATCTTACAACTGTCTCAAACGAACAACAGTTAAAGCTTACCGGATGGGCGTTTGGTTTGGGTGGTTCAATTTTTTCGAGAGAAGCATTGGCCTCAAATTCATTTTCAGGATTCAATTTCTCGATAATGTATTCAATGCCCCGAATCTCACAGACACAGTTTATCGGTCAAGAGACTTTTGATTCAAATGGAATTATTGTTTCATTAGGAGCAATGATAGGGTTTCCTCTTGCCACTCATTTTAATACTACATTAGGATTGAGAGTTCGAGGAGGGTTTGGGAGCCTCTTTAAAAAGAACGGGAATACCCTTGAATACAGTGATAATGACGGCTCAATTCATGCTGTTCGTTTCAATTTTCTTTCGATTGGTTTGCAACTTGGATTGCTTTACGATCAATAAAAAAGGAGTCTTTCGGACTCCTTTTCAATCATTTAGGCCTGCACTAAATCAGCCGGGATTTCCAAGGGAAGTCCGACAAGAGTTTCTTCGATTAGGAAGTCAACGACTTTTTTAATATCTCCGGCTTTTTCAAAAACATCAAGTTGTTTTCGTGCACTTGTTCCGTGCTCAAGGATGCTGTAAATGGTGTTGATTTCTTTTCTAGACCCTAACTCTTCAACAGCATCGTCAACAAAGCGTAAGAACTCGTGCATCAAATCTGAGGTGCTGATTTTTTGCTTTTTGCTGAAATCAATTAATTGCCCGGTTAACCCGTAACGAGCAGCTAAAAATTTATTCTCTTCGATTAGCGCACGGCTATAGCCCTTAAACTGCATATTTCTCCGGTAGAGATCGTATAATTTTTTTGCTGTTGCTTGAATCAGCGCGGCAACTGCAAGCGATTCATCTACGCGTGTTGGAATATCACAAATGCGAATTTCGATTGTATCAAAAAACGGATGTGGCCGTACATCCCACCAAATTTTCTTTCCATTGTCGATACATCCAGTTTTGATAAGCAATTTGATGTAATCTTCAAATTCAGAGGCAGAATGAAACAATTCTGGAATTCCTGTACGGGGGAAGCTCTTGAATACTTGAGTTCTCCACGAGAAAAGACCTGTTGGGCGGCCAAGCCAAAATGGGGAGCTTGTTGTAAGCGCTAGGATATGTGGCAACAAATACCGTATTTGATTCATCACTTCAATCTGCGCCTCTTTATCCTTTATCCCGACATGAACATGAAGCCCAAAAATCAAATTTGCACGTGCAATATCTTGAAGGTCATTAACAAGCCCGTGATAGCGCTCGTGGTCGGTGATTTCTTGAAACTTCCAATCTGAAAAAGGGTGTGTCGAAGCAGCCACGATTCTAAGTCCCTTCTTCATTGCGAGCTCAGCAATTTGGGTGCGAAGCTTCACTAAATCTGCACGAGCTTCATCCATATTGGCGCAAATTCCGGTTCCAACCTCAACAACCGATTGGTGCATTTCGGGCTTAATGTGCTCCTTGAGAATTTTGCTTCCATCTTCCAAAATCTGTTGAATATGGCTCTTCAACTCTCGTGTTTTGGGATCGACGATTTGATATTCTTCTTCGATTCCTATCGTAAAGCGTTCTTTTTCCATTTGATGGTTATTGTTGATATTTCGGTAGGATTTTCAAGTATTATGAGAAGTTAACAAAAGAATAACCTTATTAAAACTATTTTTCAAAATCTCTTTTCGTTAAATCGTATATAGTAAGTTGCTATTCAATCATACCAACATACACTTATGAAGCGTATTCGATTTTTATTAACCGCTCTCACCCTCCTCTTCATTTTAAGCCCAATTAAAATTTTAGCTCAATCGGGAGATATCGAAGGCGCAAAAGACCCCGCCTTATTTCCACGACCCGCAGGCTACTTTATTTCTACATATGAACTTAAAGATGAGGATGTTCAAGATTTTTATGTAAGAAAATTTGACCGTTACATGAAAGCAGGCGGCGCGACTGAAATCATCGACTACAGGTTCAACAATGAATCAAAACTGAAGGTTAGCATTGTCAGCGTTCTCAAACATTATTCAACCCTTTTGAAAAATCTAAAATTTCAGAATGAGTATGAAGATCAACCTTACGGCAAGCTTAATGGACGAGGCGAATCAGGCGGGAAAATATATTGGATTAAGGTTGAAGTTTACGATGAAGGTCAAGGGTATAAACTCACTGTAGTAAACCATCCGCTTGGCACCCTTCCTTTCTCAGAACCTGATTTTAATGGCAGTTCAGACCATAGACTCTTCACCCGATTTCCGAATTACTATATCTCTGAATTTGATGAAAAAGATTTTGATCAAGATGAATTTTGGAGAAAGTCGCTTGATCGATATGAAAAGGTTGAAGGTAAAAAGACTGTTATTGGCTATCGTATAAAACCTGAGTTGTATGTTAAACATAATAGCGCGGTTGAGATCATTAAGAATTATCTCAACGCAGGCAAAACCTTAAAAGCCACTGTTGAATATGAAGATTACAATTACAATCAAGCTGTGATGAAGATTGTTTCAAATCGAAATGAAGTTTGGGTGAAAGTTGAGGTTTCGGAAGATGGAAAGGCTTATAAATTAACGATTCTTGAGCGCGAAGCATTAACTCCAACAATTACCGCAGGAGAATTAAAAACCGCTCTTGAGCGTGAAGGCAAGGTTGCATTGTACATTAATTTTGAAACAGCAAGTGATGTTATTCCCGCAGATGCCGAAGCTGCCTTCAACGAAGTTGTAACTCTACTAACCCAGAATCCTTCGTTCAAATTGAGCATTGAAGGTCATACCGATAATACCGGTGAAGTTTCTGGAAATCAAAAACTTTCAGAAATGAGGGCACAATCTGTGATGAAAGAACTTGTAAAAAGAGGAATCGCCGCAACGCGTCTTTCAGCAAAAGGATTTGGTAGAACAAAACCAGTAGCCGATAATTCGACAGAGGAAGGACGCGCAAAGAACCGAAGAGTTGAACTCGTTAAAATGAAATAACCACTTTAGAATTAAAACAAAAAAGCGTTTCGAAACCGAAACGCTTTTTTTGTTACCTCAATTTTTTATCAATGACTTAGGCTTTTGCAGGTTGCTTTGGCTTCATATTGAAATTGGTCGTTTTTCTAAAAACGGCATCAACGACTTGACCCTTTAAATACCCTTTCACATTTTTTTCATCGACTGCCTTTTTCAAAATGGGTAACACTTCATGATAGGCTGAAAGGGTATAAGCAATGTCTTCATCAGTATGAGAAAATGAGATATTATGAAATCCACCCCAAAGAATGCCTCGCTTGAAGAGTTCCTGTTGTACCAGTGATTTCATTTCCAACGGATTTCCCGCGCTCGCATTGAATGTCATAATGGTTCTTGCATCGTGGCCGGCGCACAGCGTGTAATCCATTCCAAGTTCTTTTGCAATAGCGTTATAACCTTCACGAAGCTGTTTTCCTTTTTGTGCAAGTGCAGCCGGAACATTTTTATCGCGAAGCTCTGTAATGGTTGCTTTGCAGGCTGCAAGAGAAAGCGCTTCACCGCCGAAAGTTGTAAAGAAAAAGATGTCTTTATCGCAGAGGCTCATAACATCGGCTCTTCCGCAAAGAATTCCTATTGGCATTCCGTTCGCGACTGCTTTAGAGAAGCACATGAGATCGGCGCGGACATTAAAAAGTTCTTGTGCGCCGCCCAAGGCGAATCGGAAGCCTGACCACATTTCATCGAAGATGAGCAGTATTCCGTATTCATCGCAAACCTTACGAAGTTTTTGAAGAAAATCATCTTTTGGGAATTCGAAAACCATTGGTTCGAGAATGACACATGCGGTATCGTGATCAATCGAATCAATCACAGATTGGATATCATTGTAACTGATGGTGAAACTTAAGTCTTGCGTGGCTTTCGGAATGCCTTTATTTCGGTCGGTTACGGCAATGTACCAATCGTGCCAACCGTGATAGCCGCAGCAAAGTACTTTTTCGCGGCCGGTGAAGGCGCGTGCCAATCGAACAGCGGCAGTGGTCACATCGCATCCTGTTTTGCTGTAACGAACCGATTCTACATTCGGAACAACGGAGCGAACGAGTTCGGCTACTTCAACTTCAAGTGGATGCATCATTGAAAAAGTAATTCCATCGGATAATTGTTCTTTAATCGCGGTATCGACTTTTTCATAACAATAACCAAGAGAAAGCGGCCCGATGGCCATTTGATAATCGATGAATTCATTTCCATCAACATCCCAGACATGACTTCCCTTACCCTTTTTAAGATACTTTGGAGAAACCCCTTTGGTGTATTGACCGGGTCCTTTAGCCAAAGTTTGTGTATAGGCTGGGATGAGACCTGTCGCTCGTTCATAGAGCTTATCGGATTCTGTTATCGTGGGAAATTCTGTGTTAAAAGTAACTTTATTTGGCATAAGCAAATGTGATATCAGTTTAGAAAAAAATTAGGCTTCGCGTGCAAAAACAATAAAATCGTTGGGTATGGTTTTCAACCCTTTTGCTTTCAAATTCATTGAAATCTGCCCTCGGTGGTAAGTGGCGTGATTGACAACATGCATTAAGATGTCGCTTAGTTTAGTAGATAATGAATCGCCTTTTAGGTTTTTGTAGTGAATCATTTCTGAAAGAGATTCTTCAGTGATTGTTTGAATCAATAAATTCCAAGTCATATCCAAATCATGTACTGAAAAAGAAATGTCATCAATTGTAAGACTACCTCCATTCATGATTAGTTTCGCACTTTCAAGTACTTGAGATGCTCTATCACTCAATTGAACTTTTCCGATTCTTTGAAGCCAAATTAATTCTGCCCCTAAATTGTGAGATAGAATTTCTAAAGACTTCGGATCTTGGTGTTCAGAAATTAGTTTCAAAAACTTTTTATTTGCCCAACCTTGATATTGAAACAGTTTTGAAAAGTGTGAAAGTAAACTCATGACAAATTTGATTTAAGAAAACTTAAAGACTTATTCCAAGCATCAATTGAAGCCTTTACATCATAAACTTCAGGGCGGGTATCATTAAAAAATGCGTGGTTTGTGGAAGGATAGACTTGAAACTCAAATTTTTTTCCCACAGCGTTGATTTCGTTTGAAAGTTGATCAATCGATTCCTTAGGCACAGAGGAATCTTTTTCCGCAAAAATTCCTAACACTGGGCCAGACAATTTGGTGTAATCCGGTTTTACAGAGGGATGGATTCCATAAAAATTAATACAAGCGCCGATTTCAGGATTTGAAGTTGCAGCAAATAGAGCAAGTTGGCCTCCCATACAGAACCCAATTGTTCCAATTTTTTCTGAAGAAACTGCTTCGTGATTTTTTAAAAAAGCGACCGCGCCCTTTAATTTTTTTTCAGTTGCTTCAATATTTAGAGCCATTAGGAATTTGCCTGCTTCGTTTGGAGATTTTGTGACTTTTCCATCGTACAAATCAGGTGCAATTGCGGTAAATCCGGCTCGGGCAAAGCGATCGCAAATATTTTTGATATGATCAACCAACCCCCACCATTCTTGAAGCACAATAACGCCAATACCCTTTCCTGAGGTTGATTTCGATAAATATCCCTCACTCAAATTGCCGTTTGATGAAAACGAAACCATTTGACCCAATTCGCTCATATTTACTTTTTACCAGAATTTTGGATTTCCTTCAAATTTATTATCTCCATTGAATCATCGCCCATAGCCAAGGCATAAATATTATTTTTTGTGAGGTATGCTAAAAAATTTTCAGGAATGTACAATGAAGAAAAAACAGGGATGATTTTTTTGCCTTCATACTGTGGCAAGTATTCAAAGAAAGTTGGAATAAATGCAATGAATTCCTCGATATAAGAAAGGCGAACCGTTGATTTGGTCTCATTGAGAATTATCGTGTCTTTGCCAATCAGAAGAGCGTCAAAATCTTTGATTCGTGATGGGTCGTGGGGATGTTTTACAATTCTTCTAACACTGAAATCTACAACCTCTTGAATATCAAAGTGCTCTTTGGCAATTCTTGGGATATTCGGGGCAACAATATCTTCGACGAGCGTACCCATCTTGTTTGCCAACTCTCCCCATCTTTTGTTCATCTCATGCCGCTCTTTCTCCCATTCCGTTTGCCTCTTTTCTCTTTCTAATTTCTCTTTTTCTAACTGATCAAGTCTTCGTTGTAAAAGTTCTTCCTGTTCTAAGCGTTCTTTTTCACGTTCACGAGTTTCTTCTCTTCTTTCCAATTCAAGCTTTGCCCACCGAGCCTCAAAATTTTGTTGAGACGCTAACACATATTCTTTGAACGCGCGGTTTTCCTCAGATTGCTTTCTTAATTCGCCTTCATTTCGAAGTTGAGCCAAAGCAATGTCCTTGATAATCGCTCGTATCTCTGCGATTTCAGCTTTTGCATTACTTATGTCTTCTTCGAGTGTAGCCATTCGGAATCTATTATTGGTTAAATGTTTTCAAGATTTTATCGGCAATTTGCTTACCCGTAAATCCCTCATACTCGAGAACTCTATCTAACAATGCAGGTTTAAACCATTTGTGTTCTAATGCGATTGGTAGCACATTTCCAGTCCTTTTATTTTTCAAAAGCAACTCTGCAACAATAGAGTACAACCCACCGGTAATAAAATGATCTTCGAGCGTAACAACCACTTTACATTCGTTCACCGCTTTTAAGACAGCCTCCTCATCGATAGGCTTTGGCATCCGGACGTTTATTAATCGAACGGTTTTGCCTTGAGCCTCTAAGATTTCTTTCGCCTTAACAGCTTCGCGGAGTAAGAAACCGTAAACTAATATTGCGACATCAGTTCCTTCAGAAAGTATTTCAGCCCTGCCGATTTCAAACTTCGCGGTATGCTGAATTGGTGCCGGATGCGGGTTATGACGGATATAGCACGGCGCAGGATACTCTGCTAGGACTTTGATTCCTTCGGCAAGTTCCTCGGCGTCGCTAGGGCAAAAGACCATCAAATTGGGCAGTCCTCTCATTAAAGCAACATCTTCGATTGCTTGGTGGGTAGGCCCGTTTGCGTCGGAAAGAAATCCCGGAACGCCGCCAACCATTTTCACCGGCAGATTTGCGATTGCAACATCGTCGCGAATAAATTCATAGGCACGGAAAATTAGAAAGGTAGCAAGAGCATGCGTGATTGGAAATCTGCCTCGCAGTGCAAGTCCCGCGGCCATTCCAATCAATGTTTGTTCTGAAATGCCAACATCAATAAATCTTTTGCCTAAATGAGGGGGCAGGTTTCGAATCGCTGCTCGATTTTCGGCAGTCATTACAACTAACTTGTCACTTTTTTGAGCAAAATCTTTGAGTACCTCTTCGTAAGTCATTATCGAATGTAGATTGAGATTTTAAAATTGGTTGATTAGGTAATTGTTGATTCTTGAAAAAAAACTACCTCACCATTAATGTTTCAGATGTCAACTCGGCTTGCGCTTCGCCATAAAGCTCTTTAAGAAGTTGTTCAACTTCTTCGGGCTTGAAATTAACGAACCATCGGTCGGCGCGCTTTTCGATGCTTGGCAACCCTTTTCCGCGTACCGTATCCGCGATAATGACCGAAGGTGACTCATTGGTGGGCAGCCATTGAAAAGCTGATTCAAGGGCATTGTAATCGTGACCATTCACCCGTTTTACATTCCAACCAAACGCTTCAAACTTAGGTTCTAAGGGTTCAATCGGAATCAAATCTTCAGTGCGTAAATTGGCTTGAAATTCGTTTCGGTCAACAATCGCAACGAGATTATCTAATTTCATTGCTTTTGCAACAAGCAGCCCTTCCCAAATTGAGCCTTCATTGAGTTCGCCGTCGCCCAAAACGACATAGACTTTATTATTTCCACCGCGAAGCTTTATATCATAAGCAATTCCCATCGAGACCGAAAGCAAATGCCCAAGTGAACCTGAGTGAAATTCCACACCGGGAATCGCGCGGTTGGGATGCCAATAAACCGAATCATTGGTATGAAGATGGTTTTTTATTCGAGACCTTTCAATAAAACCAAGTTCAGCTAAAGTGCCGTAAAGAGCTGGTACATCATGACCTTTTGATAGCAAGAAATAATTTCTGTTGGGGTCGTTTAATGATTCGGGCTTTAAGCCCAAAACTTCGGAATACATATAAACAATTAAATCGGCGCAAGAGAGGGATGCACCGATAAAACAACCGCCGTCGGTTGACATTCTCACGATGTGTTCACGAACTCGCAAGGCAAGTTCTTTCAATTCTTTTTGTCTTTCGTCTTTCATTTCAACAAAAAATGTGGTTAAGCATGCAAAATATTGCAAAGATACACTTCACCTTCAAAATTCCGATTCTGAAAAATCGTATAACGGATATTTAACACCTTAATTTTTGAACTGTAAGAAGCTCTTTCATCTCAATTCAACGACTTTCTTTATATTTGAGGTTTTAATCAAAACCATAGTTGCACATCACTTTTCATATACCTTTTATGTCATCTGATTCCCAAAAATCGCAAAAATCAAAAGAAAACTCGGGTCAATCCATTGAAAAATTGATGGAAAAACTCGTTTCGCTTTGCAAACGGCGCGGGTTTGTTTTTCAATCTTCTGAGATTTACGGTGGGCTCGGCGCGTCTTATGATTACGGACCTTTAGGCGCCGAATTAAAGAAAAATATCAAAGAGGCGTGGTGGAACGCGATGACACGCGAGCACGATAATATTGTAGGAATTGATGCCTCAATAATGATGCACCCAAGAACTTGGGATGCCTCGGGCCATACCGAAAGTTTTAATGACCCAATGATTGACGATAAAACGAGTAAGATTCGATATCGCGCCGATCACCTTATCGAAAACTATATCAAAACACTCGAGCGGAAAGGCAAACTTGACGATGCGAAACGGGTTTCAGATACTTATGTGAAAGCCGGGTCAGCTGAGAATGTTCCAAAAGCACTTTATGATTTAATCCTCAATGAACAAATCAAATCACCGGATTCAGGCGCGTTTAATTGGACTGAAGTTCGTCAATTCAATTTAATGTTTGAAGCCAAATTAGGCGCTGTAGCCGATGAAGCAGCCGTTATTTATTTAAGACCTGAAACGGCGCAAGGGATTTTCGTCAATTTTCATACTGTGCGGGAAT
Organism: Chloroherpetonaceae bacterium; assembly: GCA_033763895.1. Taxonomy (NCBI): domain Bacteria; kingdom Pseudomonadati; phylum Chlorobiota; class Chlorobiia; order Chlorobiales; family Chloroherpetonaceae; species Chloroherpetonaceae bacterium. The sequence continues at coordinate 809,216 of JANRJQ010000010.1, read as the reverse complement.
CCAGTCGATTAAAAATTCCTTTTGGAATTGCTCAAATTGGTAAAGCATTTCGAAATGAAATCACCAAAGGCAATTTCATTTTTCGGATGATTGAATTCGAGCAAATGGAAATGCAATATTTCCTTAAGCCGGGCGCACAGTTACAGGCTTTTGAAGAATGGCGAGAAACTCGTTGGAATTGGCATGTGAGTACTTTGGGATTGAATCCACAAAAATTGATTTGGTATAAGCACGATAAGCTCGCGCATTATGCCGATGCTGCTTTTGATATCAAATATGAATTTCCTTTCGGCACAGAAGAAATTGAGGGAATTCACTCTCGCACCGATTATGATTTGCGTAGGCATGAAGAGTTTTCGGGTAAAAATATGCACTATACAGATACTGAAACAAAGGAAAAGTATCTTCCTTATGTGGTAGAAACTTCCGTCGGCTGCGACCGTGCCTTTTTAGCGGTTCTTTCTGACGCATATGGCGAAGACAATGTCGAAGGAGAAAGCCGCGCTTACTTGAAGCTTAAGCCTTCCATTGCTCCGGTCAAGGCAGCTGTTTTACCTCTCATCAAAAAAGAAGGACTGCCTGAACTTGCCGAGAAACTTTATAAAGAACTTCGCAAAAATCATGTCACTCAAATTGATGATACCGGTGTCTCGATTGGAAAACGTTATCGGAGACAAGATGAAATCGGTACGCCTTTTTGCTTTACAGTTGATCACCAAACCTTGAGCGACGATAGCATCACGGTTCGCTACCGCGATGAAATGAATCAAGAGCGGATATCCATTTCAAAAGCCTTAGACTTTCTGAACGAAAAGCTTTTGAGGACATGATTGATGAAGGGCATTTTCACTTTAATTCAACTCGTTGTTTTATTCCTTTCCATAAATAAAGAATATGGGATTCTAAAGGGACAAAGTAATTCTGAAAATGCCCAAACCCTGCTAACAGAGCGTCGTTTTTTTAGATTGATTTCAAATGATTTCTCTTCATCTTCACGGTCTTTTTCCTCCCTTCTTCGTTCTCCTTTTGGGTATCAGAAAAATCAATTTACTACTGTAGCAATTATCGTTGGGAGTGGGATTGCTTCGTACTTTTTTATTGATGAACCGCTTCGCGATTGGGTACAAGGCATTCACACGCCTTTTTTAAGTGACGCAGCTACATTAGGCGATTACTACGGAATGCCCTATACCCCACTTACAATTGGGAGTGTGTTATATTTCGCTGGGTATGCAAATAACAATGCAGAACTGCGTTTAACGGGCAGGGCGGTTTTGGAATCGGCAATCTATGCCACTTTCTTTACTTCGGTAATGAAGATTATTTTTTCACGGTCTCGCCCTTTTTTGAACGAGGGGAATGAAAAATTTTCTTGGTTTGAATTTCATGATTCGGAATGGTCTTTTCCTTCGGGGCACTCTGCAATTGCGTTTGCAACATCCTCTACATTAAGTGCAAGAATTGGAAATACTTACGCGGGAATTGCTTTGTACGGCTTAGCTCTGTGGACGGCATTTAATCGGGTTTATGATGATAAGCATTGGTTTTCAGACACAATGATTGGAGCAGCGATTGGAACCACAATTGGACTTGCAGTTGCTTCATTCATTCATTCGGAAACAAAACCGAATGAACCCGTTTTATTTGGACAATCCGTGATCATGATTGAACCAATTCCCATCTATCAATTTCAATTGCGTTTTTAATTTTCACTTATGCTCATATTAAAATTTGGCGGGACTTCAGTAGGAACGCCTGATCGCATTAAAGCAATAACAAAAATTTCTGGAGACATTGCGCGCAAACACAAAGGACTTGGAATTGTGGTTTCTGCTTTTTCGGGTGTCACTGATTCACTCTTTACGCTTGGTAATTTGTCTTCTTCAGGAAAAGCCGAGTATAAAAAGCTGCTCTCTGACCTCGAAACAAGGCATTTCGAAGCAGTGAGAAGTTTGATCGATGTTCGCCGGCAAAGTGGCGTATTAGCCGGTGTCAAGGTGATGATGAATGAATTGGAAGATGTTTTGCACGGTACATTTTTACTTCGCGATCTTTCTCCCAAAACAATGGATTTTATTGCAGGTTTCGGCGAGAGACTTTCTGCTTATATCATTAGTGAAGCATTTCAAGAACCCGGTATTTTACCTGATTACTATTGCCCCGAATTTTTAGATGCAAGAAAATTCATTCGCACCAATAATCAATATGGCTCGGCACAAGTTGATTTTGAAGCAACAACTATACTTATAGCACCATTAAAGGAAAAAATGCTTCACCCCGAAGAGCCGCTTTTCCCAATTATCACAGGCTTTATTGGATCAACCGAAAGTGGCCATTCAACAACCTTAGGTCGTGGTGGCTCTGATTACACTGCTTCTATTTTTGGCGCCGCGCTTAATTCAGATGAAATTCAGATTTGGACCGATGTTGACGGGTTTATGACGGCCGACCCGCGAAAAGTGAGCACTGCCTTTCCTATTCCTTTCATGAGCTATGAAGAAGCATTGGAAATGTCGAATTCTGGAGCAAAAGTATTGTATCCACCGACAGTTCAACCTGCGATGCTTAAGAAAATTCCAATTCGAATTTGCAACACTTTTAACCCTTCTTTTGAAGGCACCGTCATTTCAACAAAACCTTCTAACCCTGAAAGTCCGGTGTGCGGGATTTCCTCACTTGATGGCGTTTCGTTGCTGAGGCTTCAAGGCACCGGTTTGGTAAGAGTTGTTGGAACAGCGCGAAGGATGTTTACAGCTCTCTCTGAGGCTGGGATTAATGTCATTCTTATTTCTCAAGCTTCTTCGGAACACTCGATTTGCGTGGCAATTTCTCCAAGCGAAGCCAATAAGGCAAAACTGGCCGTTACTGAAGCGTTTAAATCCGAAATCCAAAATGGCGTTATCGAAGAGGTAACTTTAGAAAATGACTTATGCATTGTGGCTGCTGTTGGAGAAAACATGAGAAGCCGAACAGGGATTTCCGGGTGGCTATTTCAAACGCTTGGCAAAAACGGGATCAATATCATTGCAATTGCGCAAGGCTCTGCCGAACGCAATATTTCAATTGTGATTCGAAAAGTTGACGAATCCAAGGCGCTAAATGTTTTGCATGAAGTCTTCTTTCTCTCGAATAAAAAGGTTGTGAATCTCTTTATGATTGGAACAGGACTCATTGGCGGAACCTTTCTTAAACAACTTCAAGCACACACCACGATTCTGAGGGAAAATCAAGCTTTGGAGCTCCGCGTTGTCGGGCTTGCAAGAAGTAAAAAAATGATATTTGAAAAGAACGGAATCCGTCTTGAAAATTGGAAATCGGAATTGGAGAAAAGCAATATACCAATGAGCCTCAGTGGGTTTATTGATGAAATGAAGCGGCTCAATATGCCCAACAGCATTTTTATTGATTGCACATCAAATGATACGGTTGCTTCGGTTTACAATGATGTTCTCTCATCCTCAATTTCTGTTGTGACTCCGAATAAGCGGGCAAATTCCGGAAGCTTTTCTGCATTTCGTGAAATGCATCTTAATGCAATAAAAAACGACGTGAAGTTTTTGTATGAAACCAACGTTGGTGCAGGTTTACCGGTGATCAACACCTTAAATGATTTGCTTGCGAGCGGCGATCAGATTATCAAAATCGAAGCCGTACTTTCGGGTTCACTCTCCTTTATCTTTAATACATTTAAGCCCGGGATGAAGTTTAGTGAAGTGGTTAAGCTTGCCAAAGAGCAAGGTTATACTGAGCCTGACCCAAGGGATGATTTAAGTGGTACGGATGTCGCGCGTAAAATCCTCATTCTTTCTCGCGTGGCGGGAGCGCCGCTTGAACTGAGTGATGTATCGGTGAATCCATTTCTACCAAAAGAATGTTTTGATGCTGAATCTGTCGATTCTTTTTTCAAGGAGCTTGAAAAACTTGATGGTGAGTTCGAATTGATGGTTTCTGATTCGGAAAAGAAGGGTGAGAAGCTACGATTTATCGCCGCCTTCGAAAATGGAAGAGCCAGTGTTTCTTTACAATCCGTTGATATGTCGCATCCTTTTTATTTGCTTTCAGGAAGTGACAATATTATTTCATACACAACCTTACGCTACAAGGAGAGACCTCTCGTAATTAAAGGGCCGGGAGCTGGTGCAGAGGTAACAGCGGCGGGGGTTTTCGCAAATGTGATTTCGATTAGCTCTTATCTCTCCTAAAAGTCAACTTAGTTTTATTCTCGGATCGACAACTGCATAAAGCACATCTGCAACTAAATTTCCTAGTACAATCAAGCTTGCTGAAATAAAAGTATTGGCAATGATGAGTGGATAATCACGAGCGAATATTGCATCAACCGTAATTCTGCCCATACCCGGAATGGCAAATATGACTTCAACGAAGAGTGCACCGCTTAAAAGAAATGGGAGTGAGTTTCCTAAAATAGTAATGACTGGAAGAAGTGCATTTCGCAAAGCATGTTTAAGGATAATTGCGCGCTCCGAAAGCCCCTTCGCCTTAGCTGTTCGAATGTAATCTTGTCGTATAACTTCAAGCATACTCCCACGAACATAACGTGCTATTCCTGCCGCGCTGCTTAAACTCAATACAAATACAGGTAGAATCATGTGTTTTAATCTATCGAGAAAATAATCCCAATCAGAAAATCCTTCTGCCCCAACACTATTAAGATTTGAGGCTGGAAGCCAACCCAATTTTAATGAGAAAAAAATGATCAGCATTAATGAAAGCCAAAACTCCGGCATTGAATAAATAAATAGTGCTGAAATTGTTAGTGATTTATCGAGTTTGCTTCCTTGGCGGACAGCCGATACAACACCAATACAAATGCCAATAAGAAATTGCAGAACAATCGCGATGACCGCAAATGAAAGGGTTACGGGTACGGCTTCGGAAATAATATCAAAAACGGGCTGTTGCCGGCTAAAGCTCTTCCCGAAATCGCCTTGTATAACATTGCCAAGCCATTTCGCATATTGAATGGGGAGCGGGTCATTGAGACCGTACTGTTCCCTCATTTGCTCCGCGACTTTAGGGCTGATGCCGGGTTGAATAAAAAATGCAGCGGGATCGCCGGGCGCAAGACGAATGATGAAAAATGTGACTGTGAGAACACCAAAAATGAGTGGAACAGCTATCAAAAATCTTCTTATAATGTAACCGAACATTGTTTATTCAACAGTAAAAAAACTTGCGGTGCTGAGATTTCCTCCTGCATTCATTTTCCAGCGATACATTTTTTCGTAAGTGGTTGTCACAGAAACCTCTGAATTCTGGATGTTCTTTGAAAATGCATGTGTTTGTAAAACCCAATACATAAAGGTTCGTGGCTGCTCATCGTGCAATATTACTTGAAATTCCATCCAATACTTTGCTGCTTGCTCAAGATTTGGTTCGCTGCTCGCCAACTGCATTAAAGTATCAAGTCTTGGGATTTGATAACCCGCCCAATTAAACCGAGCTTTTTTGAAGTCACTACTCCAATTATCTTTTGGATCAATTTCTAACCCTACTGCAGTTCCTGCGAATACAGGGTGGTTGTACTTTCTATTTGTAATCTCCGAAAAGAAGGTGTTACTTTCGACTTCTACAAGTTCACACGCAACTCCGATATCCTTCCAATTTGCTTGCACGATATTACTTGCATAAGCTCTACGGGCGTTTCCTGAGTTTAAGTAAAGTTTAATTCTCATTTTGACTCCTTTTTTCTCTCGGATTCCATCGTTTCCAATTTTCCACCCTTCTTCATCTAAGAGTCTCGCGGCTTCTTTTGGGTCATAAGGATGCGGAACAATATTTTTGTTGTATGCCCACTTAAAAATGGGAGAGATGTCAGAATTGGCAATCATTCCATACGATCCAAGATAGCCTTCAATGATAGATTGCCGATTGATGGCAAGTGTAAACGCTTGACGAACTTTCTTACTTCCAAATATCGGATGAGGCACGAGTTTCCCTTTTTGATACGCCTCTAAATCTATTGCCGGATAAGTGATATGGTCAATTGCACGTGGTGGAACTACTTTTATTTCAATGTTAGGATTTTTTTCAAGAAGCGGCTTTATATCCTCCGGCTTAACGGTTTCAACAATATCCAAATCGCCGGTTTGAATCTGCGTAAGCCTTGCGGTGTAATCGGGAATCACACGATAAACAACGCGATCTAATGTGCCTGCAGGTCCATTCGTATTGGCTTTGTCAGGAACAAGAGAAAGTTCTGAATTTCGACTCCACTTCTCCAATTTGTACCATCGTGCTGTCACCGGATTTTGATTGAACGGGCTCTGGCGCATTGTGCTTCGTTCAACATTTTCCCAAACGTGTTTTGGGATTGGCGGCAAGTTGCTTCGGAAGAAAAGTAAATTTTTGGGGAGTGGTTTTGCAAAATGAAAGGTAACGGTCTTTGAATCTGTAATTTCAATCGCTTTTTCAATATCAATTTCACCGGATTCTTTTCGAACAAAATCGGAAAGATACTGCTGCCTGAGGCTCTTAACGGCGGTATCGCCATAGAGTTCATAGGAGAAGCGAAAATCTGCGGGTGTAATCGGCGTGCCATCATTCCATTTGGCTGTTGGGCGAAGTTTGTAGGTGATTGATTTGGAATCTTCAGCTATTGAAAACGACTCCGCGAGCGAACCTTCATCAACACGAAATTCTAATACGCCTTTCGCTGTATCAAAATCGGTAATGAGCAATGTCGGATAAAGTTGTTCGAGAATCAATGCCGTTTCAAATGAACTTGCTATCACGGGGTTGAGAAAATTGGCATCTGCAAGAATCGAGGTCACAAGGGTTTTTGATCGCGAGATTCCTTCATTTTTTTTGCAACCAACAGAAAGAAATATAATCCCAATGCAGGCAATCGAAATTGATTTAACGATACGGTTCATTTTGATTTGGTGAGTTTATTTTAAAATGGCAAAACCCTGATGTGAGTAACTTAACCATCGTAGCAAAAAAATATTATTCAAAGTCGTGCTCAAAATATCGAATTGCGGGTTCATCTTGAGAGCGCTTTTTTGGTTTCATTGTCTTTCGGGCGATCATTTCAGAAAGGTTCTTTTCAAATGCTTTAGCAGAATCATAACCATAATGCTTGAGCAAATAATTAAGAGCAACCACTTCTGCGATTACGGTGATATTTTTTCCGGGATAAATTGGCAGTAAAACATGTGGAACCGCGACGCCCAGAATATCCACCGTTTTTGTATCAAGCCCTAATCGCTCATAAGATTTTTGTGAGTCCCATTCCATTAATTCTACAACCACTTCAACCCTTTTTTGGTAACGAATTGCCCTGACGCCAAACATTGCTCGAACATCAATAATGCCTAATCCTCGAATCTCCATAAAGTGTTTGAATCCTGCCTCACCGGCGGCCATTAAAACCGATTCCCCCTTCCGAGTAATCATCACTCGATCATCCGAAACTAATCGATGTCCTCGCTCGATGAGGTCAAGGGCTATTTCTGATTTACCGATTCCGCTTCGACCAACAAATAAAATTCCAATTCCATAAACATCCATCATCGAGCCGTGATAGCTTTGATAAGGTGAAAATTGATCATCTAAAAAATCACTGATGAGATAAATGAGTTTCGTTGTTGTAAGGGTTGTTAAAAAAATGGGAACGCTTTTATCGGTTGCCATCTCAATAAGCTTTGGTTCTACCTTATTGCCATCCGTAATAAAAATGCACGGCATTTCGTAGTGGAAGATATTTGAAAAGGCCATTTGCCTTGCTTCTAAAGGCAAATGTTCAATAAACTGAACTTCGGTATTTCCAAAAATTTGAACGCGCCAATGTGTAAAGAGATTTGTGAATCCTGCCAAAGCCAAGCCGGGGCGGTGTATGTCGCGTTCTTTAATCATTCGCTTCATTGGCACATCATTTAGCCGCTGAACATCCACATTCAAACGCCCCGTGAGGTGCTCATACAAATCTGCAACTGAAAGTTCGCCACGAGTTAAGGGTTTCTTTTCAAAATCTATCATACTTGGTTTTGATATGGTTCAATTTTGTGAAGCTAAATAAAAAAAGCCGAATCTCGTGTTACCGCGATTCGGCTGTGATGATACTAAACGCTTGTTCAAATCTGTCTAATCTTTTCTTTGTATTTGATAAGTTGACGCTTAATCGATTCCACACAACTCTCAATTGCCTTCTCGTAAGTTTCTGCGAATTCTTTCGAGATGAAAGAATTTCCAATTGCCGTGACTTTTATTTCAGCGAATTTGTTCTTGACATAATCATTTTTTTGATGATCAAGAACCACATGAACGGTGGAAACGCCGTTAAAGTACTTCTTAAATTCCTGAACGGCATTTAACGCATACTCTTCAAGTTGTGGAGAAGAATTCGCATGCCTTAGCGTAAATTGAAACTGCATGTCATCAGGTTCAATTCTTTTGGCAGAGCCGCCCATCATTTGGTCTGCTGCTGCCCCTTCAAACTGCGCTTGAAGTTTCCGGTTGTTGTGAATGCTTCTCATTCCATTCCCCTTTCGTTTAGATTATGAAACAAACCCAAGCATTTGCTTGGCTTAACTCCGCAGAGAATTGCTTTGCGGAAAAGTTCAAAATCGTATCTGTGTTCTCCGGTAAGTGATGTTTTAAGGTTAACGAAAGCACTATGAACCAAAAAATAATTGGATTTCCTTTTGTATGAATGTACTTAATCTTTTGACGAAGCTTTATGCTTTTGGATGCGCTTTGCTGTAAACTTCTTTTAAGCGCTCAAAAGTTACATGCGTGTAAATTTCAGTCGTTGAAAGGCTGCTATGCCCAAGCATCTCACTGACACTTCTCAAATCAGCACCCTTATTGAGTAAGTGCGTGGCAAATGTATGACGAAGTACATGCGGACTCTTTTTTTTCATTTCCGTTACTGGTAAAAGCACTCGCTCTGTTAAACGCTGCACCAATACGGGATAAATACGCTTTCCTTTTTCAGTCATAAATAGCGGCTCTTTATCATGTCTCTCACCGTGAGATTCAGTAATGTCAAAGAACTTTGATGGTGAAATATTAAAGAACTTATTTTTTACATCAAAGTAGTTTTTTAGGCTTGAAATCGCTTTATTCCCAATCGGCACAATTCGGTGCTTTTTTCCTTTTCCTAACACTTTCACAAGTCCGGTTTGCAAGTCAATATCGGAGGTATTTAACCCGACCAACTCGCTTAAACGAAGCCCCGAACTGTAAAGCAGTTCAAGTATCGCACGGTCGCGGACGCCCTCGAAATCGCCATCACGACCCACTTCTTCAAGCTGTTGGAAGAGTGTTTCTGTTTGCGATTCGTTCAGAAATGATGGAAGCTTTTTAGAAACCTTCGGGGTCGAGACTCCGGCTGCCGGTGAAGATTCAAGCACCTTGGAAGTGATGAGGTATTTAAAGAAACTTTTCACTGAGGCAAGTTTCCGCCCGATTGATTTGGTTTCATAGCCGGTATCAAGCAAATCGCCTAAGTACAAGCGAATGGTAATGGCATCTATTTCTTTGAGATTAATATCATCGGAGTTTTTCACTTCAAAATGCTTTTGAAGAAACTGATAAAAGTGACTAAGGTCAGTCTTGTACGCCTCGAGGGTGTGAGGTGAAAATTGTTTCTCTTCTTCGAGGAAATTGAGAAACTTTGATACAAAAAATAATTCCGTTTTGTTACTCATTCCAATGGTCGTTAATAAACAGCATCATGTGACCCTATATCAACAAAAACTGCATCCCCTTGCGAATTAAAGTAAAAAACTACACGAACATCATAATCAATTGAAAAACTCATCAAATCTTTCAAATCTCCACTCAGTTTATGAGTAAAAAAAGATTTTTCAAACGGATTTTTTTTGAATATCTCTAACTTATCCTCGAATCTTTTTTGTAGTAGTAGATTCCCTTTTATTCGTTTTTTATAGGCTCTTTGAAAAGATGAAGAAAAACAAATTGATATCATTCTTCATTTATACCCTTTAGAAAAGATTTGACATCTTGATACTTTTTCAACTTTCCTTCCGCTTCTTCCAACTTCGCCAATTCATAATTTCTTTGAATCTCTTTTCTTTTTTCTTCTATGATATATTTTTGAATCAGGCTCTCCAACTCAATTTTTTCATGAAGGCTTAGTTTTTGAACTTCCTCAATAATGCCATTAAAACTCATATCTTTGTTTCGAATTTTATTTAATCTATAAGTCCGTTTTAATTATTCCAAAGGATACGCGCATACGGTATCGCGTTCACGCACAAAGTAAAGCACACCTTTTCGAACAAAAAAACCATCCACCAAAAAGCCACTCATTAAGGTACTGATGATATCATCAAATTGAATTTTCTCGCTCGCTTCATCGAGCACTTTCAAGCGATAATTTAGTGCTTTCACCGGTAAACCCACTTGTGTGACAACGGTTCTCTCCGTCTGTTCATGATAGCCAAAGAACAGCTTTCCGCTTGAACGCAATAGTTCAAATCCTCCGGTTATTGGTTTATCGCTCATATACGGTTTTAGTACCGATAAAATATCTTGATACTGCTTCGCCTCCGGCGCACAAGGAACAGGCAGTTCAACGCCCTGCATTTCGGCCTCGCTCTCAGCATCTTCACGAATGCGATTGGTAATCAGCGAATCCTTTCCAAGGGATTCTACAATTTCACCCGTTTCAGGGTTAATCATAAAAAAATTACGATCGGCGAAACCCTCAGCATCGCCGCTTTCGCGATAAGCCATCATTTTTCCTTGTGTAAAACATAGAAAGGAGAAATCGGGTAGCGCCCATTTGAGTTCCTTCGTGCGTGCTTGCATTGCCCAAATTCCTAAGTGTTCAGGCGAACTTGGGTTGAAGTAACTATGGAGATAAATGAGTTCACCTTTTACCGCTTCAAGGCCAACCCACCAACCTTCACCGATGGGTTCCCCTTTTTTCGGACCATTTGGAACGAGCAGGGTATAATCTTGCCAAATCGCTTTGCCTGTTTCTGCATCAAGCAAAAGAAAGGTGGTTTTGCGTTCGCTTTTCGCGCGATGTTCAATCGCGATAAAGCCTGAATCTAAAAAGAGGGCTTTCCAGATAAATCCGTCTTTCTTAAAGGCCCACTTGGGCGAAAGCTTTTTTTTGAAGAGTGAAAAAATAGACATGAGTTCATTTATTTATTTGGAAGGCTAACAGAAAGAACGAGGGATGCGTTTATTCACTTTCATCTCATTCTTTTTCTTTCAAAGAATGAATAAAGAAAAGTCATTTCGAACGGAGCAACGCGGAGTGAGAAATCTCCGGCTTGTGGAGAATCTGAGATTTCTCGCTGCGCTCGAAATGACTCTTTTAATAAGTGGCGTGTGGGATTCCGGACAACCCGGAATGACAGACCAAAAGGCATGTCATTTCGAATGGAGCAACGCGGAGTGAGAAATCTCCGGCTTGTGGAGAATCTGAGATTTCTCGCTGCGCTCGAAATGACTCTTTTAATGAGTGGCGTGTGGGATTCCGGACAAGCCGGAATGACAGACCAAAAGGCATGTCATTTCGAATGGAGCAACGCGGAGTGAGAAATCTCCGACTTGGGGAGAATCTGAGATTTCTCGCTGCGCTCGAAATGACTCTTTTAATGAGTGGCGTGTGGGATTCCGGACAAGCCGGAATGACATACAATCGAAGTTTCACTCTTAACTCTTAACTCTTAACTCTTAACTGATCCCTTATAACTCAATCAAATCCCGTATTTCGCTCGAAATTCTCGAATCATATCACTCAGTGGAATCATATCAATGAGAAAAGCATCGTGACCGTTGTCGCTTTCAAGGTGGCGGAGTTCGGCGTTGGGCATGAGGCGTGCCAATTCGGCTTGCTCGGAAGGAACATAGAGAATATCGGAAGTAATGCTCACGACCAATGCCGGATGCGATATCGCCCCAAGTGCGGCTTCGTAACTTGCTCGACCTCGCCCGAGATCGTGCGTATCCATTGCCTTCGTGAGGGTGATGTATGTATTGGCATCAAAGCGCTGATTGAGCTTTTCGCCTTGATAGTGCAAATAACTTTCCACCCTAAACCGGTCGCTATCTTGCATTTCTCTTCCAAATCGTTTGGTAAAGCTCTCGGAGGTTCTATAGGTAATCATTGCAATCATTCGCGCGGTTGAAAGTCCATCCGTTGGCGGATGACGTTCATCATAAAAGCCATTGTTCCATTTTGGATCGCGAATGATTGCGGCTCGCTCGGCTTCTCCAATACCGATGCACCACGCGGAGTGCCTGCCTGAAGTAGCAATCGGAATCAAGGCACGAACGCGATTAGGAAACATCGCGCCCCACTCTAAAACCTGCATTCCACCGAGCGAACCGCCCACAACCATTTTCAGCGATTTAATCCCCAATTCATCTAAAAGCCGGGCTTGAAGTGCAACCATATCACGAATTGTAATTCTGGGAAAATCGGCTTGGTATCGCTTTTGCGTTTTTGGGTTTAAGGAACACGGACCGGTGGTTCCGTAGCAGCTTCCAAGCACATTGGTGGCAATGATAAAATCATGCACAGGATTGAATGCCGCGTTTTCAGCAATGAGCGGCTTCCACCAATCATCGGCGTCGGCTGAGCCGGTGAGGCCGTGGCACAAGAGTATGGCATTGTCTTTGGAAGCCGAAAGTTTGCCCCAAGTGCGAAAGGCAACCGTTGGCGCAGGCAGAACTTCTCCCGATTCTAACATCAGCGGATGTTGAAGGGTAAAAAATTTTGTTTGCGGAGAAATATGGCGACTAAAATCCATCGATTTTATCCTTTAGAGGCGGCAAAGGCATCGCCGGATTGAATGACTTCAAACTTTCGCTCCGCTCGGTTTTTGCGGACATTTTCTGCGTGGAAGATTCTGCCGTTCATCACGATATACACCCCATTTGGCAAGGCTTGAACCGCAGCGACCGCCGTGCCAATATTAAAATCGGCATCACTGTGGCGGGAAATCGCGGGTTCCATTGCGCCTGTCAGCACAATCGTTTTCTTGGGAATACCAAGCAAAAGATGCGCGGTTTCGGCCATTGTATCGGTGCCGTGGGTGATGATGATGCGCTCGCAAGGGTCAACTTCCACAGTTTTGCGAATGAGTTCCCGGTCGCCGGGCGTGATTTCGAGGCTGTCTTTTTTCAGGATTGGCACAACTTCGTAGTGAAACGCCACATGTGCTTGTTCGAGCACTTCGACCACTTGCGGCTGCCCGACTTGGAATTCGCTTTTGGCATCGAAATACACCTTGTCAATCGTCCCGCCGGTTGTAAAGAATTTGATTTTCATAATGATGATAAATAGTAAGGGTGCAAGTTATCATTGTAGAAGAGAATTCACATCTTTTTAACGCACAATGAATTTTTTTTCTTGCAATTGTAAAATTTTAAACTTAAAATACGGTCAACAAAAACCACTTTGTTTCAACATTAAATGTGATGCCCCGATGAGCAATCAGCATTTCCTAACTTTCAATACATCAATTTCGGATTTCCCGATTTTTCACCAATTCAATAACGAGAATTCCCATACTCAAAACGGCTCAATACATGAGTTTTTTGTCTTATCGGGCGATATGTCGGGGATTCAAGATTTTATCTTCAACATTGCAACCGACCCGAAGGTCGCGCGCTCGCTGAAAGGACGGTGCAAATGAACCTGAACGAATTGATAAAAAAAGCAAATGAAATTTTTGAGAACAAGGCTCAACTTAAGCCGTTGAAAAATCCGTTTGGAGGAGAAACATCTTTTGAACCCGTTCAGCTTGATTTCAAAACAATCAACTTTCCAAAGCCCATTCCGACAAAGTCGCAGCTTCCGAACGACCAAATCAACACATTACAAGATGTTGAACAATATGGGTCGTTTATCGCCAGCGAAAAAAGACCGACAGTGTCGCTGTATGATGCGCTGAAAACCGAAGCCGCCATAAACGACTGTAAGGAAGAAGGAGAAAAAAATAACCCCTTCCTGCTTGTCAGCGCGGATTTTTCAGGCATTCAAGACACGGTTTATACCATTTCCTCAAAGGGCGCTCTCAAAACGCTTCGCGCCCGCTCATTTATGCTCGAACTGCTTACGGAGCATATCATTTATGAACTTGTTGGCGACAACCGTTATCAAATCATTTATTCAGGCGGCGGCGGGTTCAGTTTGCTCATGCCCAATATGCAATCCCATCGTGATACTGTTAATAATTTCCGTGAAGTATTAAATAAATGGGCAAAGCAGGAATTTTCAGGCAAGTTTTTTATCGCGCTTGATGCACATCCGTTTTCAGACATTTCAAAATTTGCGGAGGCACGAAAAGCGCAATCCGAAAACTTGGATAAACAAAAACGCCGAAAGTTTTTGAATCAATTGGGTGGTTTCTTTACGCCGCAAATGCCGAAGCAAACAACCGTTCAAACGGAATGCCAAATCACGAGGCGGGATGACTTACCTCCTACAGAAATGTTTGCTCTTCCTGACGATGTTGTAAAGCCATCAGAAAAAATATCAATGCAGGATGTGCTTAATAAAAAAGAAAAACGAAAATCACTTGAGGACTATACTTGGGCATCTGAAAGTTGCTACCATCAATTTCATATCGGGGATAATTTGATTACAGCCAAGTATATCTATCGCTCAGATGTCACACCTGATTCAAATAAAAATTATTTTGAATTTCCGAAAAAAGATTCCTCATCAGCTTATTATTACATAGACGGTAAGTCGACCCAAAGTCCTCGCTGGAAAATCAACGGCTTTGAAGAAGGCTGTTATCCACTTTTCTATGCAAATTATGTCAGAAAGCACGGCGACCTTTCCGAAAATGCTAAATCCACTGAACTGAAAGCAATTCACGATGATGTTAGAAAAATAGAACAAAGTGACGAAATCGAATATGATACCGCCACATTTGAAGGCTTAGCTGCAAGTTCTTGCGGTGCGGAACTCATCGGAGCTTTACGAATGGATGTGGATAATCTTGGAAAAAACTTTCAAGACATCGAAACCCCGCAAGAGCTTTCACAAAAATCACGGCTTCTTAATCTTTTCTTCAAAGGTTATTTGAATCAAATCTGCAATGGAACTTTCAACGGGGTTGAACAAACCAACATTCTCGGTAAAGATTATTCAAACGGGCGAAATGTTTCTGTGATTTACGCGGGCGGCGATGACCTTTTTATCATTGGGGCGTGGGACGAAACCGCTGAACTTGCCTTTGATATTCAAAAATGTTTTCACCGCTTCACGGGAGGCGATGCCAATCAAATTTCAAATCGTCTGGGAATTTCCGGCGGACTAACGCTTCATCATCCAAAATTCCCACTTTACCAAATGGCGAAGAAATCGGGCGAGGCGGAAGGCGTAGCGAAGAATGATAAAGATAAAGGCGAAAGTAATCCCCATAAAAACAGAATAGGTTTATTTTTTGATGATAACAAAGCCCAACGCCAAAACCGCCTACTCAAAAAAGAAAGATATATGCTCTCAATGAAATGGCAACTTGCAAACCAATTTCTGCTACAGCTGATGAAAGTTTATGCCAAGTGTGGTGAAACCAAAAATGCAAATGGAAGAATCGTATTTGAAGTAAATAAATTCAGTTACTCAACCATTGAAAAATGGTTCGCAATTATCGAAAAGCATCAAGAAACGGGAAAAATGCACTTGCCTACTATGGCACGGGTTCTCAAACAAGTTGAAACTCAAATTTCAAAATACTCTGAAACTCATCCAAAGCTTTTCACGGATTTAACCACATACATTTATGCCAATGATCCAGCCAAACAAAATTGGATGTCTCATTTCCACATTGCTCTTAACTGGCTTTCATACTTAAGGAGGACTAAATAATGTCAAATGAATCATTTGATTTCACCGCTGTATTTGGGACATTACCCAAGTTAGATGATGTGAAAAATGCAATCCAGAATTGTCAAAAATTTAGCGAACTCAATGATTCAGATTTGTTGCCGAACTATGCGGCTACTGTCGCTAAAACGATAAAAGTTACATCTACTCAACTAAATCGTTTTTACAGATATGTCAAAAGTATTGAACAGGCCAATCGTATGAGCAACCCTGATGCAACAACTGCCAACGATGGATTTATTGATAAGCACAAATTGAAATTCCTATTACCAAAGATAGCAGGCAGTTCTGAGCGAGACAGTCTGAAGGAACTCTATGAAATTTTTGCCGTCTCTACGCCTAAAATTAAAACGGTTTCAGATTTAAGAACATTCGTTGAATTTTTTGAAGCGATTCTTGACTACCACAGCACATTTGACACCAAAAAGAAAGATAAATAAAAAAGGAGACCATTATGTCCAATACAAATACAACTCGCCAAATCAAATTACTCGGCTATATCAAAATTTCAGGTACAATTAAAGCTATTACTGGCTTGCATATCGGCGGAACAGCCGATTCAATTGACAAAGGAGGAATTGATAATCCTGTAATAAAAAATCCTGTTACCAACGAACCCTACATTCCGGGAAGTTCGTTACGAGGGAAAATGCGCTCTCTCTTAGAGAAGAAAACTACAAAAGTCTTTTCTCCAATGACAAATGAAATTTGGATGGAGATGTATGATGATAAAAACTATAATCAGAATAAAGCGCAATCCACAATTGACGCGATGAGTTCAGAAGTCTGTCGCGTGTTTGGAAATTCTGCCTCTTATGAAAGTGTACCCTCCGTTTTGGTCGTGCGCGACGCACTTTACACGGATACAACGAGAAAATCATTTATGGAAAACAATTTGCCAAAAACCGAAGCAAAAATGGAAATTGCCGTTGACCGTATTACCGCACATGCCTTACCCCGCACGATTGAGCGCGTACCCGCAGGGGCGGAATTCGGCTTTGAAATCATTTACAAAATACAAGAAATGACATTTGCAACTGATGAAAAAAAAACATCATACCAAATATTTAAGCCAAGTCAATCTTCAATAAAAAAAGATATTGAAAATATTTTATGGGCATTAGAACAAATTCAAGAGCATGAAGGACTTGGCGGAAACACTTCACGCGGGCACGGTCAAGTGAAATTTGCACTTAACCCATTAAAATCAGAGACTTTTGGGGCTATCAAAGAAATTCAAGAATCGGAGGACGAGATAAACAAGAAACCAGATGAAGAAAAAATAAATACGCCAAGTGATTCAAAAGAACAAGGAAAATCGACTACAATTGATATTGTCATAAAACAAATTCAAATTCCTTCATCTTTAAAGAAAGATGAAGGAAAAGATAAAAAAGCTGCTTAACCTTGATTTGCTATGAACACCTACTTTGTTCCGCTCTATTTCAAGCACGCACTGCACATTGGTGCAGCGAATGCGGCTATAGGTATTGAAGAAACGCAAGATTTTATCCATTCCGATACGCTTTGGGCGGCGATTTGTAATCACTGGGCGATTTTAGGAGAAGTAGAGGGAATTTCTTTTGATACTTTTCTTAAGTCATTTACTAATGGAAATCCTCTATTCAAAATCTCATCGGCTTTTCCCTTAACCAAATCAGGGTCAGAGTATTGGCTTCCAAAGCCGCTTTCTGTCCCATATTCCTTTACTAAAATCAACCCAAATAGAACCATCGAAATTGAACAATACGGGAAAACCGTGAAAAAAACCCGTTTTATTACACTTGAAGCATTCAAAAATTGGATAGAATTCAATGCAGATAATGTAAGCGATATAGGCGAAAAGCCAAAAGGAATTTCAAGTGGTGCAATTCGTCCGCACAATACGCTCGATAGAATCTCGATGGCTTCGCAACTTTTTTATTCAGGGATTACTTACTTTGAAACTCACGGAAAAGATAAAGCCGGTTTATACTTTTTCCTAAAGGCCGATGAACAGACAAAAAAAGCACTCGAAAAGATTTTTGAAATCATCTTTGAAACAGGCGCAATCGGTGGAAACCGAAATATCGGTTTGGGCGGACTTTCGGAGAAGCCGATTTTGGTTGGTTTAAACCAAGTACCGCCTGAATGGAATTTATTAAACGGCGTACCTGAATCAAATGCGTATTGCTTGCTCTCGCTATGCTGTCCAAAACCTGATGAACCCTATCAAACCTCCGTTGCTCACAACCTCATTTTGAGAAAAGGCTGGACAGGCTCGCTTTCCGTTGGCGCGCAAGTGAAACGCCAAACCGTTTCAATGCTTTCCGAAGGGAGCGTATTTCAAAAAGAACTGATTGGAAAATTGGTTGACATTACACCACAAAACACGCCAAAATGGGAAGGCTTTCATAAGGTTTATCGTTATGGCTACGCTTTTTCCGTGCCGCTCAAACTCAATTTGGAGGATTAAATTATGGCCTACAATGTGGAATCTGCAATAATTGAACTTGAAACCCTGACGCCTCTTTTTATTAAAGGCAAAGATGTGAACTATGGGGAAGGTTTCTTGAAAGTAGACGATACTTTGTATTCAGTGAATAATGATGAACTTTGTAAATTTATTTATGAATCCACATTTGACGAAACAGGAAATAAAAAGCTAAGCTATGACTATGTAGAATGGTATGAGAAATACTTTGCAAGGGGTAATTCATTTGATAACTCGCAAGTGTTTGGCAATTTTTGCAATACTTTTGGACTCAATTATAATGAAAAAGTCAATCGCGATAGAGATACCAAAGAATTTTCTCTCTTCAAGGAAATGTCCCTTCAATTCTTTTTGGAAAATGTCGGACTTCTAAAAGGCAGCATTGAACAAAAAAAAGAGATTGCAAAAAATATTGCCAAAGGAATAACCTACATTTCCGATGGAAATAAATTTGTACAAAATGGAAACGGCAAACACTTTATTCCCGGCAGTTCAATAAAGGGCGCAATACGAAACGCAGTTCTTTGGAAAATTTTATCCGATGCTACAAAAAATACTTGGCTAAATGGATTTGTAACTTACAATTTGACTGCCGCTTCAAGATTACGTGATAGCGATAAAAAAAAATACAAGGAGCATTTCTCAAAACAGCCTAACAATCTTGACGAGAAAGTCGATACTAAAAGCTTTACGGAAATCAAGCCGAATAAAATAATACCTAAAAATGCTACTTCAGAAGAACAAACTTATTTAGGAGAATTTAATCAACGCTGGCAGTCGGCGAACGAAACGTTACGCGATTTCTTCCGCATCGTTAAGATAAGCGATGCAAATTTTGATGGTAATGTAATTTTGAAAAATGAAAAAGCGAGAGCAGTTTGTAAAGATGCAAACGGGACACCACCTAACAACCAATCTTATCAAAAAAAATTTGATATAAATCTTCAATGCGCTCCTGCAAAAACAAAAGCGCGATTCAAAATTTCTATAGACCTTCAACTTGCCTCAGAATTCTTTCCAACCGGTGTTCCTTTTTATTTGCAGTCTGTTCTGAATCTCCTGAAAACTGTTGATGAGTTTTTCAGAGCCGTTGCGGACTTTGAGGAAAAAGACTTTTATCTGGGGCTAACAACAATACCAAACGATGTTAATCCAAACGATAAACGCACCGCGAAATTGAAAGTTTATACAAATCAAATTTATTCACTTTACCAAAATAGATTTGGCTTAACACCTGAAAGTGTCTTATTCCGCACCGGTTGGGGCGGCGGCTTTATGAGCAAAACGCAATTTCTCCATCTCACAATGCCACAGCGAGTAAGGATAAGAGACTTAGTGAGACACAACGGGTCGCCAATCGCACCCAAATCACGCTGTCTGATTGTTGAAGGGCAGAATGCAATTGCGCCGCTTGGTTGGTGCAAAATCACCATTCTGCCAAACGGAGAACTACCTGATATCAATCAGGCAAAAATTGCAGTTACGAATACCCCACTCCCAGATGGCAATGAAAAAAGGGAAAATACTTCATTTCATCGTGGTGGTTTTCAACCTAAGCCTGCAACCGAAAAAGAAATTGCTCAATCAAAAGCAGAAGCAAACAAAATTTTGAAACACGCCGAAAAATCAAAGCCAAGAATTGTTTCTTATAAAAAAGGTGATAAAATTGAAATGAAGGTAATTAAAACAGTTAACTATAAGCCAACTACTTTGGAGTATGAAGGAAATTCGCTCTTCGTAGAAACTAATAAAATGAAGAGGGAGGGTGAAATAGTGGCAGTTGAAATTTTAGAGGTTAAAGATGGAAAAATCACAAAAGTAAAGATTTTATGAAAGCGGATATTCTCAATAAACGCAAACAGTGGCTACCTGAATCTGAAAATGATGGGTTAGATAAATGGACGAAAGAGGCGGATAAATCAACTGATTTTTCAATTTACTTCGGCATAAAATTAACGGGAATTAGATATGAGAAAGATGAGCAAAATAACAATGCTTACTTTAAGAAATCTCTTTCTTTATTCAAAACCGTTCTTTCCCGGCAAAAAGCAAATAATGCAAGTGGCTTACCAGTATTGAGTCTTGCCAACAGTTTTGATGCCCTCATAACGATTGTGGGCTTTTCTCCCGAACCGCTTTTACACACAATTCTCGCACTTTCTCCAAATTCCGTCTATCCAATCGTTACAAAAGAAAGCGCCGCACATTACAAGGTAATGAATATTCAACCCAATACACCTTTACAATGTTTTGAAAAAATTTTTGAATTATACAAAGACCCCTCACAAAACATTACGGTTAAACCAATATCTCGTGCGGTTGAATCAATCGGTTCAATAGATACCTTCAAGCGTGTTCGAGAAATCATTGCAGAAATCAGAAAAGAAAAATCAGATGCCAGAATCGCGCTTGATATTACGGGCGGGAAAAAATCGGCAGATGCTTCGGCGTTTTTAACCGTAGCGATTGAAAAAGACATTGATATTTTTTATGTGGATTTTGAAGAATATGCAGACGGGAAACCCAAATGCGGGACAGAATTTCTCAATAAACTTGAAAACCCCTACGACCTTTACAATATTGACCTTATCACACAAGCAAAAGAACTATTCAAGAATGGTAACTACGCCGCCGCTCAACAGCTTTTTGAAAAGGCGAAAAATAATCTTGAATCAAAAGCCAAACAGTTTGGACTTACTTCGGAATTAGAAGCGATTGAAAAAATGTATTCGATTTCCAAATGCTTACAACTTTGGGACGCACTTAATTTTGATAATATTAAAGAACATACTGAATTTCTCTCTGGCGATTTAATATCTTTGCTTAAATCTATTCTCAATGATGATCCTTATTATTTTGCATTAAATTTAATTATTGATGCTCGAAGGTATATTGAACAGGCTCGTTACAATGATGCTACTATCAGACTTACACAATCAATGGAGCATTTGTTAACTACTGTTATAGAAAACAACAATGATCCATCATTCTGTGATTATATCAATGCAAAAAAAGAAATATATCAACCAGATTTAATTAATAAATTACATAATCTCAGAATAAGGCGAAATTCTATGGTTCATAAAACAAACCCTATTGGAAAAAAAGCTGCCGATGAATTTTATAAAACGTGCATATCAGTTTTAAAATTTGAATTTCCTAGGAATAAAATAGATGATGATTTAATTAAATTTTCATTTCCTAAAGAATTTAATATAGATGGAACATTAAAATGATTCTCAACGCAACAAAAATTATTTTGCTCTGAACCAAATTCTTGAACCGCACGCCGTCGTTGCCGAAGAGAGCAACCTGACGATAACGGTTGAATCGGAAAGATTGTAATCTTAATTTTTTTGACTATACTTGGAAAATAATTAACCAACCTAACTATGGATGCATTCGATGTTCAATCTACCGACAAAGAAATCATCATTCGCTTGAATAAAACGGAAATTCCCGTTATGGAAATGATAAATATCTTAACTCGGCTTCGTTTGGAGTATGTAGCGCAAAAATCAGAACTCACCCCCGAATCGGTTCAGCGCATCGCCGATGAAATTGATGAGGAATGGTGGCAGAAAAACGGCGAGAATTTCCTAAAAAACATTAAAAAGTGACGGTGATTGTTGATACAAATATTTTATTTTCAGCACTGCTCAAAGAAAAATCACGATTGCGAGATGCTTTCTTCGAGAAAGGCATATCCTTTTACGCGCCGAATTATTTATTTATCGAACTGTTTCGTTACAAAGAGAAAATTTTGAAATTCGGAAAATTGTCCGACACCGATTTTTATGATGCATTTAACGGACTAATTGAAAAAATTCAGTTCGTCCAAATTGAACTTATTTCCACTGAGAACCGCCAAAAAGCGTATGACCTGTGCCGTGAGGCAGATGTAAAAGATACGCTGTTTGTTGCACTCACACTTGAATTGAACGGCATACTTTGGACGGGAGATAAGAAATTAAAAAAACATCTTTCCGAAAAAGGATTTACGCGCTTTTTTATTGCGGCGGTTTAATAGTATTAGGACTTACGCAGATGTCATTCTGAGCGTAGCTAAGAATCCATTTCTATTGTGGATTCTTCTCCCGATGCCGAAGTATCGGCACAGGCTGCGTCGGGACAGAATGACAATGACAAAATTCGTGTTTTGCGTAAGTCCTTTCATACTTAATTCAGCATCGAGACTGTAATCATCGTAGCAAACCCATAAATCGCTTCTTTATCAGCGTTTAAGCCGCCGCACTTCCAACGAATAATTTCCCGCCGTGAGACTCGCCGGATTATTAAAGAGCAGAAGCCCTTCCGTCCGTCGTGCGATGCTCGTGACTTTGGTTTCGGTGCCGTTGGCGGCATATAGAATATGCCCTCATTGGGGTTTTCGAGTTTGAATTTCAACTCCTCACCTGAAATCTGACCGATATCGCCCGTCTTCACTAAACTATTGGTAATGTTCTTGGCAATATCAAAATATTCTTTAATTGAGGGCGAAATGCAGAAGGGTCAAAGTGCAGAACCAAGGTCGCCGAGCGAAGTTTGTTTAAGGCCGCCGAGCGAAGTCGAGGCGCCGAAGTATCGAGGCTCTTTACGGTTCTCTCGACTCCGCTCGAGAACCTTATTTTATCGCTCCGTCACGGAGATCCCAGAGCGTAGTCGAAGGGCCGAAGTGACGAAAGACTCTTAACATTTCTTATTTTTAACCCTCAAAAACACTATCAATATTCATCCATTCTCTCCAATGCGCTTACTCATTAAACTCACGCACCGATACCGCACGCTCCAACTCCCCATTGATATGAATACCTTTCTGCTCGGCTATATTTACCACACCCTCGAAAAAGGCTCACCCACCTTTTCCGCCGAACTTCATCAAAGCGGGGAGTTCAAGCACTTTACTTTTTCAATGCTCCAATCGCTTGACCCCAATCACCGCTGGGTTTTAGATAAAGAGCGCGGCAGCATCAGAACCACTTCACGTCAAATCGGCTTTTACATTTCGTCTCCGAATGAAGAATTCATCACCACTCTTATCACAGGATTTTTGAGTCATTCCAAAATGGAACTTGCCGGTGTTTTCTTTGGATTGGATACGGTTCAAGTCATTGACCCACCTGTGTTTCAAGAGCGGATGAGCTTTACGATGCTTTCCCCTCTCTTTCTCTCCGAGCGGCTGAATGGAGCAAAACATCAAACACACCTCACGCCCGAAAGCGCCAATTTTGAACAAGCTTTGCTTCTTAGTTTGATTCGCAAATATGAATCTCTGTTGAACCGCCCCTTCTTAAAGGTGAATTCGGACACAAAAACCTCGCTTCGCTTTGTGCTTCCCGAAAAGCGTCCGAAGTCGATTGTGCGGTTGGTTACGCTCAAGACTGAACACGCTGCGCCGATTCATAATCGATGCACCTTTACGCCCTTTGAGCTTCACGCACCCACAGAGTTAATTCAAATCGGGTATGAATCAGGGTTTGGGGTGAAGTGCTCGCAGGGCTTTGGAATGGTGGCAGTTAAAGGAAGTTCGGAGTAAATATTTAGGAGACAAAAAACGAAACCACGTATGAACTTTTATGTGATTAGTTACGATATCGAATCCAATCCCATTCGAAACCGAATCTTTAAAACCTTAAAAGATTTTGGAACGCCCGTGCAGAAAAGTGTTTTCGAGTGTTTTATTCCCTATCTCGCGTTTCAACAGCTTCGTTCGAAACTCACCAAACTTTTGAGCAGAGGCGGAAAAAACGATTCGATACGCTATTATTCCTTTTGTGAAAAATGCGTGGCTTCGGTAATTATTGATACGCCGGAGGGAGCAAATCACACATTTAAACCCGATTCTCCCTTTTTTATTTCTTAAAAGAAAAAAGAAATGGGTTGGCTTTATTCGCAAATTATTTTAGAAGAAACACTTTCCAAGGCTTGGCAAAAAGTGTCTTCCAACGACGGCCGGCCGGGTGTCGGCGGGTTTTCGATCGATCAATTTTCGGAAAAAATGCCGGAGAGCTTGCGCGAGTTACACCACCTGCTTCAAACCGGTAGGTACAAAGCGCAAGCACTCCTAAAAATGGTGTTTCAAAAACCCGATGGAAAAGAGCGGATTCTCCTTATTCCAACCGTTCCGGATAGAATTGTTCAAACCGCGGCCACGATTGTCTTAAACCCGATTCTTGAAGAACAACTTTCAAAATCGTCGTTTGCTTACCGACCCGGTCTTTCGCGGCTCAATGCCGCCGATGAAATCGAAAAACTGCGCAACGAAGGATACCTTTGGGCTTTGGATGCCGACATCACGCGCTTTTTTGATTCGGTTGAGCACGACTTAATTCTCGCTCGATTTCAAGAATTCTTCCCCGATGATGACCTGCTTTTCAAACTGATAAGTGAGTGGCTTAAAGCCGATATTGTTTACGGCAGCGAAAAACGCATTCCTAATCCGATTGGACTTCCTCAAGGCGCACCCATTTCACCACTTTTGGCAAACTTGTATTTAGATAAACTTGATAAACGCCTTGAAGCGGAAAATTTCAAAATTATTCGATATGCCGATGACTTTCTCGTACTCTGCAAATCAAAGCCCCAAGCTGAAGAAGCCCTCAAACTGACGGAATCGGTTTTAGCGGAATTGAAACTCAATCTTCACCCCGAAAAAACGCGAATCACGCACTTTTCAGAAGGGTTCAAATACCTCGGGTATCTCTTTATTCGTTCGTTGGTTTTGCCAACCAAAATGCACGGCGAAAAATGGTATGATAAATTAGGCCGATTAAAACTGCGTAAAGTTATTCCAAAACCGCCATACCCCGAAGCCGATATTCCCGATGAATACAACCACCCTGAAAGTCATTTCTTTAACCTTGAAACTGACGACGGAAAAAAAATTGAAGTAACCGAGGCCACACTCCTGCAAACCGAATTTGGCCAAAAGTTATTGGAAAACTTCAAAGGAAAACCTCTACAGCTCGATGATTTCCTCTCCAACTTGCAAAAGCGTGAGGATGAACTCGAAGAAACAAAACTGAATGAATTAAAAAAACTGTATTCTCCATTCTTAAGAACGCTCTACCTTCAAGAGCAAGGCAGCCTTTTGCGGAAAGAAGGGGAACGCTTTTTGGTTGAAAAAAGTAGCATGAAGCTAACCGAACTGCACGCGCGCAAAGTGGAGCAAATTATTGTTTTAGGGAATGTCACTCTTACAACTCCGGCAATTCAACATTGCCTTCAAAATCATATCCCGATTGCGTATTTATCGCAAAATGGATATTACTTTGGCCGGCTTGAAGCAACAACTGCCGATAACACCTTATTTGAGAGAGACCAATATCTTCGTTCACTTGACGAAGAATTTTGTTTCGATCTCGCTCGCCGAATGATTTCCACCAAAATCTCAAATTCCCGCACAATGATTCAGCGCCGTAAAACAAATGGTTGGGGAAACTTACCTGAATACCGCGAGCACATTGAAACATCACTTGTTTTGCTAAATGAATTGGCACATAAAGCTGAACGAACGGATTCTTTTGATTCTTTACGTGGGTATGAAGGCAAAGCCGCTGCGGTCTATTTCGATATATTCGGGCTTCACTTTAAGCGAGAATCGGTGTTCTTTCAGCCTAATTTTCGCCGTGTCAAACGCCCACCCACCGACCCGGTAAATTCATTGCTTAGCTTTTCTTATACTTTGCTTCATTCCAATTTATATTCGCTTTGTAAAATTCACGGGCTTTCTCCGTATTTTGGATTCTTTCATACCGAGGAGCGGGGAAACCCTGCCTTGATTAATGATTTAATTGAAGAATTTCGGTGTGTGATGGATTCACTTGTGATTTATACTTTGAACCGCGGGTTGATAAAAAACTCGGATTTTTATTATCAAAAAGATGGGTCAGGGTGTTTTTTAAGTAATGAAGGCCGAAAGCGGTATTTAGAAATTTTTGAAAACCGAATGGCAGAAGAATCGGTGTACAAAATCGCCTCGGTAAAATTAAACTTTAGGCGGATAATGGAAGCACAGGTAAAACAGGTAAAAGCGGTGATTGCTGGAAAGCGTCCGTTTTATGAACCTTACAGCCTTCCCTTCTAAAAAAACTAACGGTTGAATTTATCGGGAGTTAACTAAAATTGCTTAAAGTGTTTCGGATTGGAAGCCAATGAATGCTCGGGAAAAACGCTATTTAACGATAAGAAAAATGACCTATACACCGAGTTGCTTTATGAAAAAAGCCTTTTTTTTGTTTTGCTTTGGAAAACTGCCTGTAAGGGCTTAATTTTATTGGGGTTGAGCGTGGGGCTCTCCCCACATTCATTGAACTCTTTGAGAATTGCGACTCTTGAACTGAAATGTGCTCATATCTAAGTCCAAGCTCCCCACATTCATTGAACTCTTTGAGTATTGCGACTCGGTCGGGAACAAGTCTTTGCAAGAGCTCAGCCCCGCAACTCCCCACATTCATTGAACTCTTTGAGTATTGCGGTTTCTCTCGACTACGCTCGAGAACCTTAATTCAAAAATGATTCGAGAACCTTAATTCAAAACAATTCGAGAACCTTAATTCAAAACGATTCGAGAACCAATTTTATCGCTCCGACACGGAGATCCCTGAGCGAAGTCGAAGGGTCGAAGTGAAGAGAGGGGGTTCGACATTTCGACAGGCTCAATGCTTCGCTCACCCACCTCCCTTCTTTGGTCGCCGAGCGGAGTTTGTTTAAGGTCGCCGAGCGGAGTCGAGGCGCCGTCCTGCAGAACTAAGGTCGCCGAGCGGAGTCGGGGCGCCGAAATATCAAGGCGTCGAAATGCCGAGGGGTCAAAGCACCGAGAGAACTGTATGCAAATTGGAAGGTTTCAATTTGTACTGTTGTTTTACTAACTTTGCTTTTCTTTATCAGTAAACCTAACCCTTATGAAAAAGAAGAAAGCACCCTCGGTTCAACAGTTAGAATCAGTTCAGCCAAAACTCATTTGTCTTGCGGGGACTTCGCCACAAGTCATCACCGAGACGCTTTATGTTTATTCCGTTCTTCAAAATGTTCAATTTTCGGAGTTGCATATTCTTACAACAGCAAGAGGAAAAGGGACAGTGGAAGCGGCACTTCTTGGCGAATTAGGGATGCTCATGAAAATGAAAAATGAGTACAGTTTGACCTTAGAGCCGAGTCATGTTTGGGTTCACGCGGTGAAGAATTCCGAAAATAGTGAAATGGAGGATATTCGAAATTCTACGGAAAACGAGATTTTCGCCGATTTTTTGTTTCATTTTATAAGAGAACACACTTCTCAAAACATGCCTCCGGTTTATTGTTCTCTTGCAGGCGGAAGAAAAACGATGAGTTCTTTTATGATGATGGCACTAAATGTCTTTGGTCGAGCGGGCGACAGACTTTCACATATTTTAGTTGAACACCCGCAGTTGGAAAGTAATAATGATTTTTATTACCCTACCAAAAATCCACATTTAGTTACAGGTAAGAGAGGAACCGAAACTTATGAGATTAAAGACAGTTCAGGAAATTCGATTGATGCCCAGAAAGTAAAACTCGAATTGGCGGAGTTACCTTTTGTTCGTTTACGGCCGATTTTAGAAAACGGTGGGTACAACTTCAGCACAATGAGCTATCACGATTTATTTAATACCGCTCAATTGCTCATTGGCGAAGATTCGGGTTTGCCCGAATTTTTCTTTGATTTCGATAAAAAAAACGCCCACAAAATTCCTAAAGCTCATATTGCCGGAAAGGATTTAAAATTAGCCCGTTTAGAATTTATTTTATTTGCGTTTATTGCCAGTCAAATCAAAAAAGGATTAAAAGAGGTTGATTTTACACATTCAACGCATAAAAATAAGATTAAGGACGATACTGCTGAAGAAATCAAAAATTGGTGTATCTCTGAACTTAAATATGACACTAAAGATCCTTTTATTACCAAATTAACCACTCATAGTTTAACACCGGCAACAGTACGATCTTTGATTTCTAAAATAAAAACAAAAGTTGGCCGTATTATCTCTCCTGCCCTTTTATCGTCAAAATATGTTCCTTATAACGCTAAAGGAAAAGGATTAATTTTTACGATTTCTTTACCTCCGGGAAAAATAAAATTTATTTGATTACCGCTGGATATCACCTAATTGGCAAGGATTATTTAGACTATTTTTTATCTGTTTCATTCCTTCTATTAAATTGATTTTATTCATAGAAAATTTTCTCATTTTAGAACTTTTTCCAGAAATAGGAATAGGGTAATATGAAAGCCAAACCCCTTTTGCATAATCGCCGCCATACATCTTTGCAACCGAATGAAATTTATCAATATCGGTTGAGTTAAAATTACCCGACTTACATTCAACAAAGGTGGACTGCCCTTTATTAATCGCCACGACATCACATTCATTCATTACATCATTTTCGGAACTCAGAAACCGCAACCCGATAGTAACATCATCGGCGCAGCGAGAATCATAAAATTTATTAAAAACATATTCTTCGAGCCAGCCTCCGCTGAAATATTCTATTAATTGGGCGCCTGTATTAAAATTTGCACTCTGGGAATTAAGTTTTACTTGAAAACCCGACATATTTTTAGAGACCATACTATTCCAAAAATTTTCTGTAATAAATGTACCGATCAACTTTTCATAATTGTTCGCAGTAGAATTCTTTATTCTAAATTGAAATACTTTTGAAAATAACTTATTATGAAAAATTGCGGAATTTCTAATGTTTTCATAAACAAATTCTGTAAACGCCTTTCGAGTTTGTGCATTGGTTTCCAAAGACTTGTTTCTTTGAACACTAAATCCTTTAAGGGCAAAAAATGCCTCAATCGTAAACTTCACCGAAATAGGTATTGAAGGCTGAGGCAATGTACCTAACGTTGTAAGGAGGGATGATGATCGGGGTTCTAAATAAGCAGTTCTTAAATCTAATTCGCGAGCAACTTCAAATGCGGCAAGGCTCATAATTTTCGTTCCACCTGTATAGTTTATCCAAATTTCTGAACCCTGATGTTCATCCCTTAAGGTTTCAACTTTCTTTCTAATGTCTTCTCGAGTTTGAGCAAAATCAAAGGCGGGGGTTTCTTGTACACTTGCCGAAATACCATTGACGCCAAGCGCGTCTATTAAATTTTTTGCTTCGCGATTGGTATCCGGTGTTCGAAATAAAACTGAGCGCGTAGCTTCCAATTGCAAGGGTGTAAGCAAATTTGGGTCGAGTTGACCGCCAACAAGACTAATGACAATCTTCATAAGAAATATTTCTTTTAATGCCGTTTTATAAGAGAGTGCGTATTATTGAAAACAAATTCTTCAATTTTATATTAGTAATATATGGTAACGATTTCAGTTTTTGAAAAGAGTAGCGGAAAACCGCGCAAAGGGATAAAAGTAACGATTGGTTGGGCGTGGGGTATGCAAGATTCCCGAACCGACAACGCTGGCGATGCACATTTTGATCACGACAGTGGACAAGGGAAAGTTTATATAGATGGCCGCGAGCAGTATAAAGGGCGCATATCGGGTCGTGTTATAGTTTATACGTAGTGGCCAAGAAATATTTCTTTTTTCCTCTATCTATTATAACTGGGATAAATTCGCATCACTTTCAAAGTAACATTCATTCACAGGTAAAATTATGAACAGCACCTCTCACATCAACGGCAACGGTAATCACACTTCTTCTTCAGAATCAAAAACCAATCCAACAATGCTAAACAACTCATTTACCCCTAATGCTTTATCGGTATCAGAACAAGAAGAACTACGTTCAAAAGGTTTTCAAGATTGTGGTAAAGAAAACGGAAATCCTGAGGTTATTCAAAAGTATTTATCTGTGATGTATGATTTGTTTTGCAAAAAACTCACCACCCTTGCCAACGATGTTAAAAGTCGTATTTCAGAGCTTCAAACAACCATTTCTACAAAACGCTCTCGCATTTCTTATCTTGAAAAAGATGTTATACCCGTAGCAAAAGACAAAATCGCTAATCTTAAAGGTGAATTAAGTGATATTGAAATTAACCCAAAGAAATTTGACTTAGAATCTTCCTTTGACCCGGTTAAGACGGGCTTTATTCTCTTTATGTTTATTTTTGTTACCTCATACCTATTTACATTTTATGCTTCAGCCATATATATGGCGTTTTTGATGGATATTTCCTCAATGTTAACAACCAATACCGAAACTGCATTAATAGCACTAAATAATCAAGTGTTTAATCCCAAAACTTTTATTGAGGCAAATAAATCCGGTGGAGGTGCTTTATTTTTTGTTTGCTTTTTTCCGTTTGTAATGATGTTAATGGCTGCCTCACCTTACTTTTCAAGATCAAACGGATTTAGAAAGTATTCCTTATTAATTATAGCCCTTATAGTTGATTTTTTTCTTGCTCTCAAAATAACCGAGAATGCTTACACAATTAAATATTTGATGGGGTTAGTAAAAGATAAATGGATTTGGACAATGATATTTAGTGATTCTAATTTTTATTTGGTTCTTTGCGCCGGCTTTGCTGTTTATTATGTATGGGGATTTGCTGTAGGTGAATTGCATCATCAATCAACCCTTTTCCGTCACTTAAGATTTGCAAAAGAAAAGCGCGCAGCTCAATTATTAGAATTTGAGAAGGATTTAGCATCTAAATTAGATGAAGTAGCAGAACTTAATACAGGTATATTGAAAGACGAGTTTATGATTAAGAAGCTTGGTTATGAAGAAGGTGCTGTATTAATAAACATTTCAGAATTGAATGCTTTTTTAGACAGCTATATCACCGGCTGGACAAGTTATATTAATTCTAAATACTCGGACAGTAAAACTGCAAAGCCCGACTTAGATAGGTTAAATGAATTGATACTGAAATATAAGTCGTATCTCAATAAACGCCTTACCGATACCGATTATATTTCATCGCAATTCTCTAATTAACGATAATCTCTTCAATATAAATATATACGAAAATGAAAATGACATCTATTACAAAGAATTACCTCGCAATGTTAGTGTCAGGACTTTCAATTATTTTATTAAGCGCTTGCGGGGAAAGTGAAAAGCAGGATTCGGATAATCAAATGAATACTGATTCACTTACTCAAAAGCATGTCAATATGGTTGTTGCCCTTGATCTTTCTGATCGTATTTCACCTAAAAAGAATTCTGAACAAGCCGTTATTGATAAATCTTTGATTAATGCATCGTATCAATGTTTTTTAATGGAAGTCCAAAAAAAGTACTTCATTCTTTCAAAAGACAGATTTCGATTACTTTTCTTTTCACAACCCGAAAACGCTTATTCTTCTCAAATACTCTTGATGAATGATAGCCTTAACATCAATGTTGAATCAATTTCACTTTCTGATCGGCGCGATTACGTACCGGGCTTTGGGAAAGTGCTTTCTCGCCAAGTTGATCTTCTCTATACTCTCGCTCAAACGAGCCCGACTTATGCGGGAGCAGATATTTGGAGTTTTTTTGCTCATGAACTTCAAGGGTATACGGCACCAAAAAACTCTAATTTTAGAAATGTATTAATTATTCTAACAGACGGATATTTACAATTTGAAAATAGATATTCCAGTAAAAGAGATTCTCGAACCTCGATGAATGTTGCAAAATACAGATCATTAAAAAATTGGAAACCTGCTTTCGAAAAGGATGGCGGGCTTCTCCCCGCAGGTAATTTTTCAGAATGGGAGGTTATCGTGATGGAAGTAACTCCGGCACTTGAAGCCAATACAAAGGAGCTTGAAATTTTGACTCTTTATTGGAGTAAGTGGTTCGAAAGTATGAATATAAAAAGACATAAAATCATTTTTTCTAAAGAATTACCTGAACAAAGTATTGCACAGTTAGTAAAATTTATTGATAACCAGCAACCCTAATTAGTAAATACAAATGCCAAAAATCATTATTGAACGCGGAAGAACAATTGAGTTTCAAGAATTACCAAATTATTCAATTGCACTGGATGGCTATGTTCAAGGGCCTTGGATTGATAACAAAAATAACCGTTACTCCTTTGACCATCATGACCTTTGTATTCGTCATGCTACGCGTTCCAGTTGTGAGCAGGTTTTAGACGCACTTTTATTGGGTTTCGACCCTCAGGAATTTAATATTTATATCAATGATATTGATGGGGACACTGCTTTAACTGTATGGCTTTTGTTAAACCCTACGCATATTTTTGAAAAAAGAGTTCGAGAATTGGTGGAGGTAGTTGGCAAAGCAGATGCATACGGTCCTGCTTATCCTACAAGTAATTATGAACTTCTTACATATTTTCGAAAGGAAGCAATGAAATCGGAATATGAATCTAAAAGAAATAAATTATACCAATCTGCCGATTTAAATAAGCTACTTGATGATTGCTTAGAAGGAATATCTGCACTAATTTCCCAAAATACCGATTTTAATTCAACTGAAGAGGAATCCGTAAAATCTTATCAAATTACTTATAAAAATGATTTATTTGTAATGGCCCTTTCAGATGATTTTATTTTTGACGAGCTTTATAAAAATGGTTTCAATCGAGCGGTTTGTTACAAATATTTAGCTGATGGATCAATTGCATATACGATTGGGAAAAAGTCGGAATTCGTTTCTAATTTCCCTATCGGTCCAGTAAGCGAAGAAGGAACCATTCTATACACATTGAATAAATTAGAACCGGGTTGGGGTGGTGGTTCAACTATAGGAGGAGCACCAAGGTACAATAATGGCTCGAGAAGCATTCTCAAACCTGAACAAATTATTGAAATAATAAGAAACGTATTAAAAAGTAATTAACTAATACCTTAATCATAAATTTTTACTAATACAAAACTTTTAATGTGCTGCACTATGAAGAATAGGATTTAGTAAATAATTAAGTGAAAGATAGTAAAAAAGGAAATGATTACAGTTCACAATTCATCATTATAAGTTCACTGCTGAGATGGCATAGAAGTGTTTATTATTATTGAAACAAATTGTACTCACTTTCACACACCCTGTTCTTTCCATTGCTTTTTCAACCCAAACTAAAAGAAGCACTATGTTATTCAGCTTTGAAAAGATTACCCGGATTCGTGAGCTTATGACCCAAATACAATAATCCTTGAGTGACCGTGTTACCAAAACGATCAGCATGATTAATACACCAAGTACGCTGCAAAGGGAGCGCGTGATTCGTCGGAAGAGATTATTCGGATTGCTCTTTCAACTTCTGAACGGGCAACCTCTAATCGACTCGTAAGCACTTCGCGAATTGGAATAACAGTTCTTTCTTAACCCTAGCTAAAAAAGGAGACAAAATTATGTTTTGGTATGATGAAGATGATAGTGATTTTGAAGAGATGGATGATCTTGATCGGTGGTATAAATCTGCAAGTAATACACCGGTTTACGAGATTATCATTGATGATATTGTCATACAAAATGAGAAAAATGCGTTTGATTATATCCGGCAATCGATATACCCCATTCGCAAGTATGAAATTAGAATATATAATAATGATTATGGGTCAGTTTACAGAACTCTTTCGAAAATATTTAGGAACTTTTCAATTAATGTAAATTCAGCTTCAGGTAAATTCAGGACAAACGATTGTCCTTTTGCGTGCGCATTATTAGCAAATTCTAACAAAAAAGTAATTGATATTTCATCGGATGGAACTGGCAAAATTCGACTTAATTTATTAGCATTCAAAACCTTTTTTACAAACTGCCTTGAAGCAAAATTTATCAAGGATAAGCAGGGGGTAATTTGGGGGCATACATTATCAAGTACAAATCATCATAATGTGGAAGTATTTTCTAATCATGTTAAATATAGCGATATCGAAAAAATGGCTGAAATGCTCACTATTGAAGAATTCTATCATCTACCGGAAAAATGGTCAATACCGGAAAAAATGCGATTACAGATAAACAGAATTAAGCGAAAAATAACTTCTTAATAAAACTAATTTTTATAGAAAAGATTTCATTAAACCCTTTATAAGTCGATTATGATCCTTACCAAATATCATCTCAAAACCTTCGAAAATCATACGATTGAAGTCTTTCTCGACGATCCGAAGTTTTATTTGATGGAACTCTTTGAAAATGACTGGGGAGTATATCTCCATCCCGATGCCACACAAAATGATGAAGAAAGTTATCGGTGGAATGTCGCTCAAATTACAGCATTAAATCTTATGAAAGATTCAAATCATTTTGCGAATGTGATGTCAAGGTTAAATGATCAAGAGTTGAAAGAACAGCAATATATTTGGATGAGGAAGGTTGTAGACGTATTTCAGGAGGAAGCGGAATACTATTTTGATATGCTTAACTTTGACAAACAAAAACCTGTATTAGTGTATTATGAAAAATTAAAAGGTTATCCTTACAAGATGGAGAGCGTTGATATAAAAGAAATTATTGAAAAATTTATAGACGCTCATAAGAACGGGTTTTTAATTGAAATTATGCATTCAAAAGAAATAAATAAATACTATTTAACAAAAATTTGGGATTCGTATGAATGGTGTTTAGCGCATATCTATGGAATCAAAGAAGCCAATGAATTAATTGATGAAATAAAACCCTTTTACAATCAAATATTTAATAGTTATTATTTTTAATTTAATTATAATCTTACAAATTAATTAGATTTCAAAGTTCATCTTGATAAAATAATATTTAATTAAAATTAGTCTCTTAACATAAATTAAAACCCCTTATGAAACCCACAACAAGAACACACATGAAAACTCTTATTTTTACCACTCTTTTATTAATTTTAGTTAATGCTACTGCATTATCACAATGGCAACCGATTGGATATCAAACGAAAGGGATAACCGGGTTTGAGGTTGATAATGTCGGAACTCTTCATGCCTCCTATTCCGATACCGTTCTGCGCTCAACAAATGGTGGAAATTCCTATTTCATTTTTCGTATTCCGGGTGCCATTACCCCTGCGGCAGTATTTCGTTTACTCATTGACCGCACACAAACCCTTTATATATCTGAATATCATACGGCAACTCTTTTACCTCGTTTAGAGCTTGGCTTTTATAAAAGCACCAATCGGGGCGTCACTTGGGATTTTGTGCGAAGAGTATTTCCCGATCAATCCGGTGCGTGTGCGTTTTATGGTACAACCGGCGGTGCAATGCTTTTAGCGTTTAATAATCAAATTCTGCGGTCAACCGATGGGGGTGGTACTTGGACGACCGTTCTTTCTATGACGGGTTCAGTGCGCCCTATATTTCGTTTTTATGAAAATGCGAATGGGGTACTTTTTGCGATGCGTTCGAGTGGCGGTCTCTTTCGATCCACAAACGGTGGCACATCTTGGACAGAAGTTCCGAATTTTACTCGCACCATTATGGAAATGAATGAATATGCCGGAATTGTTTATGCAATGACATTAGGGTTTGGCGTTTTCCGTTCGAATGATAATGGGCAAACATTCGTCAATATTGGGTTAGACGGTCGGGATGCGATTAGTTTCACCAATGATGCCAATGGTACAATTTATGCCGCTTGTACGGATGGGATTTTTGCCTCAGTGAATTTTGGTCAGACTTGGTTTAATTATAATACCGGTCTTCCCTCTCAATTTGGGATAACTGCCATTCGATGCTATCAAAACACATTGTATTTAGGAACTTCACAAGGCATATGGAAGAGAACAGATTTATTTAAGGCCCCATTTATTCCTGAATTTTTCACGGAACCGTTTGATAATGGCATTCATCCCGCTTGGTCAAATATACGATTTAATGGTCAATTTAACACCCAATTTCCTCCTGCTTCTCGTGGTCAATGCCTTTCGGTCTTACTCAATGGAAGCGGTTCACATGCTTATTTAGTTCGAAATCTGACACCTACGCGGGAAGTTACCGTTCAAATGAATATCAACATTCCTCTTTCATTTACTCAAATCAGACCCACCTCCGATATTATGATTCTAAGGCGGTCAAAGAACAATTCTCATTTTGATGCCGATACTTGGGCGGTTTATCTATCAACTGAACAGACGAATTCTTCAAGTTCCACCGTTTCTCTTGTTCCAACCATAAGGAATAATCAAGGTAATTATACTCGACTTAAAAATTTTATTATTCAAAAAGATAAATGGATAAATATTCGAATGACATCCATTCAAACTTCCATTTCTACAAGAATCAAAGTTTATGCAAATAATATCTTGGTTGATGATCAACTTTTCTATCAATATTATGGTGACTTTGAACAATTATTGATTGGTTTAGGAAATTCTCAAGATGAGCTAAATTCTTCAATGCTGATGTACTTTGATGATATTGAATTCCGGAATCAATTTGATGTTTCTATTTTAAATACACCCAAACAAGTTGAAGAAATTAATAGCAAAAATTTCGTTTTATCTCAGAATTATCCTAATCCATTTAATCCTGAAACTACCATTCAATATCAACTACCAACCTCAGGTCAAGTAACGATTCAACTTTATGACCCAACCGGCAGAATCATTTCAAAGGAGTTATTAGGAACCAAAACTGAAGGATTCCATTCCTATTCAATTAACGCATCTCGCTTAGGATTAAGCTCAGGGGTATATTTTTATGAAGTCATCTTCCAAAACCCATCAAATCAAGTTTTGAATCGTCAAATAAAGAAAATGACTCTTGTAAAGTAAATTTAACTCCATCACTTAAACCAATACGGCTATGATTTCGCATCAAGATTATCACGACAGGATTCAAAGAGCATTGGCGGATTCAAGTTTTCAGAAAGCAGTATTAGAGCTTAATTATCATAAAGAAGATGATTGGGAAAAGATTATCGATGACAATGGTTTTTCAAGAAACAATATGATCGTTGGAGTTGTCGTGCCGGGTTATAATGAAGTAATTTATCGGGAATATCAACCGCTAGAACTCTATGATCTCCTTCTTGGCTTTTACCAATCAAAGTATGAATATATGGAGTACATTAGTGCAAATAAAATGCCAATAGAACGTGAAACCGAATACTATCATACACTTAATATCATCAATTTTTTAGCCTTACCATACACAAGGTATGAGAATATGAAATCACTCTATGAAGATTTTATTTATCTAAGACATCGCTTATTAAATTCAAAAGAAATTCAACAAATTAATTATTAATCAAAATTTATTTCAATAAATATGACAAATATTTGTTACAACGTAAATGATGATCAACTTGAAAGTGCTTTTGGTGGGTCAAATACTGAGAAAGTATTTTTAAATCTTAAGAATAAAAAGTATCAAGAATGGGAAGAAATTATTGATAACAATGGGTTTTCGAGAAACAACCTCATCGTTGGCGTTGTTGTTCCGGGTTATGAGGATATTATTTACAGAGAATATCATCCCAATGAGCTTTATGAACTTTATCTTGGGTATTATCACAATAGATATTTATTTGAAGAGTATATCTCTGCAATCGAAATGACCATTCAACGAGAGGTAGAATATTTTCATATCAAAAATATCATCAATTTCCTGACATTACCATATTCAAATTATGAGGCTTTAAAAAAGGCAAATTTAGAGCTTATTGGCATTAGAAAACTATTCTTAATTTCTTATGATATAGATATTTAATAATATGACACATTTTGAAAATTCATATTTTTCATTTTTCAGTGCCTCTTTTTCCGATCCGAATAAATCTGTAAATGGAGACTCCATTAATTATGTATTTATTGAAAATGAAAATTTATTTCTCTGTGCTGTTGCCGATGGCGTATCCAATTCTTACTCTGATACATTATCCTCTTCAATAGCAATAAATACGCTTTTCGAGTCTTTTGAGACCTTAAATGATGAGAAAAGTTTAGAAAAAAGATTGTTAAAGTCCGCTCAACAAGCTCATTTGTCGCTGTATTTGAATGATAAAAAACCACTTTACTCTACCTTAACTGCAGTTGTTTGGCATACCCAACTTCCCTTTTTCTTCATCCTCAATAGTGGAGATAGTCGCGTTTACCAAGTCAATTCCGAAGGAATTAAACAACTAACGAAAGATCACTCAGCAATTACAACCAAAAAGGACGGTAAAGGTGGGCTTATTGTTCGTGAAGTTTTGAGCCAATCCCTTGGAT
This sequence comes from Chloroherpetonaceae bacterium, assembly GCA_033763895.1. Lineage (NCBI taxonomy): Bacteria > Pseudomonadati > Chlorobiota > Chlorobiia > Chlorobiales > Chloroherpetonaceae > Chloroherpetonaceae bacterium. Next base: position 770,804 of record JANRJQ010000010.1, on the reverse strand, counting down.
CTCTTTCCTTTAAGCCTTCAATATTGCCTAAAGTCATAGAAGGAAGTATTCTTCTTGCGACAGATGGGTTTTATAAATCTTCGTTCGCAATGAGCCTTTGCTTTGATTTAACTTGTGGAAAGCTAAACAATTCAGATTTCAAGGATCAAATACATACTGCAGAATATAACGATGATGCTTCAATGATTCTATTCCTCCCCAAATCTCTTAAACCGTTATAAGCCCTTTAGAATAAGGATAACTAACATCTTTTATCTATACCTAATAAGTGAATCCCTTTGGACGTTTTCTCACATCATGTGATGGATTGCATTTCTTTCACAAAATGCAAATCGTAAAAAATACCCAAACACTATATTTAAGGATTCACAATCGTTCCTTTTGCACTTAACCTTCAAATTACACAGCAAAATGAAAAGTCATCGCCTCAATGGTTTCGCGCTCCTTTTTATAATAGTATCACACTGCTCATTACAAGTTGCTTATGGTAAGGCCCCAATATTTATTAAAGCTGAATATTCAAAAGACACCTTAAAACCCGGCGATACCTTATTCGTTAAAATGTTTCTTTATAAAAGTATTTATGCATCTTTACAATCAAAGCGGGTTTCACTTGAAAAATATGCTTATGGGTTTGGCTTTCTTAAAGGAGGTAAAATTGAAAAAACTAAGACTGTAATAATTAATGGAAAAACATACAAAAAGGAACATATTTCCACATTTTTTATTATTCCCAAGTATGGTATGATTGACACACTTAATTGTTATCGTGTGTCAATAAAGACTTTTGAAAATCAAATTTATAAATCAAGCTCTAATACAAACTTTGGAAAATTAACTGAGATCTCAATCAAATCCGAACCTATTATTATTGTTTGTCGAACTGAGCCAACTCCTACATTCGATGAAAATGACACTGCCGATGTAAGCACCATTCAAAACGCTTCTTTAACGCCATTCTCAGATATTAATTCAAGTTCATTTTCTCAGTTTCTCTTTTTTTCAATTATTGTACTTTCTTTATTGATCTTTTATCAAGGTTATACTAAATATGATTATATAAAATCTACTGATGGAGCCGATCAAAAGGTATTCTTCAAGAGTTTATCACCATTAGATGAATATTATATTAAAAATATCCCAAAATTAAATCAATTTAATATTAATGAGATTAAAAACTCCTTTATTTAACTCGATTCATTAATTGCACCAATCGATAATGATGCGAATCAATCATTTAATGAGTTTGGATTGGAGTATCGATTTAGAAATGACTTAAGTAACAATAAATACCAAATGGAAATCCCTATTTTTCAAGGAAAATTAAAAGAAATTGATGAATATTTGAAGAATAATAGTTCTTTTCTAGCAGAATATTTTATTATTAAACATGACAATTACGAGGATTATTCTCCTTATTCTTCCAATTATTTTAGCTGGCTCAAACAGTTTCCAGCAACTCTTAATATTGCTCTAATATCCCCAACCCGAATGAACATCAGACAATCTAAAAAATTCGAAATTTCCAAACTTGATTCTCTTTTCGATTTTGAATTCTTTTTCGGAACAAATAAAGATTTTTATAAACAAGAAAGTGGTTTTACGAAATTCCTTATATTTCAACAGAATTTTGATTATGTAATTTTTTATAATGGTATTTTTTGGTTTTTCTATGAATCAAGTTTCAATCAATGGATACAAGATCCCTATTTTCTAGAAAATTGCATTATTTCATTTCATTTACAAAGAGATATGAATGCAAGCAATGTAATTCCTTATTATATCACACATGATTCTAAAATTGAAACTACTAATACTGCAAAATTTAATTCCTTTATCAGTGTTATGAAAAATTATTATAGGTTATCTGTTTTTATAACAAGAGAGTATTGCACTTATCAAATAATCCTATTTAGTGGACTTTTTAACAAAAGTATAAAAGATAGCATTTCGAAATGATGCAATGTGTTTTCCACAAGCCACGCAAATAAACTTTATGGAAAATACCTTTTTGCAAATTTTTTCTCTTTTTATCAAATCTTCACCCCCTTTAAATGCTTTTTATAATTCACGTGCATGTATTACAATTTTGGTGTGCTTCCAAGACAAGTATAGCTGGTATGACAAAAAAATTGGCTCTATTTTAGGGTTGGTAATGAAAATGAGTTGTTATAGAAAGTTCGACAATCTGTGTAAAATTTAGACTTACTTATCCACCCCATTTTTTCTTACTAACATGTAAGTCACGCCTAAAATGAGTCGTAAGCCGCCAAAGCCATTCACCTTCAAAACCGGTTTATAAACACAAAAGCCACCTTTCGGTGGCTTTGTTGTGCATCCGCTAGGGCTCGAACCTAGGACCCAGTGATTAAGAGTCACTTGCTCTACCAGCTGAGCTACGGATGCATCATTCTATCTAACTTAAATCAAAAACAACTCAAAAATCATAATCTCATTCTGAGATTAATTCCCAAGCCCACTTGGGAGCGAACCGCCCGGAGCCGGAAGCGGCTTTGCCGGTGCAGCCGGTGCATTTCGCTGAATCACGCTTTCTTCAGTTTCCTTCGCTTTGTTGGTGCTTGCCGTGGTGAATTCCGCGACAATGCACAGAATTAAAAAGGCGGCAGCTAAATATGTGGTTGTTTTACTGAGGACATCAGCTGTGCGACGAACGCCAAGCACTTGCGCCGTTCCAAGCCCGCTCAATCCGCCGGCTAAACCCATCCCTTTACTCGCTTGCAGGAGCACAACCGCAACGAGCAACACCGAGACTATCATCGTAAGAACTATAACAAAAGTATGCATAAAGAACCCTGTTTGGGATATTTAATTCATCGATAGTTAATCGAATAAAATTTTCTTTTCAATTCATATAATATCATTGCCACTAACGAGATTCATCAAATGGCTAAGCAATTCTTACATTCGCCATATTAAATAACCCGAGCTCGGCTTTCACTTTATGAATTGGGCTGCAAAATTAGTGTTTCTTTCTTAAATTGCAAACCGTTTCTAAAATTTCTTACGGTTGAAAACGAAACCGACGCAATTCTAAAAATTCATCACCTGTATTTATTCAGAATCGATTGGCTGCAATCCTTTGGTTCATCACTTGTTCACAAGGCTTCTTCTGCTTTCAAGCTGCCTTTTTCGGAGGCGGCTCACTTACAAGACGCAATTCAAGAGCACATTTAAGTACCTATTCATAAAATTCTGTCGCTCAATCACTTTTCAAAAAACCATCAATGTCTAAGCACACAAAAATATTATGCACCCTCGGTCCATCGACGAATAGCGTCGAAAAAATATCTCAACTGATTGAAGCGGGAATGAACATCGCGCGGCTAAACTTCTCTCACGGCACACACGAAGATCACTTAGCACGGATGCAAATGGTGCGCGAAGCCGCCGCAAAAACAGGCAAAACCGTGGGAATTCTGATGGATTTGCAAGGCCCGAAAATCCGAATTGGCGATCTCGAAAATGGCGGTTTCCCGCTCACCAAAGGCGATCATCTCCGCATCACCACAGAGCCCGTTTTGGGAACAAAAGAGGTGGTTTCTACTTCTTATCGGGCAATTGTGAAAGATGTTCAAATTGGAAATCGTATCCTCATTGATGATGGACTTATTGAGATTAAAGTCATTGATAAATCCGCGACGGAAATTGTTACAGAAGTTATCGTGGGTGGATTTCTAAAACCTAAGAAAGGCTTTAACCTCCCCGAAGTGCGAGTCTCAATTCCGGCAATGACGGAAAAGGACATCGCGGATTTGAAGTTTGGGCTTGCTCAAGGCGTTGATTTCGTGGCACTCTCTTTTGTTCAAAGCCCGTGGGATATCGATTACCTCCGAACAATGATTAAAGCCGAAGGCCGGGATACTTGGATTGTGGCGAAAATTGAAAAACCGCAAGCCATTCAATACATCGATGAAATTATCGATAAAGCCAATGCCATTATGGTCGCACGGGGTGACTTGGGAATCGAGCTCAATACTAGCGATGTTCCCATCGTTCAAAAAATTATCGTGCAAAAGTGCAATGAGCGGTATAAGCCAGTCATTATTGCCACGCAGATGTTGGAATCGATGATTGAAAACCCCCGCCCAACCCGTGCCGAAGCGAGCGATGTCGCGAATGCGGTATTCGATGGCACCGATGCCGTAATGCTTTCCGGTGAAACCGCCTCGGGCAAATATCCAATTGAAGCCGTAACTACGATGTCGCAGATAATCAGACGGGTTGAGGATCAAGAAAACCGCAGCTTGCTGCACTCGCGCCGCAGTTTCCGAAGAGCCGATTATGTTAATATTGATTTGGGAGAAGCCGTTGCAATCTCGGCAGTTCAAGTTGCGCAAAACATCAACGCCTCCGCAATTGTGGTGATGACCCATTCGGGTTCAACAGCCATTAAAGTCGCAAAGCAAAAACCCAACTGCCCGATTTTTGCGATTACCGATAACGATCTCGTAGAACGATTGATGTCGATGGTTTGGGGGGTTGAAACCATTCTGACCGAAACCTTAACCTCTACCGATGAAAGCTTTGCAGTTATTGAGCAGCTTCTCATTAAAAATAACTTGGTGAAAGAGGGCGATAAGGTTGTCTTTACGATGGGAATCCCGGTGTTGAAGCACGGAACCACTGATACAATTAAAGTCAGCCGAATTGGAATGAAGTGAAGTCTTGAGAGATTTTGATTAACTATTTTGGGGTGAAATTCCCCGAGATGGCGTGTTCGTCTAGAGGCTAAGGACGCTGTGCTTTGGAGCGCGGAGACACTCGGTTCGAATCCAGTACACGCTACGAATTAGGGTGACCTTGGCCCCTTGAAACCATCTTGTCGATTACCTCTCACATAGTCATTCCGGCTTGTCCGGAATCCTGCACGCCCTTCTTTTGAAGGAGTCATTTCGAGCGCAGCGAGAAATCTCCGACTTTCAGCACGCCCGAGATTTCTCACTTCGCTTGGCTCCGTTCGAAATGACTGAAAATTAAGACAAACGAGAGGTGGCCGCGGCTTGTCGAAACCACCGTATCGTGAAGGATGTCATTTCGACAGGCTCAATGACCCCCTTCACCTTGTCATTTCGAGCGCAGCGAGAAATCTCAGACTCTCAGCACGCCTCACTTCGAGGTGGTTGAGCCTGTCGAAACCACCGTATCGTGAACCACTCACCCTCTGCATGTCATTCCGGCAAGCGAAGCGCGTCCGGAATCCTGCACGCCCTTCATTTGAATGAGTCATTTTTAGCGCAGCGAGAAATCTCAGACTCTCAGCACGCCTCACTTCGAGGTGGTTGAGCCTCTCGAAACCACCGTATCGTGAACCACTCACCCTCAGCATGTCATTCCGGCAAGCAAAGCGCGTCCGGAATCCTGCACGTCCTTCATTTGAATGAGTCATTTCGAGCGCAGCGAGAAATCTCCGACTTTCAGCACGCCCGAGATTTCTCACTTCGCTTGGCTCCGTTCGAAATGACTGAAAATTAAGACAAACGAGAGGTGGTTGAGCCTGTCGAAACCACCGTGTCGCGGACAAGTGCTTTTGCAAAGGCAACCACAAAGGCCACAAAGGAATATCGCAGAGGGCACAGAGTCTAAACGAGGTCATTCCGGCAAGCAAAGCGCGTCCGGAATCCTGCATGCACCTAAACGAGGTGGCCGCGGCTTGTCGAAACCACCGTATCGTGAAGGATGTCATTTCGACAGGCTCAATGACCCCCTTCACATCGTCATTCCGAGGCTTTATGTGGCTCGTCAAGCTCGCCTCGGTATTCTACTTTCATTTTTTGGGAATTATAAATGTAAGGTCTTAAAATTTTGTAACCATAATCACCATTTTTATTCATCTTATTTTCGTTTACCTATTAAAATAATTGCCTTGACAGGCATCTGACCCACTCCAATTGCTAATTCTCCTTTCATTCGCAAACCATAATAGTTTCCATACAGACCAATTTGCGCCTCGTAGTTTTTCCAAGTACTTCCATTGTAATGCATTACTTCGCCGCCTGACCCTGCTGTAAGAATATCATTCCAATTATTGGCATGAATCTGAGAAGTAAAATAACTCCCTCTCGTTCGCTCTTTCCAAGCCAATTCTTCAAGTTTGTTTTTATGATGAACTCCGGCTCCGGTTATCCAATAATGCTTGTCTTTTTGAAACCAAATTCCGGTTAATTCATATTGGATTGGAAAAGCAGGGATACTATCGACTTTACTTCCTTTGATTGATAAAATTAATCGATCATAGCTATTGAAGCCATTTAAGGCAACGGCTAAAATTTCATAGCTGCCATTTGAGGAATCCCCATAAATATCAGCAATATGGAACCCCGTCCCGCTATTGAGCCGCCGCCACACGCTCCCGTCGTAATGCGCTAAATTGCCGTTGTTGCCTACCACATAAAAATTACTAGAACTCGTCCCCCACGCTTTATTAATCCATCCAAATCCAAACATTACTGGAGAATTAAATGTAGAAATCCATTCTGCTCCATTCCAACGGTTGGCGACATCAGCAGAAAATGCCCAAACATCATTCTCTCCAAAAGCTAAAATTGAGCGAAATACAGGTGCTGAAATATTATCCCTACTTGCTACATAGAATACTCGCTGTAATGTCCACCCCTTCCCGTCCCATTTTGCAACATTATACTTTATAGGGTCTAACTGCCCGGTGATGCTATCGCGCAGGTAAATTTCACCCACGGCGTAAGCGAGGCTATCGTTGATAATGGCCACATCATATAAGGCAGAGCTTCCGCCGTCGCCTAAAGTGGTTATGGTCCATTGCCAATCGTGCGAGGTGGTGTCGGGCGTTTGGGGCAATTCTTCTCCCGGGCCGGTTACTTCTTTGCAGCTTACGCCCCAAAAGAGCAGCATGAGCGCACAAAGAAAAAGGCAATGCGCAAGCGGATGGGTTTTCATACTTCTTGTTCAGTGAAGAGTTATGAGTAATGAATGTTCAGTGCTTGTGGTAAAGTTACGCGCCTTGTTATCTTTTTTGCGATAATAAAATGGTTTATTCTTTCTTTTCTAAAGCCGTTTTGGACGTGGGGGAGAGTTCAATGATGAGTGAGGAATGGATTAAATCATGTTCATCCTTGAATCCTGAAAATTAAGGTTCAGACGGGGTTTTGGGGCGTGCAAGATTCCGGACAAGCCGGAATGACTGGGTGAAGTTGAGTGGCGCACGACACGGTGGTTTCGACAAGCTCAACCACCTCGCTTTTTAAGTTTTTAATCCTCTTCATCCCTTCATCCCTTCATCCTGAAAATCCTGATTCAGACAGTGTTTTGGTGCTTGCGGAAAGTCGGAGATTTCTCGCTGCGAGCTTGACGAGCATATTAAAGCCTCGAAATGACTTCTTTAGGTTTTGTGGGAAGCGACACGGTGGTTTCGACACTTCGACAGGCTCAGTTCGGCGCAGGCTCAACCACCTCACTTTCTCGTCACGATGAAATTCTGTTTTAGTTCGGTTCAACGATCGTCAGGTTGGCAAACTTCACGACAAGTGTTTTTTCGCCGGCGGATCGAAAGAAGATTTTTGCTTTTGCACCATCGCCGTTTCCTTCAAGAGAAGTAATTTTTCCAACCCCAAAAATTTTGTGGCTTACTTTCATTCCTATGGCTAAAGCCGGTCCTTCAATTTCCGCTTTTGGCTTTGTTTGGCGTGAGGCCATTTTTCCACTCGCGACATAATCGTCGTAATCCATTTCCTTTTTTGGCTTGCGGTTCCACGTGCCACCGCCACGATATTCCTCTCCATCGCTGTAATCTCGTGTGATTCGAGTGTTTTCTCGCTTTTCAATTCGCAAATCGGAAAGAAGCTTGCCGCCTTCGGTTTCGACCACATCGCCATCGATTTCATCTAAAAATCGTGATTTCAACGAAGGCTGGGTGAATCCAAATCGAAATCTGTTTTTTGCATACGAGAGGTACAGTTTTTTCCTTGCTCTTGTGAGGGCAACATAAAATAGCCGACGCTCTTCTTCCAATTCCTCGTTTGTTTCCGGATTAAGCGGAAAGAGTTTTTCCTCCAAACCTGTCACAAATACAATCGGAAATTCCAAACCTTTGGCGGAGTGAACCGTCATTAAAGCCACTTTATTTGAGGCATCTTCATCATCATCTTGAGCGTCGGTCAAAAGCGCGACATCTTGCAAGAAGTCGGGCAGTTTGTTTTGCTCAGCGTGCTTCTCGCAATAGCTTTTGGCGAGTGAAAGAAATTCTTGGAGGTTATCAAAACGTGTGCTTGAATCAGTAGTATTATCATTTTTGAGGATTTCAAGAATGCGGGTTTCTTCATAAAGTTCTCGCACAACCTCGAAGGCATCATACTTTTCAGCCGTTTTTTGCAGCGATTGAATGAGCTTGTAAAAATCCCTTAATGCAGATGCAAGTCGTGGTTGAATGTCATACATCGACGCGCGGCGAATTAAATCAAAGAGCGAAATACCTTCATCATACGCCAATTGACGCAGCTTATCAAGGCTTGTATCGCCAATGCCGCGGGTTGGATAGTTGATAATACGCAAGAGTGATTCTTCATCCGCCGGGTTATTGAGAAGCCGCAAATAGGCCACCACATCTTTTATTTCCTTGCGCTTATAAAAAGAGACGTTTCCAAAAACCTGATAACTAATCCCGTTTTGCCGCAGGGCATCTTCAAGCACGCGGCTTTGGGAGTTGGTTCGGTAAAAGATTGCAAAATCTTTGTTGGAGTAACCTTTGAGCAACTTTTGATCACGAATGGCATTAATGATTTTTGACGCTTCATTTTTTTCATCAAATGCTTCAATAAAAGTTACGCGCTCGCCGGAATCGTTTCGGGTAAAAAGATTTTTTTCAAGTTGGCCGCGGTTTTGCTTGATGACCGAATTAGCAATGGCTAAAATGGTTTTGGTTGAGCGGTAGTTTTCTTCGAGCCTCACGACGGTGGAATCGGTGTAGTCATTTTGGAAGCTGAGGATATTCGTAATATCTGCACCCCGCCAAGAGTAAATCGATTGGGCATCATCACCAACCACACAAATATTCCGGTGCTTTTGAGAGAGCAATTTTGCCACGAGATATTGCGCATAATTGGTATCCTGATATTCATCAATCATCAAGTATTCAAACCGCTCTTGATAAAATTCCAAAATTCTTGGCTCTTGCATAAATAGCTCAATGGGTTTGATAAGCAAATCATCAAAATCCATTGCATTGTTGGAGCGAAGCTTTTCAGCATAGCGTTGATAAACCATTGCAGCCTTTTCTGTTGCATAATCACTTCCCACAGACCCTTTTGATTCTAACATCTGATGGGGCAAAACGAATCTGTTTTTTGCTCGGCTAATCATTGACTGTACCGTATTGGGTGTAAGCAGTTGGGGATTGATTCCCAAATCGTTCATGATTTCTTTAATCACGCGTTGAGAGTCTTCCGAGTCGTAAATGGAAAAAGAATTGGTAAAATTCAGAAGCGAGGCGTGCTGACGAAGAAGCTTTGCAAAGTTAGAGTGAAAGGTTCCAATCCAAAGACCCCGCGAGGCGCCTTGCCCTAATACGGAATCGATGCGGTCTTTCATTTCCCTAGCCGCTTTATTGGTAAAGGTTAAGGAAAGGATGTTTCCGGGCGGGGTATGTAAATATTGAATGATATACGCGGTTCGAAAAGTAATCACGCGAGTTTTCCCTGAACCGGCGCCGGCAATAATCATCACCGGCCCATTTGTCGAAGAAACCGCCTTCGCTTGCGGTTCATTAAGGTTCGATAAAAATTTTTCTACTGACGGTAACATGCTGAATTTATCTTTTCCAACTTCGTTATACTTTTTGCGCAAAAATGATTAAACGAGGAGAACTCGATTCGTTAAAGGGGTTTCCCTCATAATCACCGAGCAATTTCCGAACCTGAAATCCACTGGATGTAATCAGCATTTTCAAATCATAGGGCTCATAGAGCCTGACCGATTCGGTAAAATTATGAATCATGTCTTTGTCATAAATATCAATATGCTTAACCACTTGATCGCCTTGAATGTAACGGGTTTCGACATACCGCACACCGTCAATTAACTTCTCATTTTTTGGGGTGAGTTTGCTTCGAAGTACCGCCGGATTTAAGTAATCAAGCACATAAATTCCCTTTTGCTTTAATGAGCGTGATACTGAAATGAGCGTTCGTTCATCATCCAAGGGGTCTTCAAAGTAGCCAAAGCTGGTAAAGAGTTGAACCGCTGCATCGAATTCATCGCGAAAAGGCAACCGCCGCATATCATTCTGTGTAAATCGCAATTTTGCACTATGCTCAATTGAAAGCCGCCGTGCTTCAGTGAGTAAAAACTCAGAGAGATCGTTGGCCGTTATGCTCAGCCCTTCTTTAGCAAATTGCACCGCATGACGCCCTGCGCCGCAAGCCACATCAAGCAACTTCGGTTTTTCAGCTCCCTTCCCCCTTAATTCTTCAAGACAAGTAAGAATTAAGCGCACGGTTTGCTGTGCTTCATTGGTATCGCGATGGCCATAAAGCTTTAGGTAATACGGGCTTTCAAACCAAGTTTGAAACCATTTTTTTTCTGTCTCTTTTTCTTGATTGATAGTCAATGGTCGTTTTGGAAATCACTTAAAAGTTTGTGAAGAATTCTTTTGTGAGAATTTGCTGGTTAGAATTCGATTGTTATTTTCAAACAAGCCGCAAATATAATTCCTTTTTCGTCTTCAGTTGGTTTTATTTCATAGTCTTCTGTCGTTTTTGATTACAAGTTAACTTCATGTCAATATCCTTCGGAATCGTTATTAATACCGATCGTGAGCCTGCAATTTCTTGCGGAAAATCGCTTGTAACTTGGCTTCAAAAAAGGAAGATTCCCTTTTTTATTGATAAAGAAAGCAATACCCCACTTCATCTTTCAAAAGCTTTGCAAAAATATCTTCTGGCCAAGGAAGAAATGCATAAAGCCTGCGACATTTTCATTTCACTTGGCGGAGATGGGACATTGCTTGGGGTTTCTCGTGTTGCCCAAGGAAAACCGATTTTAGGAATCAATTTTGGTCGCTTAGGATTCTTGGCCGAATTTTCAGATGAAGAGTTGTTTCCGGCATTGGAGCGAATTGTTCAAAACCAATTTCAAACGGAAACCCGAACGCTATTGGAAGTAGCGGTTTCGCAAGAGAAACGAGAAAAAGTTTTTACCGCTCTAAATGATGTCATTATCGAAAAGGGTGGCTACCCCCGCCTGCCTTTGATTTCACTTCGAATAGATGGTCATTTGCTTGCTGATTACAAAGCTGATGGCATTATTATCGCCACTTCCACGGGTTCAACGGCTTATTCAATGTCGGCCGGTGGGCCGATCATCATTCCAAAGTCGCGCGTTTTTGTTATTACCCCAATATGCCCTCACATGCTCACGGTTCGTCCGATTGTGATTAACGACGAAAAAGAAATTGAAATAATGGTTGAAACGCCCGCGCCAAATTTCGTGCTCAATTGTGATGGGAACATTCAGCTTAAAATTTCTCCGAAAGATCGGCTTCGAGTTTATAAATCGGAGCAACAAGTGTTGCTTATTAAAAATGAGCAACGAAATTATTATGATGTCCTTCGCTCGAAGTTTCTTTGGGGAAGAGAATACACACGTTAAGTCAAACCAAAAAAATCTATGCCATATCGATTCATACTACTTACTCTCCTTTTACTTCTTTCTGCCTGTTCATCTATACAGCCGCAAAAAGAAAAACCAACAAGCACAACCTACAAAGTTCTTCCTGACCCAAAGAAATCGGAACAAGTGGTGCTTTTAGGAACAGGCTCTTGGAAAGCTTGGCAACAGGAAGCCAAATGGAATCATTATGATGCTGCAGATTACGCACCGAAAGACTCTGTCCTACAAGCATTAAGCAAACTCATTTCTGAAAAACGCGCTGAACTTGGTTGGGTACTCTTTGCCGGAAGCTGGTGTGGAGATAGCAAAGAGCAAGTACCAATCGTGTTCAAGGTTTTCGCCTCACTTGGCGTTCCGGATTCTTTGGTTCAAGTCAAAGGGGTCACAAGAGAGAAACAGGACTTTGAAGGTGAATCTCAAAAGTATAAAATTGAGCGTGTCCCGACTTTGGTCGTACTTTGGAATGGCTCAGAAATTGGGCGAATCGTCGAAACACCTACAAATAATTGGGAAACGGATTTACTTGAAATCATCAACAAGCCGTAAGAAAGAACCTATTCATGATTGAATTTACTTGTCTTCACAACGCTTTTTGATGACTTTTAAGATGGATTCTTGAATATCGCGCATGACCCAATCTGTCCAAAACCCCGCGTAGAAATTAAATCGAGTTGAAACACGCTCACGGCTTAAAAGTTTTAGGGTTGCTTTTCCATTGCTGTTCGGAACAATTTCATATTCGCCATATAACACATCAAAGTATTCCCCGCCAATGGTAACATGTTCATCAAGCGTGCCGGGCGGAATTTTATCGGCTTTGATGGTAAACCCAAGTTTTTTCTTTTCTTCCCAAAGGGTCACGGTTTCCACAAACAAGACACCCCCATCGAATGTTGCATGTCGAACCCCGCCGATTCCCTCGTGGGTTAGTGTTGCCTCCAAGGGTTTTGGAAATCCAATTGAATGAAAAAAAGTTGATTCCAATTCTTCATTTTCAATTTTGCGAACTCGGATTATTTCATTCCAAATCGTTTCCGGCGATGCAGAAATTTCTATTTCAGTATCAACCGTTCTCATTTCAAGTGGGGCATTCACCTGACTTTCAATCCCTGAAACGAAAACCGGCAAAAGAAGCATCGCAAATGGCATAAACCCTAAAATTGAATTTCCATTTCGCGCATTTCTTTTGTCAATCATCCGCCTGACAACGCCTGCCAAAACCCCGCCAATACTTGACATAACAAGTAAAACAGGCGTAGCCATAAGAATGCAGATTGATCCCTCTAACCCGGTAATAAATGTCATGAATAAGAGCACAAGAATCGACGCCCAAGGGAGAAAAATCTCTACCAAAAAAAGCGACTTCTTCACCGAATCCAAAAACCAAATCGTAAGAAAGCCTAAAGCAAGTGGCACAAAAAACATAAACCCAACCGTCATAACCCCAAAAATATCTCCGGCGAAACCCTCACCGCGATATTGAAAAACCACCCGTGCCAAAAGCCCATAAACCGCCCCAATGAATGCACTTGCAATAAATGACCAAATTCCTTTTGGAAATGAAATTTTCATGACGGTTCCTTAGTTATAATTTGCGCTTTGAAGTTTCGAGATAATATCTTTTTGAATTTCACCAAATAGAATTTCAATTCAAATTGATTGTAAGAAATATCGATTGTGTTATCTTGAGCTCGTTTTAATATAATTTTGAAGTAACGCTTTGCAAAGCAAAGAATTAGAAAGGAACGCAGTATGGCCGTAGAACAAAACACTCCTAAAACAGCGGCAAAAATTCCCTACCTCCCAAATTTTTCAAACGCAATTTCGTCAATACTCGGGTACAAGTGGAATCCGGGAATGTGGGCTTGGCTTTTGCATCGGCTCAGTGGCGTTGGGATGGTGATTTATTTGGTGCTCCACATTATTGGGCTCCGGTCACTTTACGACCCTTTGAAATTTGACCAACTCATCAGCACTTACCGAAGTCCGCTCTTTAAAATTGGAGAATTGGCGTTGCTTGCCATTGTGACTTATCACTCGATTAACGGGTTCAGAATTGTAATGGTTGATTTTTTGGGATGGTCACCGAAGCAAAAAAAAATGTTTTATGCCACCGTGGTTCTCTCGGTTCTTATCATTTTACTTGGCGGCTACCCGATAATGGCACCCGTCGTTTTTTCACTATTTAATTAACAACTTTTGAAGTATTAGAGTTATGCAAAATCGTAGTGCAAAAAAAAGCGGTGCTTTCGGATGGTTTATGCAACGCGTTTCAGGCGTTTTGCTTCTTGCAACCCTGATCGGACACTTTTGGGTTCAACATATGCCCACCGATTATCTTTCAAATCCTGAAGAGTTCCGCAAAATCCGCGAGGCCTATATGGAGAAATCGCCGGAGTACAAAGCAGCCGTTGAAGCAGGCACCATCTCCGATGCGCGGAAATATGAACATGTCATTACATATGAAAAAGTGACTTCGCGCCTTTCTAATCCACTTTGGAAAATCTTTGATTTGCTTTTCCTTGTGTTTGGGTTATATCACGGGTTCAATGGTTTATTAAATATTATCGATGATTATGTCAAGAAAACGGGCTTAAGACTCACCCTTGTGGCCTCGTGCTGGATTCTTGGAATTTCGCTTTTTCTACTCGGTGCGCAAACCGTATTAACCGCTGGTGTTTATCAACCGCCAATGGGAATTACGGAGTTCTTTTCTTCGGTTTCAATGAAATAGTCCCTTTTGTTAGATGAATAAAGATTAACGAAATAATTAAATCAGTATGGCAGTATTTACTCATGATATCGTTATTGTAGGCGCAGGATTGGCCGGGCTTCGTGCAGCTGTAGAAGCAGCCGGTCAGGTGGATGTCGCTGTGATTTCTAAATTACACCCGCTTCGCTCGCACTCCGGTGCTGCACAAGGAGGCATTTGCGCTGCTTTAGGAAATGAAGAAGAAGATTATCCGATTTGGCATGCCTTCGACACCGTGAAAGGGTCAGATTACTTAGGCGATCAAGATGCGATTCAAATTATGTGTGAAGATGCACCGCGAGCCATTATTGAAATGGAGCACTTTGGCGTTCCATTTTCACGCACCAAAGAAGGCAAAATTGCGCAACGGCCGTTTGGTGGTCACACACGCAATTTTGGTGAAGCGGCCGTCCGACGCGCCTGCTATGCTGCCGATCGCACCGGTCATGTTTGCCTTCATACGCTTTATGAGCAATGCACTCGCCGCAATGTAAGATTCTACAACGAAATGCAGGTAATTGATATTATTGAAACCGATGGTGTTGTGTCAGGTTGCGTCGCTTATGAAATCCGAACCGGCGACATTCACCTTTTCAATTCGAAAGCATTAATGTTCGCGACCGGCGGCTACGGAAGGGCTTATAAAACCACTTCGAATGCGCACGCCAACACCGGCGATGGATTTTCAATTGCCCTTCGCCACGGAATCCCGCTTGAGGATATGGAATTCGTGCAGTTTCACCCAACAGGCCTTTATCGCTTGGGCATTTTAGTCACCGAGGGCGCGCGCGGCGAAGGCGGTATTTTACGCAATGGTTCCGGTGAGCGCTTTATGGAGCGGTATGCTCCAACGGTGAAAGACCTTGCGCCACGCGATATGATTTCACGCTGTATGTATCTCGAGGTTCGTGAGGGGCGCGGCGTTGGGCCAAGCAAAGATTATATCAATCTTGATCTCACCCACCTTTCATTGAAGCAGATTGAAACCAAACTTCCCGAGATTTCAACCTTCTCAAAAATTTATCTTGGTGTTGATCCTTCAAAAAATCCAATTCCTGTTCAACCCACATGCCATTATGCGATGGGCGGAATTCCAACAAACATCAACGGCCGTGTGGTATCGGATTCGAAGAACACCGTGAAGGTTGGCTTCTGGGCAGCTGGCGAAGCGGCTTGCGTTTCAGTTCACGGCGCTAATCGATTAGGCACGAATTCCTTACTCGATCTCATTGTGTTTGGGCGCAGAGCCGGAAAAGATATGCTGAAGTTTGTTCAAGAAACGAAAGGCAGAATGCCAATTGCAAAAGATTCCGACAAAGAAACCCGCGAACGTTTTGATAACATCCTTTCTCGTACCAGCGGTGAGAGTGTTGGAAAAGTTCGTGACGATTTGCAACAACTGATGATGGATCATGTTTCTGTTTTCAGAACGGAAGAAGGACTTGAACGCGCTCGCCGTGAAATCCAAACGCTTCGTGAACGCTCACGCAATGTCGCTGTTCAAGATAAAGGCAAGGAATTTAATACTGATTTATTAGATGCCGTCGAATTGGAATATTTGGTTGACTTTTCAATTACTTTGGTTGAAAGCGCAGCAAACCGTAAAGAATCACGTGGTGCACACGCCCGAGAAGATTATAAGCAACGCGATGACGCCAATTGGCTCAAGCATACCCTTTGCTGGCTCGATGAAGATTCCGGTCAGGTTAAAATCGATTACAAACCGGTAGATTTAAGCCTCGCCGAAACCGATCCACGCTTTAAGCCTAAAGAGAGAAAGTACTAAATCTTTATCCCCCTTTTCTCCCTTCCGATAAATAAGTTATCCTCCTTTTGAATTATCCAATATTCAATTGCTATCTTCGCCGATTCAACAATCAAACCATTTACTGCCATTAATCCACAAGATTTTAAGTATCGCGAAAAGCGTGAAGCGATGGTTGCGACCTTGAAAGAATACGGCATAAAAAATGCCCGTGTGTTAGAGGCCTTTCGAACCGTGAAGCGACATCTTTTCATTGATTCCGGACTTTGGGATAGAGCTTATGAGGATTCTGCTCTTCCGCTTGCTTCACGTCAAACCATCTCTCAACCTTATACTGTTGCCTTTATGACGGAGTTTGTCGCAGATAATTATGCCGCGGGATCCAAAGTTTTAGAAATCGGAACAGGCTCGGGGTATCAAGCCGCAATTTTGGTGGAATTGGGTTATAAAGTTTGGACAATCGAAAGGGTCGAGTTGCTTTTTGAAAATACCGGCTATCTCTTAAAAAAATTAGGAATCTCGATTGAGCGAAAATTGGGTGATGGCACCGTTGGCTGGCCTGAAGCCGCTCCTTTCGACGCGATTTTGGTTACCGCCGGTTCGCCTGATGTTCCACATCCTTTATTAGAACAATTAGCAGAAAACGGTCGGTTGGTTGTTCCAATTGGGAATCAGAAGCAACAGAAGATGAGCGTCTTTCACCGTATCGGTGATACCGTTTCAGAAACCGTTACCCATAGTTTTACCTTTGTTCCACTGATTGGAGAAGCCGGTTGGAAACAGTCTTGATGAATAAAATTGAATTCACCCAAACTTTACTCGGCATTGACTTTGGAAAATGATCAACAGTCTCGCTCACTCTTTCGATTCGCAAGAGTGATATCGGAAAGCACATCTGCCAATCTTGTTTTGTTTGTTTTAGGCACGGTTGAAGGGTTTATTTTCCCAATGCCAATTGATGAAAGCTTAATTGCTCTTTCAGTCATTAACCCAAAGCGTTCTTTTCGGTATATGACAATGGCAGTATTCGGCTCAGTTCTCGGCGGGTTCATTGCCTTTGGAATAGGACATTCAGCTTGGCCTTTTGTTTTGGAAAAAGTTATAGAACCGATTGGTTGGGCTGGCTTAACAGTTGAAACAATTGAAAAATATCAAACCAAAGGGTTTTCAATACTTCTGTTCTCGGGTTTTATGCCGGTTCCCTTTTGCCTTTTTAATTACCTTGCAGGAGCAAGTCTTAATTCACTGAATTGGCTTGATATTGAAAGTTACGCCGTTGCCCTTTGGTTTAGCCGCGTGATAAAATTTTTGCCGATTTCTCTTCTTGTTTATTTTTTTGGGGAGCGAATTTCACCTGCATTAGAAAAATATTTCTCAAAGTTCCTGATTGGGTTTGGCGTGTTGCTTTTTGTGATGTTTGTTATAACGAACTGGATTATATTTTGATGTCCCAATTGCTTGACCAATTCCCGCTTAAACTCTATTCTCCTCTCACAAATTCGCCATTGCATTTATCCAAACGAAGCCTTCAGACCATTGAAATTGAATTTCTTTCGGAGAATCAAGAAGTGTTTCAGGTTTTGGATGGAGTTCCAATACTCTTGCCAAAATCAGAAGAATTAAATCCCCTCCTAAAGCATTACCAAAAAGATGCAGAGGTTTTTGATTACTTTGAAGAGCGAAGCGGGGCGACAGCGCACGACGAAAGGCGAGTTCGTGAATTTATTCTCTCAAAAATTACGACTGCCGATTCCCTTATTGTTGATATTGGTTCCGGGCGTGGATGGGTGGCGGAGTCGCTTTGTTCAAAAGGGAAAACCGTCATCTCTTTAGATGTAACCCCAATCAATATCAAAAAGGCGCTTGAAATATTTCCTCATCCCAACCACTTTGGTCTTGTTGCTGATGCCCACGCCCTTCCTTTTGCCAACAATTCACTTCCCTGTGTTATTCTTTCGGAAGTCATCGAACATATTGCTGAACCCAAACCCTTTATTCAATCAATTCTAAAAAAAATTAAACCCGGCGGTAAACTCATCGTTACCACACCTTACAAAGAAGTTTTGAAGTATTACCTCTGTATTCATTGCAACCAAAAAACACCCGCCAATGGTCATCTCCACTCGTTTTCTGAAAAAAATCTCTTTCCACTTTTTACCTCTCCGGAAGAAACTGATTTTCAAATTTTTATTGACTCAACACGTTTCGGAAATAAGCTGTTAATTTTTTTAAGAACTCATCCTTTACTTGGTTTTTTTCCATTCCCACTTTGGAAGATTTTCGATCGCATCGCAAATGTTATTTTTAATAAACCACTTCACATTGGATTGGTAATTACGAAGCAACCCAAATATTAATTTCACGCATTTATGCATTGCGACTATTGCCATAAGCCCGTTAAAAAGGGGATTGAAGTTTATGAAGGGCATAAAGTTTTTTGCGATAAAATTTGCCGTGCCTCCTATCGAAGTCAAAACGCTTCACCAATTCTCACAAAGGAAATCGAGGATTCTCGGTCACAAAGAGAGCGATTTCGACCGGTTCAAGAAAGTGAGTCTCAATTTTGGCTTCCGATTCAACTCAAGGGTTTCGAAGGAAGAGACTTCCACCTCCGCCCGAAATTCTGGACGAGTGGCCATATTTATTTGGATAATCAACGAATTAAACCCAAACTTAAAAATCTTTTTAAGCTTGAGTATGAATTGTTCGCGAAGGATAACAACGATCAAAAGCGCTCGATTATTATCCGTTACTATCCTTATGATCCGATTCCTTTTTTTATTTGGGAAGGTGAAACCGTAAGGCTTGTACCAAGTTTCAAATGGTATGAGTACATCCCAATTTTCATTCCGGTAGTCTTTGGCAGCTATTTTGGCGCAATGGGGGGAATACTTGGCTTTATGGCTTCAGCGACAAATACGCGTTGGCTTCGAAGTAAATTTCCTTATGGGATGCGTTATTTATTGGGTTTCATTACCATTTTTGCTGCTTTAGGGGCTATGCTTTTCTTCGCCCTTTATTTTACAAAGCTGTTTCAGCCTATTTTGCAAAAAAGCAATATGAAGACTGCCTATGAAAAAGCATACTTAAAGGTAACACCAAAGGATGATGATACACTTCAAATCTTGACCAGCAGAGCTTGGCGTGTAGAATCATTTGTGGATTTTGACGGGAATCCGAACCCTCAATTCATTCAACAATTTGAAGGTGAACTCCGCTTTTTCAATGCTGATAGCCTTTCATTTAGCATCACTTCAATAGGCCTTTTGGATTTTGGAAAGTGGAGCTACAATGCTTCTACAAACACAATTATCAATGAACGACCAAACTTAAAGGAAATTGAAAATCTGAAAATTAGTCGGATTGATAAAAAGGTCTTGATCATACAACTTCCTCAAGGTTTCATTCGGTTCGGTGCTGAAAATGAAATTTTTGACGATGACCCTTGAGCAATAATTGGTCAGGGATTATTGGGAAGAAGTAACGAATCAATTTAAAGTATTTTCACTACTTCGACTTGTGGCGCCTTAACGCCCAAGAATCGCTCGGCAATGAGTGAAAATTTTTGCGGGACATCACTCACCAAAAAGGTTAAATTTGATTGACCCTCAGAGTCCTCTCTCATCAACGGTTTCAATGTTAAAAGCCGTTGAACCTCACTCGCAATGGCTTCGGCGGAGTCGATAATTTCTACCTGCGAAAGATTCTCTCGCATTACTTCAGCAATCGGCCTTTTTAAGATCGGATAGTGAGTACATCCCAAAACGAGGGTATCAATTTTTTTTTCAATCAACTCCGCCAAATAATCTTGAGCGATAAGCTTCGTGGCTTGATGTCCCTCAAAGCCTTCTTCTGCAAGCGGTACAAAAAGAGGACAAGCTTTAGAATATACCTCAATCCGTTTATTCACTCGGTGAATCTCGATCGGATAGGCTTGGGAATTCACTGTCGCTTCTGTTCCAATTACCCCAATTTTCCCGTTTTGGGTCTTTTCAGAGGCGAGCTTCGCTCCTGCTTCAATCACTCCAATTAAAGGAATCTCAAGCCCGGCGGCCGCGCGCGCTTCATGCAAAGCAAGTGCTGATACCGTATTGCAGGCCACCACAATCAGCTTTGGGTGATATTTCAACAATACCCTTACATCTTCTTCGGCATATCGCTTGACTGTCGATTCTGACTTCGAGCCATAAGGCACGCGAGCGGTATCGCCGAAATAGACAAGGTTTTCATTGGGAAGGTGTTCCTTAATTTTTCGTAATACAGTCAAACCGCCAACACCTGAATCGAAAATACCAATCGGGGAATTCTTCTCTTGATTGTAGTTCACAAATGCGAAAGGTTTACTTGTTCTTCTTTACTCGAATTGAAACAATTCGATCACCTTGTTCAATTAGATCAAGCACTGGCAATCCTTTTACGATTTTTCCAAAAATTGAATAACGACCATCAAGATGTGGCTGTGGGCTATGCATAAAAAAGAATTGCGAGCCCTCAGTATCCTTCCCTGCCGAGGCCATACCAAGTGTCCCGCGTTCATACGAAAGTGGCGAAAATTCGGAGCGAATGGTATAAGGCGGCCCACCTGTTCCATCGCCTTTTGGGTCACCGCCTTGAACCACAAAATTTGAAACCACGCGGTGAAATAACAACCCATCAAAAAATCGCTCTTCAACCAAATTTAATATTGATGCCACCGTGTAAGGTGCAACCTTCGGAAATAGCTCTGCCTCAATTTCGCCGCGTGTGGTTTTAAGGACAATCACCGGTTTTGATTTCAAAAATACTTCCGAAAGTTTTATCGATGGCTCAGGGTAAGGCTTCAATTGAATCTCGGCGAGTGCTCCGGTTATTTTTTGGTAAGCTTCGCCTGCTTTGCGTCTAACTTGTGGATTTTCGTCATTTAAGTACTGAGCAAGTTTTGGAATTTCATCTTGACCACCAATCAATTCTAAGGTTTTAAAGAACTCAATCAAAGTTTCTGAGTTATCATTTGATTTGAAGAGAGTCATTGCTTTAGCAACGGGCGCAGCGTATTTGACATTTTTCATCTCAGGTATAGAGAGAACTGATAAAATCTCCTGAACCGCGCCGGCATTTTGCGGGTTGGCATTTGAGAATTCGCTTAGCCACGCCAGCATATTGGTTTGAAACACATCGTTGGTCAGCGGTGCATAGCGGCTTGTTTTGGCATTTGAAATCCACGCAGAACCGAATGCTCGAAGTGCTGCAACACCGATATCTTTTTGGGGATGAGTCACGTTTCGTTGTGCCCAAACCACTAATTCGGTCGGCACGCCTTGCGGGGTTTTTATCAAAACATCAATGCCTTGAAAAGCCCCAACGGAAGGTTTTTTTTGCTCCATTAAATCTTTAAGCAACGAAATCGCCCGATCTCGATCAAGCGAAGCCAATGTTTGCAAAGTTGTACGCTGTATATCAACGGAAGGGTCGGAAAGAAGCAGAGCTACGGCATCATAGATTTCAGGGCTTTGAATTTTAGCCGTTTGAAAACTTTCAAGAATCGACTTTTTAACATGATAATTTGCCGTTTTGAGAATAGACGAATATCGATTTGATAGTGTGGAAAGCCCTACCGAATCTATTCTTTTAATAAAAGGCACTAACGCACGAAAGGCATTGACCTGAACACGCCAATCCGAATCGGCAGTTCGCTCAAAGATTGCAATTAGTGAAAGTTGGGTTTGAATTTTCGAAAGTGCGTTCACCGCATACATCCTTGTATTTGGGTTACGAAATCGCGAGGCCACGAAAAGTAAAGACTCTGCCGGTGCTATAAGCGGGTCGGGTGTTCGTGCAAGCGCATACGCCGCAAAATCGAGCTTGGTGGTATCCGTCACAGGTGCCGCTGCTAAAATGCCGCCAATAACTCGTACTGCAACTTCGGAAGAAACACCTCGAATCGCAAAGCGAGCAAAACTTTCGGCTTGGGCTCTAACAAGTTTAATCTGAGACTTAGAAAAACGTAATTGTGAAAGCCATTCTAATTCCTTTTCTCTCCCAACTTTTCCGAGGGCAATGAGAATCGAAGATTTCACATCTTCATCCCTTTCAGCTTGAAACTTAGCTATGATTTCCTTCATACGCCCATCGGTATAGGAATTATCGGATAGCGATTGACCTAAAGCAAAGGCCGCAGCAAGCCTGACTTTCTTAGCCGAGTGTTGTAGCCCTTTCATGATTGCAGCATAGGCCGTGTCCGCTTGAATGCTTCCTAAACCAAGGAAGATCGCTTCATCAAGCTCAGCGTTTTTTCCCAAGAGCTTTTGTAAGGCTAAAGCGTCGCGCTGATCTGTTTTTCTGATGATCTCAAGAAGTGGTGAACTTTTCGAGGTAGCTTTTTCGGTTGGTTGAGCATTGGTTGAAATTGCATTAGTCCACCCTGTGAATAAAATAAAAAATAAGCGCAGTGAACTGCGAAAAAATTGCTGATAAACCCTCATGTTTAGATGATATCAAATCATTATAATCGTTAAGCGGTAAAAATAAGCATGTCAAGGGGAATGTGATAAAAAATGATTTCAATCGTTTTTTCACACACCAAAAAGTCGAAAAGAACTTCAAAAAAAACCAAGTGCAATTGTTTATTGTCCTCTTATCGGTTGCATTCCCAAAAAAAATTTTGTATCTTTGCAACCTTTTTATTATTGAGCGCAAAAACAACCTTTTTTGGGGTGTTCTTCGCTTTATGTGTTTTATATTTTCTAACCTTTAACCGCGCACAGCCATTAATCACCAACTTAATGATATGCGGCTCACGGAATTTCGCTATGTAGTTCCGAAAACGGCAATCGCATTATATCCTAAAGAGCCACGCGAAAAATGCAAATTGATGGTTGCTCATCGCCGTGATAAAACAATTGAAGATTACAAATTCACAGACATCACTGATTTTCTTAAAAAAGGCGATGTAATTGTGTTAAACAATACCAAAGTTTTTCCGGCTCGGCTCTACGGTCATAAGGAAAAAACATCCGCTAAAATTGAAGTCTTTTTACTGCGTGAGTTGAACAAACAAATGGGGCTTTGGGATGTTTTGGTTGAGCCTGCGAGAAAAGTTCGTGTGGGCAATAAAATTTACTTTCCAAATGATCTTGTAGCGGAAGTGGTTGATAACACTACCTCTCGAGGAAGAACTATTCGATTTCTAAACCCGGAGATTGATATTTTCCAATTGGTTGAAAAAATCGGGATGATGCCGATCCCACCTTACCTGAAGCGTGAACCCGACGAAAAAGATAAAGTCCGATACCAAACCGTATTCGCATCTGTACCCGGTGCTGTTGTCGCTCCGGCTGCTGGACTTCATTTCTCGATGGAACTGCTTCAAAAGATTAAAAAGATGGGGGTTGATATTGTTCAAATCACCTTGCATCCGGGCTTGAATACTTTTAAGCCTGTTGAGGTTGAAGATGTCTCGAAACACAAGATGGACTCAGAGTATTACAATGTTCCATTTTCAACAGCCGATCGAATTAACAAATTGAAGCAAAGCCGAAGCGGGCGGGTATTTGCTGTTGGCACAACCGTTTGCCGCGCCTTAGAAGCGAATGCAACCGTTGAGGGTCGTATCCGTTTCGGAGAAGGGTGGACGGATAAATTCATTTTCCCACCTTATGAATTCAAAGTGGTAGATGCATTGATCACCAATTTCCATCAGCCGGAATCAACCTTATTAATGCTAACAAGTGCATTTATGGGGCATGAATTCATGATGAAATCATACAAGACTGCACTGAAAAATAACTACAAGTTCTTCGCTTATGGCGATGCAATGCTGGTGATGTAAGTGTTCTGATTTTTGATTTATTTTGGCGCTTTGAAAGAAGCGCCTTTTTTTTTCACATTAAAATTCAACCGATGGCCAGTTACGCCATTATAGCCGCAGGCGGTTTGGGAACTCGCATGCAATTGAAACCCGGGTTAAGCAAACAGTTCCTGAAAATCAATCGAACTCCCGTCGTGATCCATACCCTTCGAGCTTTTGAAGTATGCCCATTTATTTCTGAAATTGCCGTTGGGATTAGTAACGAAGGTATGAGTTCTCTCAAATCATTTATTAAAAAATATGACCTCAAAAAGGTAACAGTTACGGTTCTTGGAGGTAACGAACGGCAAGATTCAATTAATAACGCCCTTCAAGCGCTGCGCCCAAAACTGAAGGAAAATGACATTATTCATATTCACGACGGTGCGAGACCATTCATACTTCCAAGTGATATCGAGCGAATAAACAACGCCGCTATCAAATCTGGCGCAGCGGTTCCCGCAACAAAACCAAAAGACACCCTTAAAACCATTCAGAAAGAAGGATTATTCTTTTCAGAAACCTTAGACCGTTCAAGGATTCGGCAAGTTCAAACCCCTCAAGCTTTCAGAGCAGAATTGATTTTAGAAGCGCATGAAAAAGCGCAAAGTGAGGGATTTTACGGAACCGATGACGCCACTTTGGTTGAAAAGTATTTCCCCTCAGCATTGATTTCAATTGTTGAAACCGATTACTTTAACATAAAAATCACAACCCCCGAAGACCTAGATTTTGCCCAAGCCATTTACAAACGAAGGCAAAACCATAAAAATCTGTTATTTTGAAAAGATTCAATGATTGCTTTTCTTGAAACAATCATTCGCTGCCGTTTCTATGCATTGTACCTATATCAACTTTCAATTTTGCATCATTGGCAGTTTCCATTTTATTTCCATTAAACAATTTTCCCGCTTTCTTTTCTCTATTGTCTTTATTGCTACATCACTTTTCTCTCAAGAAAATTCTTCACCTGAAATTGCCCTTCCCGATTCACTTTCAAAGCCGTTAAAGCGCTGGTTTCAGGAAGGCATCGCAGATTCCAATTCAATACTCGCACTCAATCGTGCCTCTATTTATTTTGAAAATATTTTACCTGACTCGGCCATATCACTATCAAGGCTTTCCATTGAACTCGCAGAAAAAGTAAAGTTTAAGAAAGGCGAGGCTGAAGCACTTTTTAATCTAGCATATGCAGCCGATAATAAAGGGAATTTTCAGAATGCAATTGAGAATTATCTCAAAGCACTTTCTATTGAATATGAACTTCAAGATACCGCTAAGATTCTTACGACTTACAATCGTCTTGTGTCTTTGTTTGGAGAAAGCGAAAACAGCCAGCTTAGAGAAAAGTATTATCAAGAAGCGATTACTTTAACCCAAAACCCTCTGTACGACGAAATCAAAGCGCGAATACATGTGTCAAAAGCAATTTATACCGACGATTTAACTGAGAAAATTTCACTTTATCGTACTGCTGTAAATATGCTGGAGAAGTTAGATTTTCCAAATCGATTATCACTTTATTATTCTTTTTTAGGGAGAGCATTGGCAAGGAATAAACAATACGAAGAAGGCGAGGTTTTCTTATGGAAGGCGATAAAACTTGCAGAAAAAATTGGTGACAAGCGTAAAATTGCCGATAGTTATTATGGGCTTGCGGAAATGAATGTTGCTGCAACTCGGTTGACCAACGCTGTTTCTTACTTTAAACTTGCTATAAAAAATTATACCGAACTTGGGAAATCGTCAGATAAAACCAACGCTGCTTTTGCCTATCGAGAATTATCAAAGATATCGTTAGGTACTGGTGACTTGGTCAGTGCAATTGATTTTGGAAAAAGCAGCCTTCGATTTACACAAGAAGCCGGAGAAATAGGGCTTCAAACTGAAATTTACGAGTACCTATCTTCCTTATATGAAAAGAAAAAAGATTTCTCAACGGCTTTGGCCTACCATAAACGCTTTGCTGAATTAGCAGATTCGACCAAAATGATGGAATCGAATGAGAAAATTTCCTCTCTTGAACTACGTTTAAGAAATCAACTCAAAGACCGCGAAATTGAATTGCTACGAACCGAAAATGCGCTGAAAGCCTCTGAAGCCGAACAAAATAAACTTTTGCGCAATGCACTGATCGGAATAATTATTCTTACCATTGTTGTTGTGATTTTGATTTACAGACAATTTGTAATCAAAAAGCGATCAGAATTAACACTCTCAGAAAAAAATGCCCAACTCAATGAAGCCGTTGTGTTTGCAGAACGCGAACGCTTGCGTGCTGAAGAGGCGAGTATCATGAAAACAGAGTTTCTGAATATTGCAGCGCATGATTTAAAGAACCCATTACAAACCGTTTTAGGATTTTCAAGTTTAATTGGAGAACACAAATCTGCGAATGAAGATATTAACCGAATGAGCCGAGTTGTTCAGTCATCAACTGTACGTATGATCAGAATCATTGACGAGGTCCTTAACCTTGCCAACATCGAATCCCCAACCTTCGAGCTTTATAAAGTAAACACAGACTTGGGTTTACTCCTTTCACAAGTCATTGAACAGAATCTTCCAAATGCTGAAAAAAAGGGACAAAAATTAAACCTTACGCTTTCAACTTCTTCATTTCAAGGCAATCTCTTTGCAGATATTGATCTCGAGCGTATGCATGAAGTTTTAGATAACCTCATTTCAAATGCAATCAAGTATTCAAACCCTCAAAAATCAATCTGGGTCTCTGCCGAGCGTCTAGAAGGAAAAATCGTTATCAAAGTAAAAGATGAGGGACTTGGGCTTACGGAGGAAGACACGAAAAGGCTTTTCGGAAAATTTTCAAAACTTTCTGCAAGACCAACAGGAGGAGAAAGCTCGACCGGTTTGGGACTTGCGATTGTAAAGCAACTGGTTGAACTTCACGGGGGCAGTATCTTTGCGCAAAGCGACGGGAAGAACAAAGGGAGTACTTTTGTGTTGATCCTCCCCGCCGCACCGATTTCATAATTAGAAGTTAATCTTGTGGAATCGGAATACCCATTTGTGCATAAATATCTTCGATTTGCTTTTTGTTTTTAGCGGCATCTGAATTTGAGGGGTCTAATGCCAATACTTCTCGATATGCTTTCAGAGCAGGTCTGTATTTAATTCTCGGAGGGACCTGTGCTTGAAACATCATATAATCTGCAAATTCCATCAACGAAGAAACCTGTTCTGCCTTTGTTCCCCTCTCCTTTTTTGCTGCAATTTGCGCATAGAAAATCCGCGCTGTCGAATCCTGATCAAGCGCCGCTTGTGTAATAGGGTCAATTCCGGCGGCGTCGTTTACACTTCCTGAAATGGATGCTCCCCCTTCAGTGCCATTTCGTGTGCCCTCATGAACTCCCTTTTGAGTTTCAGTACGATCAATTTTTTTATTGCAAGAGACAAGTGTAAATGCAATGATTAATGCGAAAAACCCACGAAAGAAAATTGATTTCATAAACTACTTCTTTTTGAATTGATTGATTAAGTCATTTATCTCAGCATCAGAGAGAACCGCTGATTTCATAGAATCATTTTTTGCTTTTGATAAATCTTTTGATTCCTGCTTTCCATTTGGCTTTGAGCTTTTATAACCGCTCATCATTGGCGACGCTTTGTTTCCTGCTTTTTCGCGAATTCTTGCTTCGATTTCCGCCATAAACGAGTGCCCTTCTTTGGCAGCAAAATCATAGCGTTTCACTATTGGTTCAGACTCATTTTTCTTTGAAGAAGACTCGCCATCTTGAGGAATAAAATTCCCGTTAGTGTCATTGACAGGGTGAGTTTCGAATGCAACGCGCTTAATATTTAGGAGATGCATCGGGGTAATATTATCAGTAGTAATTGAACCGCCAATGGTTCCGGGACCAAGCGTCATTGCAGGTGGGAGATCGGTGGTGTAACCCACAGCACCAACGGCTGAAACCGTATTGATAAGGATGCGATGCGCCGGTTTGTGTAAAGCAAATTGCTCGATTACCATTGGGTTTTCGGTATGCACGGCAAGTGAATGACCGATTCCACCAAACTCTAAAATCTCGATACTTCTTTTACATCCTGCTTCCCAACCATCTTCCGTGAAAAATGAAAGTACAGGCGAAAGCTTTTCAGAAGAGAGTGGATGTTTTTTTCCGACTCCGCCAATCTCTGCAATCAGAACTGTGGTTTCTGATGGAACCGCTATGCCGGCTCGTTCAGCGATGAATGTTGCGGGCTTGCCCACTACTTCAGGATTAAGACCCTTTGGAAACATATAGCGTTCGAGTCGTTCTCTTTCCTCATTCGATACAAAATAGGCTCCACGTTTTTTTAGTTCCGCAATCACTTTTGATTTTATGGGCAAATCGCACACAATGGATTGCTCTGAGGAACACAGTGTGCCGTTATCAAATGTTTTCCCAAAAAGTATATCGGCGACTGCTTTTGCCACATTGGCTGTTCGTTCAATAAATGCAGGCACATTTCCGGGACCGACACCATAAGCCGGTTTACCGGAAGAATAAGCGGCACGAACCATCGCTGAGCCGCCGGTGGCTAATATGACGCTTGTGATTTCATGCCTGATTAATTCACTTGTTCCTTCTTGGGTAGGTAGAGAGATACAGTTTACCAATCCATCTGGAGCTCCTGCCTCTTTAGCGGCTTGGCTCATAATTTGAGCGGCTTCGAGCGTGCAGCGAATCGAGCGCGGATGGGGAGACGCAACGATTGCATTCCTTGATTTTAGAGCAATGATAGCCTTATACATCATTGTGCTTGTTGGGTTGGTCGTAGGTATCAACGCTGCAACTACACCCATAGGCGTTGCCACTTCCCAAATTTTTTCGTTGTGCGTTTTGCGAATAATACCGCAAGTTTTCATGTCTTTGATGTAGTCATGAAGTCGCTTTGTACCGACAATATTCTTTAATACTTTATGCTCTACTCTACCGAAACCTGTTTCTTCAACGGCCAACTTTGCCAATTTTTCCCGTGCTTCATAACCTCGCTCCGCCATTTTACTCACAATTCTATCCACATCGACTTGTGAAAACTCTTTATAGATTTTTTGCGCCTCTTTCGCCCGAAGGAGTAAGGAACGGGTTTCTTGAATTGATCTTAAGTCAGATGATAATTCCATTGTCATAGAATCACTTAATTGGTTAATCTCGAAGGTTTAGTCACTTTTAAAGCCGCTTTCATAGCGGCCAAAACACCTAAATGATAACTATAGGAACCGAATCCTGAAATAACACCATTCGCAACCGGAGAAATCACTGAATGCGCCCTGAACGATTCCCTTGCAAAAACATTTGAAAGATGTACTTCGATGAGCGGCGCTTTTATTGATGAAATGGCATCTCTCAAAGCAATGCTATAATGCGTCAGTGCTCCGGGATTCAAAATTATGGCATCGACCTTATCTTTATCTACGGCTTCGTATATTTTTTCAATCAATGCTCCTTCATATTCGCTTTGAAAAAAAAGTATGTCCACTTGCGGAAATGAATCACGAAGCGATTTCTCAATATCTAAAAGTGTTTCAGTACCGTAAATTTCCGGCTCGCGATGCCCAAGCCGCCCTAAGTTTGGCCCATTGAGAACAAAAATCTTCATTTGCTTCCTTGCTTAACTTTGAGACCACGTTACAGAATTCAATTTTTCTCGTAACATATCGGGCAACGGCGAAGATGATCCTTTTTCGGTATCCATCATCGCCAATGTGACATCGGCGTCAAAAGCAAGTTGGTTCCCATCGGTCACATTATACCCTTCACTATGAATGGTAAAAGAAGAATTTCCAACTTTTGAAACGGCGGTAGTAACAAGTATCTCATCATCAAGAAGGCAGGGGCGTTTGTAATTGATAGTTACATTAACCACCACAGGCAATTGCTTGATTCTGTAAAACTCTTCAAACGTTACTCCCAAAGAGCGCATAAATTCAACCCTTGAGAATTCCAAATAATTGAGAAAAACAGCATTATTGACATGCCCAAAAAAATCGAGTTCGTAACTGCGAACCCTTAATCGTGTTTCGTGTTTTTTCATTGGTTAGACGCGGTGCATTGCGCGGAAAATATCTTCATGTTGAACAAATACCTGAACACCGATTGCAGCACCTTTTTCGTTTAAGTTTTTTTTGAGTGTCTGAAAGTCTGTCGTTGATTTTGAAATATCAACAAGCATAATGAGAGTGAAAAGATCTTGCATAATTTTTTGAGAGACATCTTGCAAATCACATTGGTATTTAGCGAGTTCGGTGGTTATCACACTCACAATTCCCGGTGAATTTTTGCCAAATGCTGTCACAATCATTCGCCCTGAAGAGGGGTTATGAAATACTGATGATTCTCTTTCAACCGAAAGAGCCACTTGAGGCGCCCCACGTTTATAAGATTCTATCACTTCTGTGACTACCGCAGCAACATTTTCTTTGGTGGCTTTATCCCCAAGCTCTTCAATAGCTAAATCAATTATTTTTCGAAGTTCAACTTCTGACATTTCAATGAGATTATAAATTGATTTTAAGTTACAAAAACTTCTTTCATTCCAAGAGCAACTCTAAGAACGCAAAAATAATCCAAAAAAAAATCCCGCCTTGAGCGGGATTCATAACCGAATTAACACTTGAAATTATTTTGAAGGGGTTGAAGGTTTTGTGATGGAATCAACGACTTTATTGATCGTTTCCCCCGTACCATTGAAAACCTTTTCAACACCTGAAGTAACGGCATCAAGTGAACTATCAACAACAACGCCAATACTGTAAAGAACCTGTGTGATTACTCCGCCTCTGATTTCTGACATAGTTTCATTCATTTTTGTTAGTGAAGACAACAACATCGCTATTTTGGAAACGACCAAAACGGCACTGTATAAAATCCTTCCCTTTGAAATTTCGTTCCAATTAGTTTCTCTCGCTTAAGTGACATCCGAAACCCTCTTGATAATCAAAAATTCCGATAGGCTGACCGGGTGGAATTTGAGGTAAAACCTGTGACCCTGTTTTCAATTCACCTTTTAACGACTGTTCAATCATGAACAGTGCATACTGTTGATGGCTTTCAAACTTTCCATTTCGTTTGTTTTTTTTCGAGATACTCGCCTTAAGACCAAGTAAATGAAATCGAATTTCAGCCTTTACTTGAGTAGAAACCGTTTCATTCGAAAGGATTTTTCCTAAATGAATGATGTAATTGGATTGAATCATTTTTCCGATTTCTGCTTCAAGCCCTTCTTTCAACTCCCTATCCCAGATAAACTTTTGGGTGAGATTCAAAACTTCAAGAAGAGAAGGGTTCTCATTATTTCGAGCATGAAACTGCACGAGTCGTGTCAGCCGCTCTTCATTCAAAAGCAGAGCGAAAACATGATTGACAGATACCTCGGCAGCTGAAACGGGATCGAAGGAGTCGCCGGTTTTTCTTGGGAAATATTCCCTTGTTCGGTTATATCCAAAGGCTTGCGGGGGAAGCAATTTTAAGATTGATTCTGAAATCGTTAATGCTTTTGGTTCAAGAGACAAAAGCAGTGACTCCAAAGCCGCGAGTTGCTCTTTTCTCGGAACAATTTTTAACTCGTGGGAGTCATCGCCTCTTAGCTTAAATGAATAAGATTCACCTGCAATTAATTTTGCACAAGCTTCAACTTGATAACGATGGGCTAAAAAAAGCGGAACAAGCGGTTCTTCAAGTCTGCTGAGCGGTTCACCCATTTGGATTGCAGATTCTGAAAACTGACGAAGAGCAACTTCTCTAACTTGAAGCAATCGTTTTAATTCGTCGGCAGGGTTTGAACCATTATCCCACAAATGTGCTAGCGGGTGTGAACTGGAAAATGGCCTTGCATCTTGGTCGGTGAGGAATAGTTGACCTGCCTTGATTCCCTCCGTTATAATTTTTTTGAGTTCACTTTTTTCATCTTTTGATGATGGAATGGATTCGTATCCATATCGGATTGAAATTTTGTCCCATTCTCCAATCCCAATTGAATAAGCACTATCAAATCGAATTTTCCCATCTTTAAGCGTGATATAAGGGTGCGGATAATCCATTACAGAAGATCTATTTCTTATGCTTGAAAAGTAATTATGAGCCAATCCTAAAGTATGACCGACTTCGTGAGCGGAGAGTTGGCGAAGCCTCGCAAGAGCCATTTGCTTCATTTCAGACGAGATGGTGTTGGAAGTTGAGTAAGGTGATAAAAAAGCCTCAGCAATCAGATAATCTTGTCGAACCCTCAACGAACCTAAGGTTACTTTTCCTTTTAGAATTTCACCGGTACGTGGGTCGGTAATGCTTGCGCCATAAGACCAGCCTCGTGAAGACCGGTGAACCCACTGAATCACGTTATACCGAACATCCATTGGGTCGGCATCGGTAGGGAGTAACTCAACTCGAAATGCATTGATAAATCCTGCGGCTTCAAATGCTTCATTCCACCATCGTGCACCCTCCAACAAGGCACTACGAACTGGTTCAGGTGTTCCGGAATCCAAGTAATAAATAATGGGTTTGAGGGCTTCGCTTTTTGCCTCTGTTGGGTTTTTCTTTTCTAAGCGATGACGCGTGATGAATCTCTTTCGAATTGATTGATCAATTGGTGTCGCAAAATCCATATAAGACATCGGAAAATACCCTGCCCTAGGATCAAACGCTCTTGGTTTATATGCATTTGACGCGTTGATATCTGGGAGTAGAACTAACGAGTGATGCATTCGCACCGTCACATTTTCGGGTGTTGGAACAACTTCTCTGAGATATCCCCCCGGTTCTGAGCCGACAAAAGTTAAAATGGTTTCTACCTCTGTGTTATTTGGAAACGACTTCGTATTTGGCAAGTAAAAAGCCGATTTTGAGATATCGATTTGATATGCGCCTTGTCTTGAACGGCGCATTGCTTGAGCGACCCCGTGTACATCGCGCATAAAAAATTGCGTGGCATCTACAAGAATTCTACCTTTTTCTTCTAAGGCAACTTCGAAACCCCAAATGACTGATTTCGCGAACGATTCCTCAACTGCTTTTAATTCTAAGGAGTCTTTGGTAATTGCACGGTACTCCAAATTCTGTTGAATCAATAACACTTTATTCCCGATTCTTTGAAATCGCACAACAAGTTCGCTTCCCAACTGACCTCGATCTAAGCCCAAGTCATTTGACCCGACACCTACCGGTAAAGATGAATAGTAAAGAATATCTTTTTCAAAATGTTCGATTTCCATCCAAAGTTTTCCTTGCTTTGACTCCCAATACAAATTGAAAAGACCCGGAAGTTTAGTCATTTGCGCAGTCTTCGCGGCAATCGATTCATTCTCTTGTTTCGGTTGGGCATGAAGAAGAATTGCAGTGAAAAAAAGCACGAAGGTTAAAGTACATTTCATTGTTCGCGATGGTTTAGTCATTGAAAATTCATATTGAAATTTCTAAAAATTCAAAAGGGCACTTGTAGTGCCCTTTTGAACAATGAATGATTGTTATCTCAAACTTACTTTTTTGATGACCGAGGGTGAAGTTTTCGTAGTTCTTGTTTTTCGTTTGCGATAACGCCTTGTGCTTCTTCTTTCACGGCTATCGTCAGAGAGATCTTTTGGCGTAACATTTAATGAAGTAAACGTGATTTCGTTTGCAGGAATCATTATTACCGCCCCTTTCTTGATTTTATCAGTCTTGAGCGAATTAAACGACATCAGATATGGAACTGAAACCCCATATTTTTTTGCGATGGTTTTAATGCTTTCTTCACGTTTTGCCTTAAACGGGATATGGTAACTTCGTTCGGTTTCGGGAATGGCGGCAATCATTTCCTTGGCTTCTTTCCCCTTACCGAATGGGACTTTCAGCTTATACCCTTTCAGCGCTGGAGGGGTCATTTTTTTGGTAAGTTCAGGATTAAAAAACTCAAGACTATCGACACTAATTCCGGTAAAAGTTGAAATGACTTCAAAACTCAAGCATGCATTGACTTCAACCTCGTCATACTTCATTGGTTCTGCATAATTCATCGGTTGAAATCCAAAGCGCTCCGGGTTAAGCGCAATAATTGAAGCGGCGATAAAGCGAGGCACATATTCGCGGGTTTCGCGGCGAATATATTTTTTGATTGCCCAAAAGTTTTTTTCTTTTGCACGTTTTATTGCACGATTAATCTTTCCGGGTCCCGCATTGTAAGCAGCAAGCGCGAGATACCAATCGTCATAAATGTTGTAGAGATCGATTAAGTGTTTTGCACTGGCGCGTGTTGATTTTTCAAGATTTCTCCGTTCATCAAACCACTGATTCCCTGAAAGCCCGTAGAGCCTTCCCGTCCCCTTCATAAACTGCCACATTCCGACAGCGCTAGCGCGGCTTTTGGCATGCGGATTTACACCACTTTCAACCAAACTTAAATACAAAAGTTCCTGAGGTGCACCAACTTCCTTGATATATTTTCCGACGGTAGGGAAATAATAGGAGGCTCTTGAGAGGTAGCGTTCAAAGTGCTTTCGATGAACGGTAGAAAAATAAATGATAAACCGTTTTACTTCTGCATTGAGCGTAATGGGGATTTTTGTTTTTGGAAGAAAAATACCTTGAAAAAGTTTTTCATCTACATTTATCTCATTATTGGGTGTCCCGAAAAGCTTTTCGTGGATTGAAAGGACGGGGTTATCGCTATCAAGAAATTCTAATTTTTTTACGCGTTCGTAATAAGATTGAAGTAAGAAATAGGCAACTCTTGAAAATTCAAAATCTTCCTCAACCCCTTCTGTTTCCATCATTTCTGAAATGATGCTAACGGAGAGAATTAAAGAATCTCGAATTGATTGATGAGAATAGGTTGAATTCGAAACAAAATCATAAAGATCTCGCAAGTGTTCTAACCGGTCTGCAAATTGTTCAGCCGAGATTTCTTCATTATCAACAAAAATTTCCTCTTCCGTTTTTGAAGTATCCTTCGCAATAAGTCGTTCAAGTTGACCGGTTACAAATAATGAATCAAAGGCTATATAATCACTATATGGAACCGCAGTTGCCGTGAAACTCGTATCTGGTTTTGTTCCAGTCTTCAATGTTGATTGGGCGAGAAGTGAATCTATAAAACCGACTAAAATCGCTGAAAAAAATACCCCAATAATGAATAGAGAGAACGAATAAAAAAGCTTATTTCTAATTAACAACTGCTTCGCGTTTTGTATCATGAAATATGAATTGTGGTATCATTTAAAACTTGGCATTAAGCAGTAAATATAAGCCTTTTCACCGAAGTAGAACATGATTTAATTGAATCTTATCAAATGATTTCAATTAAGGATTTCTGAATATTCCTGTTCGCTCTGCGAGGAAATCGAAATCAAATAGTATTCCTAAATGAAACCGCCACTCGCCGCCATAGATAATCACCGTGCTGCCATCTTGAGTAAAGAAGCCTTGTCTGACGGGTTCGGTGAATCGGTCGATGCCATAAGTACCACTTATAAAGATGCGCGTTGGGAATAAGTAAAATGAGGGTGCTTCAAGTCTCAATTCAAATCCAATGTCTTTTTTCCAAGTATTTGGAGATGGTATCGTATTTCCATTCCAAGCATTCCCAATATCAAAAAAAGTAGAGAGATAAAGCCGATCGAAATAAAACTGGAAGAACTGCATATCAAGATGCTGCGCCAGCGGAATTCGGTATTCGGCATGCAGGAATGCAGCTTTATCACCTCCAATGGCATAAAACTCATAGCCCCTCATTCCTAAAAGGCCCGAGATGAAATTTTGAAAAAAGAAATCGGTAGGGGCTGTAAAATTTGCTGCTGAAAAAAGCCTTATGGTTAATGAATGATTGAATTCATTTGACCAAGTTGGTAATGGAAAGTGAAAATTCCAATCAGCGGTTACCCGAAAGAATTGATAATTTTGATAGACCGGTGTAAAAGTTCCGGTTGATTCATTGAAGGTAATATCTCGTTGAAGTTTACTGTCTTCATAATCCACACGAATTCTTGATAGAAACCCAATTGGATTTATGGTTGATGTGAGCGAGCGAATTCTCCAATCCAAGTTCCAAATAAACGACGCTGTTCTTCCTATAAAGTATGTTTCCGAACTTGCTGTAATCCGTTGCCCCAATGGCTCCCAAAAGAACGAACCGATTTTTGAATTATAAGGACTCAGTGCAAATGAGAGTCTAAAGTTACTTGCTTGAAAGAGCGCGTTTTGTATTGGAATTCTAAAACGGGTTGATAGTTCATATTGAGTTAATCCAAAAAACACATTTGCGTTTGCACTATCAAGCGGACTTGAGTCTGAGAGATAACCGCCAATTTTCGCTCCGTCTTGAATATTTCGGGTAAGATGAAAAATATCCAAATTGAACTTAGGCAACATCGACGCAGGTAGAAAGTTTTTATCACTGTATTCCAAAGAAAAGAATGCGTCTCGCTCCAATTCTAAAAGTCCGGCAATTCCCTCTGAACCGCCACTAACTGATGAACCGGGAGCAATAGTAATTAATCCACTCAAATTCAGATTTCCCAATGCTTCGGCTGAGTTAAATGCAATCCCGAACTTCGCGGCTCTCCAAGCATCGGCAGCCAATGTTCCTTTTGTTTTGGCATAAGCATCAAAACGAACCAAAGGCAAAATCATCGGTGGTGTAAAAATTTTTGAATACTCTTTTGATTCGAAAGAGGGTGGAATAGAATCGTTATACTGATTCAAGTCTCGAACTATAACATCGCTCAAACCCAAAGGGGATGCGCCTGAATCGGGAATAATTCGGATAGGATTGACGATGTATCTTGAATCAAAAAGCGATGGTGATCCGGCATCGGTTTTTTTCTGTTCTAAAAAAGCAAGTTTATAACCCTTTGATGTAAAATGTGAATATGCCACTTTTCCAGTTTCACCGTAAGACGGCATAAAAGCACCGCTTGTAACGTTTGTCAATTGTCGCGTGTTGCCGGTTGAAAATTCATATTCATACAGATTAAATATCCCTCCCCGATTCGATGAGAAAATCAAATTCAATCCATCCGTCGTGAGATTTGGATCACGTTCATCTAAGTTTTCATCCGTTGGATCGGTAGGTGTGAACGGTTTCACGAGTGGCATCATTGTTCCCGTTTCGCGATTCCACATCACTAATTGCCGCCTATTTCTTTTTCCAAGTGCGACAATGACATCACTGCCATTCGGTGCATAAATCGGCTGATAAAGCTGCTCGCCCGATTTCATTGAAGTTAAAAACTTCACACCACGGGGCGTAACAAGTGTATCGCTCGTTGGTAACTCGACTTCCACCAAATTCATTGTGCCATCACTTTGATGAATGCCGAGTAATCGCTTCCCATCCTTTGAGGGAAAAGGTGTTTCAACGCGAATTTGTTTTGAAAGTCGCTTTTCTTCTTTAGTTGCTAAGTCGAATTCAAAGAGATCGTTGAAGCGTTGAATTTCAAAGTCAGTCCCGACATACTTTGAGTAATACAATTTTCTTCCGTCGGGGCTTAATGTAATTCTTGAATCTACGCCAATAGCCAATTGAGATTCAGAATAATGATATCCGCAAAATCTGCAAGAAGCCGCATGTGTTTGCTTTTCATGACCCTCTGTGGACCCCCAAATATTGACCAATTGGTGAAGCGTTGTGGGTGATAAACTTGTTTCGCTTCTTACTTTTGAAAGCGTATCTATTGGAAGTGCATAGAGACCGTAACCCCCAAAGTCAGCGCCATTATTGGAGATATAAAACAGGGTATCGCGATTGTGTGAATAAACAGGGGAAAGAAATGTTCCATCCAATTCTAATTGTTTTCCTTTTACTTCTTTTTTCAAAATTTCAGAAACAGAAGCGCGGTAATTTCTTTCGGTGTACTCTTTCCACTCCCGATAAATCAGATCAGAGCTTTTCCCATACGTTTCCTCGAGCGCTCGATGAACATTCAGAGTGGCAACGGAGCTGAAATTTTTAAGTAGAACTTTTAACTTAGACTCGCCATATCGCTCTGCTAAAAAACGCGTGAACGCAAAACCAAAATTGTATCCGTATTCTCCTCCAAACCCTGATTTGACAATGAAATTCGAAATCTCATCGAGATTCCAAAAATTTCCTTCAAGCGTTGCAGTACGGAGAATCATATCCCGGTGGCTATCCCAAGTTTCATAAGAAAGTTCACTTCTTTGATATTGTGCAACGCCCTCTGCAAGCCAAAAAGGAACATTAAGCCCAGCAATTGGATAAGAAACGAGAATATTTGGAAAACCATACAGCACATCGGGGCGGCGTACGGTTTCGTAACCGAAAACTTGAAAGTAGAAAGCGGGAATTAATCGCCCATACTTAAATGCGACATTGAGTGTGACGATATGCGTGAATTCGTGAGTGATCACATTTCTTAACCAATCATGTTGACCCCTTAGATGAAACTCCAATGCCGGTGCCCATAATTCAATTTTATTTTCAAAAAAATATGCGCCCCCGTTTGAGTAATCATCGGTGTCTTTTATGATGATATCCACGCGTTGTGGCGCAAAACCATATAAAGAAGTAATCGGTCCATAAATTTCTTCCGCGATTTTCGCCGTGAGTTGTGCACTTCTTTCCGAACCCTCATGAAAGCTAACGGTGAAGTGCTTCGTGGTAATGGTTTTCCATTTTAGTTCAGGATGACTGTAAGACTCGGGTTGAGCGAAACTTGGTGCAGCAAAATTGAAGTAAACAATCAAAAAGGATAAAATCCCTAAAAGGGCTCTAATCATATCATTACTTGAAACGCTTGTAACCGCGGGTTATTAAACTAAGAAGCGCCAAAGATAAGAAAGCCGCTTCAACATTATATAAAATTGAAAATTTCCTTTTTCTTGTTATGAATCAAGACCTTATTATGCCCATCCTAATTCTTCAAATCACTCTTTTAAGGGAAAGGTGGCAAAGATTAAGGAAGTGTTAAAAAATTCATTGAAAAGTTCTTTATATTTGAGTTTACCTGAATAAATATCTTAAACTTTTGCAGTATGAGTAGATTAGAAGTAATGAAACATTTGGAGAAGACCGTTGAGGGCGTTCTTGGTGAGTATCTTCGTCCCATTGACAGCAACTGGCAACCCTCCGAGTTATTACCCGACTCTACCTCAGGCAACTTTTTTGAATCGATCAAAGATATTCAAGACAAAGCAAAGTCTTTTTCGAACGACTTCTTAGCCGTTTTAATTGGGGATACAATCACTGAAGAGGCTTTACCTACTTACGAATCTTGGCTTTACGCTGCAGAAGGTATTTCACCTCGTGAAAATGATTATGAAAGCCCTTGGCTTAAATGGACTCGCTCTTGGACAGCAGAAGAAAATCGCCACGGAGATGCTTTGAATAAATATTTAACCTATTGCGGCAGAATTAATATGCGTGAGGTTGAAACGACCACACAATACTTAATTGCAGATGGCTTTAATATTCAAACCGGGCAAGACCCATATCGCAATTTTGTCTATACCTCCTTTCAAGAAATGGCCACAAATATCTCGCATCGAAGAGTTGCTTCTTTAGCCAAACAAGAAGGTGATGAATTGCTTGCAAAGATTTGTGGAATGATTGCTTCAGACGAAAATCGACATGCAAGAGCTTATAGTTTTTTTGCCGATAAAATCTTTGAGGTTGACCCTAATGAAATGATGTTGGCATTTGCGGATATGATGCGAAAGAAGATTGTTATGCCTGCACACTTTATGCGCGAATTGGGCGGCGGTGCTGGCGAAACCTTCAAACATTTTAGCGACTCTGCGCAGCGCCTTGGGGTTTACACTTCAACCGATTACATTGATATCCTCAAATATCATTTAGAACGCTGGAAGATCGACGCAATTACCGGCTTGGATGCGGAAGCTGAAAAAGCACGAGACTTTGTGATGAATTTGCCACTGAGATTAGAAAAAATTTCAGAAAGAATTAAAGTGCCTACAGACGCTTACCACTTTCGTTGGATTTCAGCATAATCTTTTCCCCCATTTTTCCCGTTTGAAAGGTTAAATTGAATTATAATTTTATCTAGGTCGAGTTTTTTCAATTGCGATCAAAATAGTACTCTTTCGTTAAACCAAATTGAACAACACGATGGGTTTCCTCTTTTACATCACTGACTTTTGGTACTGGCGTTGGAAAGGTATTTTTGATTCAATGGAATCAAAAGCATTTGATTCAAAAGCACTCCGCTTGTACTATATCAATTTCTTTTTCTTGATTTTCAACGCTCTTTGGAAGCGCGTTTGAAATAAAAAAATTACGATGAGCTTCTTATCGCTAAACGGAACGGAGCTCTATTACTCCGATTCACTTTCCGATAAGGCCGGTTCGACCTCTCAGCCGACCATATTATTTGTTAACGGATGGGCGTTATCCTCTCAGTATTGGCAACCTTTATGTCAAGAGCTACCAAATTTTCTCAAGGCACCATTCCGCTTTATTACGCATGACCATAGTGGAACCGGTTCCACGCGACGAAAATCGGTACAGAACTCAGATAAAAAAATTCAAATTTCTGATTTCATCGATGAATCGTGCGATTTAATCGAATCATTACAATTGGGAGTATCCACGCCACTTCATATTGTAGGTCATTCAATGGGTTCGATAATTGCAGCGGGAATTCCTTATGCGCTTCAGCAACGAAGGTTAAAGTCTAAAACAGATTCCTTAACCATCATAGCTTGCGGCATTTTTAAGTATAGCCCAATCCAAATGAGCATTCTTAGTGCATTTATTAATACAAGCATTTCGCTCAAATGGCTCTTTAATCTTGAGTTCTTCCAAAAGTCTTTTATTCGCAAAGCGACCTCTCAACCAATTCCACAACAATATGAGCGGATTGTAGTAAATGATTTTATGAATACCGATAGCGATACAACTGTTGCTGTCGGAATGGCATCGCTTGACCCTAAAATTCTTGCTTTATATGAATCACATCTGATTCAATATGAGGCACCAATGCATTTATGTGTTGGTGATGAAGATAAAACGATTCCACCCGAAGGGATGACAACACTCTTTCAAGTACGTTCAACAAAAAGCTCCGCAAGAACTGCTTTTAGCCGATTTTCAAATCTTGGCCATTTACCAATGCTTGAGGATACAAAGGGCTTCGCAGCCGAACTCGCTAAATTCTACAATTCAATTTCAAATTATTAAGAAAAATGTCATCAACTGAAAAAGCCCGAATAACGGGCTTTTTTAGTTTCTTAATCCATTTATTCTTCTCCTCTTGATACCGATTGAACCCTAAAGCTGTGAGCCAAATTAACGAGTCGTAAAAACTCTTTTCGATACCCTTCGCGATCAACGCCTGTTGCATTTTTTGCAATTCGAACAATCGATTCTGAGCTCGTGGTTCCAAGGAATTCGGAGTCTCTTAATTGCATTCCAAACATTACAACTGCTGACGCAAACCGAAGATTTTCAGATGCCGCCTCAAACTCAACGGGTTTTCCGGTGACTGACCTAGCAATTAGTTGACTGACTTCCCCATTAGGTGCTTTGTAGCGAAATTTCACGGTTGCCCATTCCACACTGATATTCTCATTCTTCACAACCCCATTCGTTTGATACTTCAAAGGATCAACTTTCGGGGAAGTCCCTTCACGTTTTCCTGTTAGAGGAACAATCTCATAAAGTGCTGTTACGGTATGTCCTGCACCGATTTCCCCGGCATCTTTACGATCATCATTAAAATCTTCTTTATTCAAAAGGCGATTTTCATATCCGATTAATCGATAGGAGGCCACTTTTGCAGGATTAAACTCAATTTGAATCTTCACATCCTTCGCTATCGTGAATAGTGTACCACCAAATTCAGAAACAAGCATTTTTTTAGCCTCCGAGAGCCGATCGATGTAGCCATAATTTCCATTGCCTTTATTTGCCAAAAGTTCAAGTTTTGAATCTTTATAATTTCCCATTCCAAAACCGAGAACGGTTAGAAAGATGCCTTCCTTTCTTTTTGCCTCAATCATTTGAACAAGATCGCCATCGCTTGATACACCGACATTAAAATCACCATCGGTCGCTAGTATGACTCGATTATTCCCGTTAGGTTTGAAATTTCGTTTGGCAAGTTTATATGCCAATTGAATTCCTTCGCCTCCGGCTGTTGACCCGCCGGCTTGCAAGCGATCAAGGGATTCCGTGATTTTACGCTTCTGACTTCCTGAAGTTGGTTCAAGTACAACGCCGGCACTCCCGGCATAGACAACAATCGAGACCAAATCTTCCTCCCTCAGATTTTCAACCAGCATTTTTATTGATGATCTTACTAAAGGCAATTTGTTTTCATCTTCCATTGAGCCTGACACATCCAAGAGAAAAACCAAATTTGAAGGAGGTAAGGATTGTGTTGGAATTTTCTTCCCCTGCAAACCGATGTGAAGCAACTTGTGCTCTTTGTTCCAAGGACAGTCAGAGATCTCTGTTGAAATGCTAAACGGGTCATGTTCTTTTGGTTGAGGGTAATCATAAGAAAAGTAATTGACCATTTCCTCAATTCTCACGGCATCCTTCGGTGGTTTTGAACCCATCTCGATAAAGCGGCGAATGTTGCTGTATGAAGCGCGATCGACATCGATGCTAAAAGTAGAAAGCGGATCATTTATCGTCTCCTTAAATCCATTTTCTGCAATAGGTGAATAATTTTCAGTATTAAACTTTTGCCCTTGTTGCATTGCCATTTTTCGGGAATATCCTATTTGGCCTGAACCTTTTGCCCCCCCTAAGCCAATAGTGGTACTTAAGCCGCCCATTCCCATTGCGGGTTGACTTGATATGCCATCAACAGATGAAAAACCTAAATCTTCTTCACCTTCTGCAATGCCCATCGATTGTGTTTCTTGAACCTGACTTCCGGATGGAGGTGCCGGAGGAATTTCCGTCAGAATCGGGGGGGGAGGAACAGTTGCCGTACCTTCAATTTCTACAGCCTTTCTTGTTACGATCGGTTCTTCTTCTTTTGATTCACAGGAACTTAACCATAAGGCAGAAAGGCTGCCAAGAATTAAGG
This sequence comes from Chloroherpetonaceae bacterium, assembly GCA_033763895.1. NCBI lineage: Bacteria > Pseudomonadati > Chlorobiota > Chlorobiia > Chlorobiales > Chloroherpetonaceae > Chloroherpetonaceae bacterium. The sequence goes on along the minus strand of JANRJQ010000010.1, from coordinate 727,807 downwards.
CAAGTGCAAAACTGGCGAATAAAGAATGGAAAACTTGTTTCCTTTTCGATGAACTCATTGGATTTCTCATTTTTTCTTTGGTTTAGATTGTTATTGAAAGACAATCCAATTTGCGGATAAAGGGATTTGAAGTTGTCGGGAAGGAGTAAAAGAAATGTCATAAATTTGTCTATACATATCAAATTCAATTGATGTGAATTGAATACAATTTCACGTGAAAAAAACAACCGCCTTTCGAACCGCAGTTCGTTTCATCTTTTTACTTTGCATTACGCATTTTCTAATTCCTGTTTTAGGCGTCACGAAGGCTCAGTCACGCGTTGACTCCTTGTATCTTGCGGCTTCGCCTGATTATTCCATTTCTGGGTTTGGAGAGTTTTTCTTAGGAAGCCATTGGCGTTTGGCTTGGGGAACCCCTTTGTGGGTAAAAGTTCTTCGCCTTGATACCCTTTCCGGAGGATTAAGACCACTTAAGCTTGGTGGTGGTTTACAAACCAAAACCCTTCATTTTATTGGAGCAAACGGTCTTCGATACAAATTTCGCTCGTTGAATAAAGATCCGAAAAAAGTCTTGTCAGAAGAGCTTCGACTCGGGCTTGCTGCCGATGTGGTACAGGATCAAATCAGCGCTTCATTTCCATATTCAATTTTTATTTCATCGTCGTTTCAAAAACAGCTGGGTATTCTTTCCTCTCCGCCGGAGCTATATGTGATGCCCGATGATTCTATCCTTGGAGAGTATCGCACAATGTTCGCTGGGCTTTTGGGAACATTGGAATTGAATCCAAAAGGTCTTGAAGGAGAAGGCGAGGATTTTGAAACAATTGAAAAAATCGAAGACACCATTGGTCTTTTGAAAAAGCTCGAAAAGGATTCTGAGGATCAGGTCGATGCTGCAGCACTTCTCAGGGTAAGGCTTCTTGATGTTTTTATGGGGGACTGGGATCGGCATGTGGGGCAATGGAAGTTTTCTCGAATTACAACGAGTACCGGGATTAAAACTTGGCAAGCGATTCCCCAAGATCGTGATCAAGCCTTTGCAAGATACGACGGCATTCTCCCTTGGGTTGGCACCCAGATTTTGCCTCAAATCAAAAGCTTTGGTTCTGATTTTCCTTCCGCAAATTTTGCCACTTGGTCGGGCAGATATATGGATCGGCGGTTATATGGCAGTTTATCTCGAGCGAAGTGGGATTCTGTAACGGCCTCCTTCCTTGAAACCCTTAAAGAAGATTCTATTCGAATTGCTGTTAAAATGTTACCCAATACAATCTACAAGCAATCAGGGGAATGGATTTTGACATCGCTATTAGAACGTCGAAAAAAATTAAAGTCTTTAAGCGACGATTATTACCTCTTGATGGCTGAAGAAGCGGAAGTGTACGGAAGCCAAAAAAAAGAACGCTTTGATATCTTTGTCGAAAGCGACGGCAGCATACGTGTTAAGGGGTATCGACTCAAAAAAAATGGCAGCATCGATTCTTCTATTATTTTCTACCGCCAGTTTTATCCAAAAGAAACGAGCGAAGTGCGAATTCATTTAGGAGAAGGTGATGATATCGTGAGCATCAACGGGTTTCAAACTCCAATTCGCATTCGAGTATTAACCGAAGGTGGAAAGGATTCCATACAATGCAATGCAAAAGTTGAAACCATTTGCCACGCAGGAAAAAATGATATTCTCACTGGGTCAGAAAAAAGATATTTGAACCGAAGCAATATTAAGGTTATTGATTTTCCGCTCGATAGTTTGAACTTTAAAAATCCTCCAAGAGATTTCGGTTCACAGTGGTGGTTCGATTTGGTGTTTCGATATGCTTCTGAATATGGAATCATCTTGGGATATAAGCCCAATCTCATCACCTATGGGTTTCAAAAAATCCCGTACCAATCCTCACTTTCAATCTCCGCTGCCTATTCACCATCAACAACGCGCGGCGTGCTTGATGTTACTTTTGACTCACCCTTTGCATTTGGTGAAAAGGGAAACCTCGGCTTTGAAAGCATTGCGCGTGCATCTCAGCTTGAAGTGATCCGCTTTTATGGCGTAGGAAATGAAACGGTTTTTTCTGATTCACTTGATGAATCACGGCATTACTTAGCTCGCCAAACTCATTATAGTTTATACAACGGATGTTATTTCAAACTTTTTGATCAACTTCGGTTAAAGATTGGGCTTGAAAGTAAATTTGTGTTCTCAGAACCGGACGAGGACGATGCAACAACCAAGCTTCTTTTCATTTCCAATACTTATGGCTCTCGCGATCTTTTTCTTCTTAAAGCGAACGCCACGATGATTTATGATAGCCGAAATCAAACGCTCAACCCAACAAATGGGATTTTATTTGAGAGTTCCTTTTCATCGATTCCAAACATTTTTGGAGCAAGGACTTGGGTTTCAAAGTTTCGTACGGATTTGAGAATTTATTTTTCGATGTTTAATAGCGGAGATGTTTTTGCAATGCGGGCAACTCATGAAAAGGTGATTGGCGATGCGCCGTTTTTTGAACTCGCTTCCGTAGGGGGAAAGCGAAGCATTCGAGGGTTCGACCAGCAACGCTTTTTGGGAAATGAATCTCTAGTATTTGCAGCAGAGTGGCGGCAAAAGCTTTTTCGATTTGCTTTTATTGTTCCTACCGATTTTGGGCTAATTTCTTTTGCTGAAACCGGGCGTGTTTATCTTGAGAATGAAACCTCGTCTTTATGGCATCCCGGTTTTGGCGGTGGTTTCTGGCTTGCTTTTGTTGACGCTAACTCTGTTCTAAGTTTTACACTTGGCGGTTCAAGAGAGTTTGTAGGATTCTACTCCGCAATTGGTTTTACCTTTTAAGCAAAAAGTTTTCACACTTACCTCTAAAAATTTGACAACCAATAAAAGTGATTTTGAAAAATACAGTTCCTCTTTTCCTTCTTGTCTTGATGTTAAACATCCCCCTTGATGCTCAAGTGGGTGAGCCTAAGAAACCGGTTGATACACTTAAAGCTTTTGAATCAAAGGAAAAGTTAGTTGAAGAAACAAGGCTTTCTCAAGAAATTTCATCACTGCTTCCATTTCAAGAACTTTCCGCGAAAGACTTTATGCGCTTTTCACCTCAATCCGTTTCAGACGCGGTTCGTTTTTTTCGTGGGGCTTTTCTCCGAGACTATGGGGGAATCGGTGGATTCAAAACCCTATCGCTGCGTGGACTTTCCTCAAATCACACAATGGTTCTTTACGATGGAATTCCATTCACGGATAACCAAACGGGTCAAATTGATTTGGGAAGACTTTCGATTCAATCGATTTCAAAAATTTCCCTTTCACAAGCGGGAAATGAATCTCTTAATTCCCCTGCTATAGCCCTTCCGGTAAGCAGTGTGCTCAATTTAGAATCTTCTCCTTTACCAAAGAAAACGCTATTTTCAACCGGCAAAATTCAACTGCTTGTTGGTGCTTTCGGAGAAAAAAGACTCGGAGGAGAAATCAGAAAGTCTTTGAATGACATTGGGCAAATAAATTTCTCCTCAGAGTATATTTCGGCCAGTGGCCGCTACACTTACCTTTCTGAAAATCAAACCCTCTTTGAACGGCAGAATTCCGATCTTCAATCACTACGAATAGAAGCAAAACTTTTTAAGAATCGCCTTCTTTCCGAGGGCAAAAGCGATTATGCTCTTACTGCATTTACATTCCTTTCAGACCGAGGCCTTCCAAATGCCGCCATTATTGGAAATGAAGAAAATTCGGCTCAAAGGTTAAAAAACATCGATTCATTTCTTCAATTCAACTATTCACATGATGTATTTACAGACGCACTACTAAAACTCTCCGGGAAAGCAGAGTTTCATCAAACGCTTTTTCGTGATCCGAATGCATTGGTCACAGGGGGTGTCGATGATCGGTACAACCTTATTGGATTGTATGGGGGCGGTTCGCTCTCCAAAACCCTTTTCTCTATGAACGGTATTTCAGCGGTGGAAGCTTCGTTAAGTGCCGATTGGTTAGAAAATTTTCTTTCTACCACGCTTCCGGAATTTGATCAAATCAATCGCTCACAAGCTACGCTCGGAATAATCGTGCAGAGCCGATTCGATCGCCTTGACTTCATCACAAGTTTATCATTTCAAAGTTTAAGTGACCGTCGAACGGAAACTGAAATCACAGCTTCTCATACAAGTCTTTTTCAAGCGTTTGCCTATTCTCTATCGCTTGGATATACGATTCCAACCACCACATTAAAAATCAGCGCGACTTACAGTCGAAACTTAAGGTTACCCAGTATCAACGAACGCTATTTCACGAGAGTCGGCAATCCCAATCTTCGCCCTGAGATTGCTGGCCAATTAAATCTTGGGATTCGCTATGCCTTGGCTTATCAACCGGCAAAGCTTGACTTTGAAACTTATATTGACGGGTATCTTATTAATTCCGATGATAAAATCATATCTATTCCTCGAGATGCGTTTAATTGGTCGGTACAAAATGTCGGGCAATCACTTTCTACTGGCATCGAAACCGGCATCCGTTTACGCGTGTTTCCACTTGAACTTTTTGAATCGGAAATCGAGATCAATTACTCGTATCAATCGGTCAAAGACAAAACCGAGAATTCCCCTACTTTTAATTCTCAACTACCCTATATTCCTTTTCATTCATTTAATTTGCGTTTGTTTCTCAAGTATCAAAATTTTTCATTGCATTCATCAGTGTCCCAAAGCGGTTATCGATTTTCACTTCCTGAAAATTCACAATCAAATTTTCTTCCATCCTATTCTCTTTTTGATATCACACTCTCGTATGAATTTGTGACCGAGTTTCTAAAACACAAGCTTATTACTGACATTCGAAACGTTTTCTCAGAGAATTATGTCATCATTCGCTCATTCCCAATGCCTCCTCGAAATGCAAGAATCATTTATGAACTATCGTTTTAATACAGTCATATGAGTTTTATTCATCTTTATTACGGCTTTGGAAAAGGAAAAACCACTTCGGTGATGGGCCTTGCCATACGCGCACTTGGCGCCGGAAAAAAAGTGGCAATTATCCAATTCGACAAAGGGTTTGACGGCGAAAATGAACACTACTCCGAGCGTTTCATTCTTCGAAAATTAAAGACAGACGGATATCCAATTGAGCTTTATCCAACAGGCTGCGAACGCATGATGCCTGATGGTACTTTTCGATTTAAGAATCAAGATGAAGATTTTCGTGAAGCAAAACGAGGGCTTGCCGAAGCGAAGCGCCTGCTAAGCGAATCCACAATCGATCTTTTGATTATGGATGAAGGTCTTGCAGCCGTGGCTTATCATTTGATTAAAGAAGAGGAATTGATGGAAATCATCTCCCTTTATGAAGCGAAAGGGCGTCCCTGCGAATTGGTGATCTCTGGCCATAAGGTTTGGCCGGAAATTGAAGAAAAAGCTGACCTCATTACCGAAATGCGAAAAGTCAAGCACTACTTCGATAAAGGAGTTCCAGCACGGCTTGGCATCGAATTTTAAGAGAAGGATATGATTCGAGAAGGGATTTGGGAATCGTCGCTTTATTTTCAAGTCAGTGAAAGCAGCCCTGTTGAGCGTGTCTCGGCAAGGCTTAGCCGCTCAGGACTTTGGGTTAAATCCAACACATTCGAGCGAGAGTTTTTTATCGGCGAATTTAGAATTCGCGAAACCCACCCTAATGGCGACATTCTCTTTGATTTTCCAATCCTAAAGCGAGAGTATGGAACGCTCCCGATTGCTCGCTGTAACGACAGTGAACTTCTCAATCTCCTTAACACTTACGGCTATACCCGAAAAGGCGATTACATCGATTTAGGGTTCAAACCTGCTATTGCAATAGGTATCAGTATCATTCTTTTTATTGTACTATTTTTTACGCTTGGAATTGATTGGATTTCTCTCGGCGTAGCGGAATTGATTCCGCAAGAAGCAGAAGAAGCCTTGGGCAAAGCAGCATATGAGCAGGTTTCAAGTGAATTTGAGATTGATACCTCCTTCGCAACAAAAACGCTAATGTCAAAATGCGAAGCCTTTGTGGGTTCACTTTCTCCGGATAGCTCAAGGCATTTTAAGATTGTTATCGCTGAAAAGAATATAAAAAACGCGTTTGCACTTCCGGGTGGCACAATTGTTGTTTATCGCGGAATTCTTAAAGAGATGGAACGGGAGCCTGAATTATTAGGACTTCTTGCGCATGAAGCCGGCCACATTTATAAAAAACATAGCCTAAAAAAAGTCGCTCGTGCTTCACTTTTTTTAATTCTATACGCGTTGATTTTCGGCGATGTCACAGGCCTCTCTGCAATCTTAATCCAACAAGCAGGCGGTTTGCTTGATCTTAGCTACAGCAGGGCTGACGAAACCGAGGCGGATGAATTTGCGGTTACGACCTTGAAATCAATCGGTTACGATATCTCCGGCTTAGCAACCCTTTTCAAAAAAATTAAGAATACTGAAAATGCCCTTGATTGGGGGTCATTCCTCTCGACACACCCTTCACCCGAAGCACGAATCGCTTACTTTGAAAAAGAAGCCTCGCTTCAGAATGTTTCAGGTAAACGCGTGTTGACAGAAGAAGAATGGCAATTGTTGGTGAAATAAATTGCTTCAAGCCAACTCTTCATAGAAATTTCCGCCCCTTTACTCAAGCATCTTTGTGGCGATCAGCGACTTTTTTTCCAAAATCAATCTTATTGCTTTTTCAAAATCTTCTTGATTCACACGTTGCATGCCTAAAGCTCGCATTGAGGCTTGCGATGCAGCCATTAAGATTGCCGTTTTTATATCAGCACCTGATGCATTTTCGGAGTGATAAGCCAACGCGTCGAAGTTTAGCGTTCCATCAATTGGCAATTGCGGCGGTAAATGAGTTTTCCAAATGGTTGAGCGCATTTCTGCGGTTGGGAGTTTGAATTCAATATGGGCAAGCATTCGTCTTAAAAAAGCTGAATCATAATTTTGAATTAAATTGGATGCAAAGATCACGATACCGTCATACTCATCAAGTTCAATGAGGGTTGTGCTTCGCGTCAGGTTTACACCGTGGTCGGCTGATTGAGTAATCGAGGTTAATCGCTTTCCAAGAATTGAATCGGCTTCATCAAAGAAAAGAACCGAGTTGCTTAAAGCGGCCTTTTCAAATGCAGCCTTAATGTTTTTAGGTGTTTCTCCAACATATTTAGACTCCAACTCCGCGTAACTGATGGTTAGTAATTTTTTCCCAAGCTTCTCTGCGATTGCTTCAGCAGCAAGTGTTTTTCCGGTGCCCGGGGGTCCAAAAAAGTTTAAGGCAACTTTTCTTCCTGCCCGATCAATCGACCTTAAATTCCAAGTCTCGTAAATCAAGGTTTGCTTTTCTAAAAGTGCAAGTGCTGAAATCAACTCCTCCTTGGTTTCATCAGGTAAAATCAGCCTCTCGAAACCATATCTCGGTTCTATCGGCGAAAAGTTATCAACTCTTGAAAGAATATCGGGGTCGAGTTCCTTTCCACCGGTCTCACCGCCCTTATTGCGTCTGGCTTTAAGTGTTGAATCCCTTTCAAGGGAATATTTTATCGGATTAAAATTGAGTGTAATGGACGGAGAATTCAGATGACTTTTCTCATTTTGCCCTAAACGAGATTTTTCAAGGAGTTTGAAGAGATTTTTTAAGAAGGCTTCACTTTCTTCCGTCTGTAATTCTCTTGAATAATCTTTACCGTTACTTAGGCAAGCCGGGCAATACAGAATTGGCAATCCTTCCACACGAACATTCCAATCCTTATATTCTTTGACGCCCTGATAGGAAAGTTCAAGTGGAATTTTGTGAAATGGACACGATTCTGTTTTTTTGCCCTTTGAAAAGAATGGATTCACACTGATTACCGTTTACTTACACACTTATACAAAAATACATCGAAATCGGAATTTTTTTTTCTGTAAAGAATCATCCTATGAATGTAAATAAAAACAAGTTTTATTTTTTAATCATTGCTTGCCTGCTCTTCATTTCTTCTTGTGGTACAAACCCAGAAGATGATTTGATTATTGAAGATTTGGTTGTAGGTACAGGCGCCGAAGCGCAAGATGGAAATTCGCTTACTGTCCATTACAACGGTAAGCTATTGAACGGACAGGTTTTTGATAACTCAAGAGATTCCGGAAGACCATTTCAATTTACTTTAGGCGCAAGAAGCGTGATTCGTGGATGGGATCTGGGACTTCGGGGCTTACGGGTTGGCGGAACTCGGCGACTTACCATTCCCCCGGAACTGGGGTATGGTTCTTCTCCGGTAGGTTTAATCCCGGCGAACAGCACTTTAATTTTTGAAGTAGAGTTGATTTCTCTTCGATAACAATCAAAATTCTTTTTTTCTCACAAGAGAACTTGTATATTTGCGCTCAATTTTAATAAACCAAAACTTTTTTACCGAAGAAATGGCTGTCAAGAAGGGCAATAGACTCGTGATTACGCTGGAATGTACAGAAGCTAAAAAGGAAGGCAAAACACCTTCACGCTATACCACCCAAAAAAATAAGCGCAACAACACGGAGCGTTTGGAGTTGATGAAATATAATCCTTATCTCCGCCGCCGTACACTTCATAAAGAAGTTAAGTAACGGCAATCAAGAATTTTTTCTAAAATCAAAAGAGGCGCTTGAAGCGCCTCTTTTGATTTCATATCTCATGAACTCCTATTACTGCTCCTCCGTAAAGTTAACAACGGTAATATGTTGTTGAAACGGAGTGAGTCCGTTTCTCTCCAAAATTTTTTGACCCTCTTTTGAAACATACGCCGAGAGCCCTCGAGCCAATCTGCCGTAGTACATATAATAGTAATAAACGAAATACCAAAGAGGATATTCACGATCGTAAATATTCTGTTGAAAAGGTTTGATAAAAGCGGAACTATCGTTTTTGGCTAGTGCCATTACCTTAAACTTTGATGTATCCAAAGCACGTACATTCAATGCCGGCCTTGCCAAAGCAGTACTTGTATAGCCCAACGCGCCTTCAAATTGCGAAACATAATCCAATACATCTGTTGCATATTTTGCAGGGTAAGCGGTTGTATCTAATGCTTCCCCTCGAAGCAAAGAATCAATCAAATAGTCTCGTTGCCCGTCATTCGGACTTGTGGCAAAAAGACGAATCGGGAGATTCGGCCCTCCAAGCTCATTCCAGTTCTTTATCTTTCCCGAATAAATTTCTTTTGCCTGCTTTAAGGTAATTTTTGTTACCGGATTTTTGGGGTGAACGATAAAACAAAGCGCATCCATAGCAAGCGGCCTCGACACCAACTCAAGCCCTTCTTTTTTAGCAGCGGCTTGTTCATCAGGCTTTAATTCGCGTGAGATGACAATAAAATCCGTTTCTTTATTCAAGAGTTTTTCGACGGCAATTCTCGTCCGTGCAGATTCATTGGTGATTTTTGCTTGATCCCAACTTCGCATAAAATCTGCAATTTGCAAGTCGGTCATTTTACCAACCGCTTCATCAGAGACAACATTTAATGTGCCACTCGTGGTGGTTTGTTCTTGCTCTCGATTACACGAAAGCAAAGGAAAAATGAGAAAAAGCAACATGACGATTCTTGATTGAACCGTTGTCATTTTTAATAAAGGGGTTTTTTGTTGTATCACCGTTATAAAAATTTTCTTGTCGTTAATCGAGATATAATACTTATTGCTCTTGCGCATTTTTTTCTGCTTCCGGATCTTTGAGTTCGATTCGAGCAGCAAGCGGTACAAGACCAGCCCTGAAACCCAAGGTTTGTCCTTCACCTTCACGCGTTCCTTTTAAGTGCTGCGAGTAGCCGGCGGGCAACATCCCAAGATCAGTTCTAAACACCGCATAAATTGTATATGCTAAAGGATACTTCTTTAGCAAAACATTGGCTTGAAACGGCCTTGCAGCCGGAATAACCTTGGATTCTGTTAGTCCCATTATCTTGAACCGTGTGGTATCTCGTGTTGCTGCCCGAACATCCAATGCATTACCTATCTTGAGCATCGATACAAATCCAACCGCGTGTTTATTGGTTTGAGTAGAATCGAGAATCGCTTCATCGGTATCAAGAAAAATGACTGAGCTTCCAAATTCCGCACCGCCCAGCAAGGAATCTTTTAAGAAAGCTTTTCTAAAATCATTTGGCACATAAAATCGCGGCGATTCCGAGCTTCCGAACGAGGCAATCTCTTTCCAAGTTTTCAAGTTTCCTTTTAATGATTCACGAAGCGTTGAAAGATCAGTGGCATTTACAGGATTTGTGGGATGAATCGCCAAACAAACGGCATCTTTCAAGTATCCAATTTGATTAACAGCGATTTTAGCTTCCTGAATTCGCAAACTATCTGACGCAGTTAATCTTCTTACTGTGAGGGCAAAACGACAATCACCTGAAAAGATTCGTTCAAGCGCACTGTCGGTTTGAAGTGGTGAAAGCCGAATATCGGCCTTTGGATAAGCCGTTGTGAATGCCGCAGTAATCGAAGAAAAGAGCGATTCATAAAGTGGCTCTACGGTAACTCGAAGCAACCCAATTCGAGAATCCTCTTCCCGATTCGTCCACTCAAAAAGCCGCATCACGGCGTTTTGGTATTCAGCATCATTTGAAAGGGCAATCAGCGCATTAAATTCACTTGTTGTTAATTCCCCTTTCACCACAAGCGATTTCGATGCCTCATCATATCTAACTTTCGATAGCTCGCCTGTAAACGAAACGCCTTCAGGCATTGTGCTTAGTTTATATGATACTTCTGAACCGCACGAAGAAATCAACATCATCAAAGACAATGCAGCAACATGAACCCAATAAGATAATTTGGTTTTCATTTCATCAATTGAATTATTTCTCAAAATGAAGACTCAGACCATTAACCTTTATAACCTTCAAGAGATTTTTTCAAATAGTCAATGGCTGTCACGGGCGAAGGGTCAACCTTATTGAGTATTGCAAGGTAATAACTGACCCAATCGCCAAGGATAATCAGCGAAAAGAGGCGTGCCATCAAACCGGCATCCACACTAGAAACATGAATTATATTCGCCGCAAGTTTACCAATCAATCCTTCGGTCACATCCATTCGATAGGAGGTACGCGGGTGGTCAGTTTCATCATGAATCATGACAACCGTGCACTTTTTCAAGATATCTTTATTTTCTTTCCAGCCTACGAGTTCGTTATGATTTAACTCCGGAAAAACATTGCTATAAGCGAGCATTTTTGCGTTTTCACAAATTTGCCCTTTCCAGCGCACACCAATTGCGGCGGTGTAATCATCGCTTGTGTAAATCACGGGAAGCGTTCCTTTCATCAAGTTCGCAAGTTTAAGGGCAATATTTTTGGGGTTTTGAGGATCGCTGTACACAAAGGATAACCCTCTCAAAACCGCGGCAGTTTCTTGTATCTCATTCAGTTTACTTTTACAGAAAGCAAACTCGGTGAAAATTCGAATTAACGCCGTGAATGATAAACCAAGCGCAGCGCGAGGTGGTGAACCGCCCGGAATTTTTACGGTAAAGTGCCCGTGTTTATTGGCTAATTTTTCGACCTGACCGCCGGAAGTCACACAAGCAATTTTTGCGCCGCGTTTAATTGCCTCATGATAAACTGAAAGTGTTTCTTCAGTATTTCCTGAATAAGATGAAATCACGACCAAAGTATTTTTCCCGACAAACTCAGGAAGTGTGTAATTACGGTTTACAAGAATTGGAACAGTAACTTCCCCGCCCAAGTAAGTTCGTACAAGATCTCCACCTATCGCTGAGCCACCAAGACCACTAATGACCACCGCAGTTACCGAACTTTTCTTAATCTTATTTTTTGCATGAAGTACTTCATACTCGGTTTCAAATTGATCGCATAACTCAGCAATTCGTTTTTTCATATTTGCTTTATCAACCGATTGGAGCTGTTTTTCGGTAAGCTTTGACGAGGTTTTTTTAGTTGGCATGTTGAGCTGAATTGGTTTCTAAATTTAAAGCGGTTACACCCGTGATGTAACAACAACTTGTGAAAATACAAAAAAGCAGTTGGAAGTTTTTACGCTCAGTATCAAGGCGTTCAATGAAGCTTGATAATCACCGAACTTTTCCAAAAACACTGATTAGACTTATTTGAAACTTAGCTTTTGATTATTCATTTCAAAGGTCGTGATGTCATCTTTGCAAAGCAGTTAAGTTAATCCACTACTGCAACGAAATTTATGAGAATTCTGACTAACAGTTTTTTTTAATTTGTAAACATGACTGATATGAAAACGCTTGAATACTACCTTGGTCTTCATTATCCAATTGAAATTAAACCTATTCCACAAAGTGAAGGGGGCGGGTTTTTAATCGGAATTACCCAATTAGGAAAGCATGTCCACATTTTGGATGGCGATTCAATTGAACATGCCGTTTCTATTGTTCAAATGATGAAAATTGATTTCTTCAAACGACAATTAGAAGTCGGCGGTTTAATTCCCGAACCGATGAATGAAACCATCGATGAAAATTTTGCTCGCGTTCCACTTCGCATCCCGAAACCGTTGTACTCCGCGCTGATTCGCTTGGCAGACGCTTCCGGACTTTCATTGAATCAGTATGTTGCAAAACAGTTGGCGAGTTCAGCGGTTGGAAGCATGTTTAGTACAGTCACAAAAGAGCAAATTTCACGGTGCAAGGAATTGTTAAAAACCCAAGCGATTTCACTTAATCTCAAAAGGACTCCCTCAAACGCGGCATAATTTTTTCTAAAAGGCGAATCAAGGAAATTTTTTTGAACTTGTGCGCTATTTGTTCAAATCACGTTTTCAACGATTCAAAATCACCTTTCCTAAGAACCTTAAAGTGCTATGCAAGTAGCACTTTTTTTTCTTTATTTTTTTCCGACAAGCGGGTCTTTATTTTCTCCACCACTTTCTTGTCCATTTTCTTCGCTTTGTACATCGCTCTGTGCTGTTTTTACAACCAGAAGTTCATCCCAACTGGTTGTAAACTGTGGGGAAAGTAAATCTGATTTCATTCGCCAACTGCGCTTTGTGCCCGAAGCCGCAAAACTAATGGTATTTCTCCCGAATCGATTGTTGAGGTCATCAACCATTTGGCTTAGTTTTTGTCGTTTCTCTAATTCAGCTTCGCTCACATCGTCAAAAAGGTTTTGTTGCAGGGTATCTTCAGGGGTGAGATCGGTAAAAAGAATCCCTGCTTTTTGGTAATCGTAACCGGGTTTGAAGATTTTCTTGAGGCCTGAAAGTGCAGCGTCAATTAATTTTGGGGTAAAATTTGTTGGCGTTGGCAGTGTCACAGCGCACTGATTCGAGTACTGGGGTTTGTTCAGATTAAAACGGTTCGTGAGAATAAAAACCGTAAGCATCCGCGGGGCTAAGCCTGCTTTGCGAAGTTTGATGGCACCTCTCTCGGCATAGTTACTTACAGCCTCTGTCATTTCTTCAAAAGATGTGATTGGCCGACCAAAGGAGCGCGAGTGCACCATTGATTTCCTTTCCGGTTCAACCTCTTCAAGCGTTAGGCAAGGCGTTCCTTTCAATTCTTTCACGGTTTTTAATCCTGTAACATGCAGTTCTTTCCGCACCCAACTCTCCGGCTTTTTGAGCACATCGGCAATCGTATTCATTCCTTGCTCATTAAGCCGTTTTGTGATTCGCCTGCCAAAACCCCACACTTCATCGATTGGTAAACGAGAAAAACATTTTCGCTCGGGGTCATATTCTTCAAGGTCACACACGCCCTCGTGCACTTCTTCTTTTTTTGCTAAATGATTGGCGATTTTGGCGAGTGTTTTTGTGCTACTGAGTCCAATGCTCACAGGAATCCCCGTCCATTGCTGAATTGCATCTTTGAGTTTCAATCCAAACTCTCGATAGGTTTTTCCATATTCAGGTGTAATTGAAATAAAGGCTTCATCAATAGAGTAAATCTCAACCTCTTCCGCGTGGTATTGAATGGTTTCCATTACCCGCATCGACATATCACCGTAAAGAAGATAATTAGACGATAGAATGTAGGCGTTAAGCGCTTCGATTTGCTTTTTCCATTTGAAATATGGGGCGCCCGCGGGGATTCCAAGTTTCTTTAATTCATTCGACCGTGCTATCACAACGCCGTCATTATTGGAGAGAACGGCAACGGGCTTCTTTCGCAAATGCGGCTGAAAAACACGCTCACACGAAACATAGAAGTTATTGCAATCAACCAGCCCGACTTTTGCTGCCATTTCTTCTTACAAATTGATGTATCGAAGCCGTGACCACACCCCATATATCTGCTTCCATTTCAGGTGTAATCTCAATGGGCGCGTAGTCGGGGTTTTCGGGAACAAGAAAATGTTTGCCCGAAATCTTGCGGTATCGTTTAACCAAAAATTCATTATTGACAACGGCAATCACGATGTTGCCGTCCATCGCCGGCATTGAGCGATCAACAATGAGAATATCGCCATTCTCGATTCCCGCTTCTTTCATTGATTCACCTTCTACGCGAATGAAAAACGTTGCCGTGCGGTTACGGATGAGCAAATCATTCAAATCAAGTTTCGTATCAACCCCATCATAGGCGGGCGACGGGAACCCGGCAGAGATTCTTGCTTCATAAAGCGGGATTTCGACCTTTTCATCGCTGTTGTAATTAAGAAATTCAACGACCCGCATCGGCTGTTCAATCGGCGATTTCATTTTCTTCATAGGCTCATTCAGTTGGATTCCTTCAATTTTAATAAGCGAAGTTTAGACTCAAAAAAGCGCTTTTCATCATTCCACAAAAGTACTTCTTGCCAAGCGGCTGAAAGCAATGAATCTTCTTTAGAGCCAACTTCAATTCTTAAAACGCTTCTCGGAGGTTTAAAATTTACTTGATGATCCAAGGAAGTTACGGGTAAAAAGCGAATGGGTGCTTTTGGAAGGGCAATCGGGAAAGTTGGGCATTGAAGAACATCAAGGAAAGAAAGCGGTCTGATCTCAAAGGGCTCAGAGGCAAATTTAACAGTATCACAGGCTAAAACCATTTTCCGAACGTGAATCTTCTGTTGCCACAAAAGGGTTCGGCCGGTAAAGTCAAAATCAAGATCAAGGATTTTAACGGTTTTCGATGAAAAGTGGCTTTTTAATGAAGAACTGACATGTGGAAGAAGAAGATGTTCTTGAATTAACCCTGCACCAAGATAGAGCCAAAGAAACATGACACCCGGGGAAAGAGAAAGGGAGAGAATCCATTTCACCAGTGAGGAATATCTTGACACATTTCAAAGATTATGTATTAATCAAAACCCTACTCCGAGCAAGTGATAATCACCACTGTTCCCGAGCCGCCGTAGGTTCCCAAAACGGGTGAAATGACGGTCAATTCAGGTTCAACATCCGGGCGAGCGGCTTTCATTTTCTCTTTGGCGTATTCGGCGCGCTCGCGGTTATCGCTATAAACAATAGACACCTTCGCATACTTCTTCCCTTCAATTTCGCTGAGGGCAAGTTCAACGGCCTTATCTAATGCACCACGGTTGCCAATTCCCTTCGCAAGCTGAACAACCTTCCCGTGTGAATCAAATGTCAGAACCGGATTGATTTTGAGAAGCTTTGCAATCAGCCCACGCGATTTGCTTAGCCTTCCGCCACGCACCAAATTATCAATCGTTTCAAGAGCCAAAAATGCTTTTATCTTTTTCGATAGCTCATGAAGTCTTTTTTCAATGGCCTCAATCGGTGCGCCTTCATCACGAAGCGCCACGGCTTCGCGGACCAAAAAGCCAAGCATCATCGAAGCGCCCTTTGAATCCACAATCGCAAATTTCTTATCCTTGAAAAATTTGCTGGTGGTGCGCGCATTTTGATAAGTGCCCGAAACACCCGAAGACACCGAAACCACCAAGAGGCTTTCATATTGGCGAAGCGCATCTTCATACACCTGCTTGAAATTGGCTGTTGATGGCTGAGAGGATTTCGGTAGTTCTTTCGCTGCCTTCAGCTTTGCATAAAATTCATCGGAATTAATGGTAACACGGTCAAGGTATTCTTCAGTGCCAAATCTGACTTGAAGCGGAACCATACGCACATCGTGCTTTTCGAGGAATTCATCGGAGAGATCGCAGGTGGAGTCGGTTACAATCCCGATTTTCTTTTTACCAAAGGCGGCTTCATGCTGCGCTTTCATATCCTCATACTTCGTTTTCACAACCGTTCCATACTTCCCCGCCATTGTGAATACCGATTGAGGCTCATTGGTATGAATATGAACTTTAGTCTTGGTTGAAGAACCGCCGATAATGAGGGAATCGCCGAAGTCGAGCAGTTCTTTGCGCAATTTCTTTTTATCAAATGAGGAGCCGTTTTCAAGCACAAACTCAGTGCAAAATTGAAAAGTAATGGCTTCGGAATTTGTATCAACAGAGGCACCTTCTTCACTGCTTACTGCAAAAAATTTCCGCTTGAAGAAATCTTTCATACTACCCTTATTCATAAAATTCACGACGCCTTCAACCATATCCACAAAGCCTTGCGCACCACTATCAACAACCCCCGCTTTCTTCAAAATGGCCACACCATTGACCGTGAGCTGATCGGGCGTGCGGGCTAAGGCTCTCTTCGCTTCTTCAACGGAGTGATGCATTACTTCTCGAAAGCAGGCTTGATTTTTTCCTAATGAATGAACACTATGAGACCAATCCCGAATCACGGTTAAAATTGTTCCTTCTTTTGGATCAATCATCGATTCATAGGCAAGTTGCTTTGAGAGCATGATGGCTTCTCCAAAGTCTTTTGTAGAAATGCGTTCTTTACCGGAAAGTCCTTCAGAGAGTCCTTGATAAAATTGAGCAAGAATCGACCCGCTATTTCCTCGAGATCCAACAAGCGCGGCATCGGCAGCGCAGGTAACAACGGTGCCAACGGTTGAATCGTCGCATTCATAAAGCCCTTCCGCAACGGATTTCAATGTCAATGCCATATTTGTGCCGGTATCGCCGTCGGCTACGGGGAACACGTTGATTTTATTAAGATATTCCGCCCGTGTTATGACTGACTCTGCACCGGCAATAATGGCATTTTTCAATCGTCGTCCATTTAGATAATGAATCGGCATTTCTCGTTGTCTTGTTTATTGTCTTAAATGTAAACTGAGGCAAAAAGCTAATGAATTTCCCAATATTTACAAGGGTTTTCGTCGAATTCGCTAATTTTTGAAACGCTTTATTTCGTTCCCTACACGATGAAAATCGGAAGAACAAATAATTCTAGCGTTAAGATATACTGACGTCAAAGAGCCCGTTCGATTGGTTTGGTCTTGAAATTCCGAACCGTTGAAACGCCAGTTCTGTGGCAATTCTTCCTCGGGGGGTTCGCATCAGGTAACCTTCTTGAATGAGGTAAGGTTCATAAACTTCTTCAACCGTTTCTTGTTCTTCCCCGA
This sequence comes from Chloroherpetonaceae bacterium, assembly GCA_033763895.1. Classification (NCBI taxonomy): domain Bacteria; kingdom Pseudomonadati; phylum Chlorobiota; class Chlorobiia; order Chlorobiales; family Chloroherpetonaceae; species Chloroherpetonaceae bacterium. Next base: position 710,439 of record JANRJQ010000010.1, on the reverse strand, counting down.
CAGCAATCGAGAGTGTCGAAAGTCCCGCTGGGCCACCTCCAAATTTTTCCATTAAAGCCATCATGATTCGTTTATCCATTTCATCCAACCCGTATTCATCAATCTCCAAGGCTAAAAGTGCTGTTCGGGCTATGTTCAGAGTGACTTCATTTCCTCCCTCTACTTGTGCAAAATCGCGAGCCCTGCGTAAAAGACGATTCGCAATTCGGGGTGTTCCACGTGAACGCCGTGCGATTTCAAATGCGCTATCCGTTTCAATTCCAACTCCTAAAATTTTTGCCGATCTCACCACAATTTTTTCCAAGAGTTCCGCGGTATAGTAATCAAGCCGTGAAGCAATCCCAAAGCGCGCTCTCAATGGTGCGGTTAAAAGCCCCGCGCGAGTTGTTGCTCCCACCAAGGTGAATGGTGGAATCTTGATTTGAATGCTTCTTGCCGAAGGGCCACTATCGATCATAATATCAAGCTTGAAATCCTCCATAGCAGAATAGAGATATTCTTCAACAACAGGATTCAAACGATGAATTTCATCAATGAATAAAACATCAGATGGCTGAAGATTTGTAAGCAAACCGGCTAAATCACCGGGTTTATCAAGCACCGGCCCGGAGGAAGTTGTAATCCCCACACCCATTTCTGAAGCGATGATTTTTGAAAGCGTTGTTTTGCCCAATCCGGGAGGGCCTGAAAGCAACACGTGATCTAAAGCCTCTCCTCGAGATTTTGCAGCAGAAATAAATACTTTCAGATTATCAACAATCTTTTTTTGTCCTGTAAAGTCTTCAAATCGGAGTGGTCGAAGATTTTCTTCAAACTGGACTTCGTTTCCCTTTTTATTATCGTTCAAATTTTCGTTTCTCATTCCCCTTTGATTTAGAATGGCTAAATGTAAGAATTCAAAATTGATGTTAAAGGCAATTTTAATTGAAAACAAAATCAGATCCCGTTCTTTGAAGTTCAAGCCTAATCTTGATAAAGCCGTTGCTTTTGGATTCACTAACACTCAATTTCAATAAAAAGCGTATCTTTACCGCTGAATTTTCATCCTTCCTTTTAATGTTCAAAAAGACTTACTTCTTCAGCGATGTCCACTTCGGCTTACAGGAAAAACCGATAGAAGATGTCAAAATAGAAACGATGCTTTCGCTTTTTGATGAAATCAAGCGTGAAGGCTCCCGTTTATTTATGGTTGGCGATATTTTGGATTATTGGATGGAATACAAGCATGCTGTACCTAAAGGTCATACCCGCTTTTTTAATGGCTTGATTGACTTGGTTAATGCAGGAATCAAGGTTGATTACTTAGCAGGTAATCACGATTTCTATTTAGGCTCTTATTTCAAAGATGAACTTGGTGTAGATACACACTACGGCGCAATTCGCGAAGTTATTGACGGGAAAAATTTTTATATCGTCCACGGTGATGGTGTTGGAAAAGGCGATTTAGGTTATAAAATTTTTCGAACATTGGTTCGAAATAACTTTAATCTTTGGTGGTACCGAGGGCTTCACCCAAATTTAGGGGTAGGATTAATGGCTTACCTTTCAAAACTCTCCCGTAAACATACTTACTCACCCAAAGATGAGGGAGAAAAAGAACGATTAATTGTTTTTGCCAATGAAATCGGGGCAACAGAGCCACTCGATTATTTTATTTGCGGTCATCGGCATATTGTCAAACTTCATCCGCTTCACACCTGTAACGGATTTTATGTGAATTGCGGAACTTGGATTGGTGGAATGCCTACCTATGCCGTATTTAATGGTAAATCTATGGAAATTCGAAAAGCAAAAAATCATGAAGTGCTCTATCAAGAACATTCAGCTTTAGTAGAATCTCCCTTAGCCGAATCAATTTAACCCATACACACAAACTTAATATCTGAATGCCAACAACAGCATTGATTACAGGCGCAACAGGTTTCATTGGAAGCTGGCTTGCTGAAGCATTACTTGCAAAACGATTTAAGGTTAAAGCACTGATTCGATCTGTCAGTTCAAAAGAGAATTTGATGGGTACCAGTATGGAGTTTGTCAAGGCCGACTACGACGATCTCTCCTCACTTGAAGCAGCTGTCGAAGACGCGCATTACATTTTTCATGTCGCAGGCGTGACTAAAGCATTATCCGCAGCGGAGTATCATAAAGGCAATGTAATTGCAACCGAAAATCTCCTGAAAGCAGCCAAAAACTCGGGCAAGAATTTGAAAAAGTTCATCCATATTTCTTCAGGCGCTGCTGCCGGGCCGTCGTCGTCTGCGGAAAGACCCATCGATGAAACGGCCGAGTGCTTTCCCGTAACACTCTATGGAAAAAGTAAACGTGATGCAGAAATTGCCTGCATCAAAATGATGAAAGAACTCCCGATTACCGTATTACGCCCATCGATTATATACGGCCCACGCGATAAAGATTTACTTGAGCATTTCAAAACCGTTAAGGCCGGGTTTGTGCCGATTTTTGGTGTCGGGGTTGAAAAGAAATATGACTATCTCTATGTCGAAGATTTGATTGAAGGAATTGTCGCTGCAGCTGAGTCTTCAAAAACCAGTGGTGAGATATATTTTCTTTCCGGAGACGCACATTCTTGGCGCGAAGTTGGAGAAACTGCAAAGAAAGTACTTGGAAAATCATTCACAATCTCACTTCCTCTCCCCGATGTTGTTAGCTACGGTGTTGCCGCTGTCGTTGAAGATTTCAATCGTTGGCAAGGGAAAATATCGATTCTCAATCGTGACCGGGCACGAGATGGCGCTCAACGATTTTGGACTTTTTCAACAGTCAAAGCCAAACGCGATTTTGGCTTTATTCCCAAAACCTCCCTTGAAAAGGGGTTTATCAAAACCGTAAATTGGTATAAAGAAAAAGGTTGGTTGTAACGCTTCTCAAATAATTATTATGTCGATAAAGGTAAATACACTCTTCTCTTTGCAAGACAAAGTTGCTATCGTGACAGGCGCTTTAGGCCTACTTGGAAAGCAACACTGTTTGGCTTTAGCAGAGGCCGGTGCCTCAGTTGTCGTGACAGACATCAATCACGAAAAGTGCGTTGAATTCGCGAACGAACTTTCCAAAAGTTATGCTCCCTCCCTTGGTTTTGGAGCAAATATTACCTCGAAAGACTCCATTGAAAAACTTCGTGACGCTGCGCTGTCTCAGTTTGGGCATATCGATATTCTTGTCAATAATGCCGCCATCAATGATATGTTCGAAAACCCAACCGCAGCAGCCGATCTTTCAAAATTTGAAAATTACCCATTAGATCTTTGGCAAAAATCAATTGATGTCAATGTAACCGGCGTTTTTATTTGTGCTCAGATTATCGGAACACAGATGGCAAAACAAGGTAAAGGAAGTATTATTAATGTAGCCTCTACTTATGGTATTGTTGCGCCTGACCAATCGATTTACAAAAAGCCTGATGGAAGTCAAACGTTTTGGAAATCCATTGCTTACCCAGCAACGAAAGGCGCCGTAATCTCGATGACACGTTTTCTAGCAACTTATTGGGGAGAAAAAGGGGTGAGAGCCAATTCCTTAAGCCCCGGCGGGGTTGAAAATTCTCAAGATGAGTATTTTTTGAAAAATTATTCCGCTAAAACACCTTTAGGAAGAATGGCTGAAAATACCGATTACAAAGGGGCCATCGTATTTCTTGCTTCTGATGCATCTTCGTATATGACCGGTTCTAATTTGGTAGTGGATGGCGGTTGGACTGCTTGGTAATTGATTCGATTCAGGAAAACGACTCAAAAAAAAACGCCGGATACCGGCGTTTTTCATTTCGCAAGTTCTTTGCAGGTGTCCCGAAGTTTGTAGTACATCGATTTCATCTCGGTTGAAATCACTTTGGTTTCTGCAATCACTGGCATAAAATTCGTATCGCCTCCCCATCGCGGAACGATATGAAAATGAAGATGTTCCGAAACACTTCCCCCAGCCACCTGCCCAAGATTCAACCCGACATTGAATCCGTGCGGTTTCAATACAATTTCAAGGGCTTTCATTGAAACTTCAATCAATTTCATGACCTCAAGTTTCTCAGAATCATTCAGTTCATAAAGCGTTGGGGTCTGTTTGTAAGGAATAACCATTAAGTGTCCGGCGTTATACGGGTAAAGATTCATGATTATAAATGAGAAGTTTCCTCGATAAACGACCCAACGTTCCTCATCTTCTTCAGGCTTAATATCTGCAAAAATAGATTTACCCGGTGTGCCCGATTTAGACAAGCTCTTGTTTGGCTCCTTAAATGAATCAATGTAGCTTGAGCGCCAAGGGGAATACATATTTTCCATTCTTAAATTATTTCGCTTAGTAAGAACGCATTAATAAATAAAAAGGGCGAGTCAAACTCGCCCTTGTGCCAACCGATTGTTAAGCTTCGACTTGATTCGCTTTTTTATAACTGTACCCAAAGTAGATTGCCATTCCTAAGGCTAACCAAATGATTAATCGAAGCCAAGTATCCCAAGGGAGCCCAGCCATCATACCAAAACAAACCAGCACCCCAAGAATTGGAACCAATGGTACCAATGGGGTTTTAAAGGGACGAGGCGCGTCCGGATCGGTTTTTCTTAATACAATGATACCGATACAAACTAACACAAACGCTAAAAGGGTGCCAATGCTTGTCATTTCACCTACAACTTTGGCCGGCACAAATGCCGCAAACAAGCTTACAAATAAACAGAAAAGCGCATTCGATTTCCACGGTGTTTTATAAACAGGATGAACATCAGAAAAAATAGCCGGTAAAAGTTTATCGCGAGACATTGAAAAGAACACGCGTGATTGACCCATCAACATGACCATAATAACCGAAGAATATCCGGCAAGAATTGCAAAAATGATACCTTGCTTGAGCCAAACATATGGCGTATGAGAAATTGCAACAGCGACCGGTGCGATCCCGTCAAAGCCTTTGAATTCAGTGTAGTTTGCTAACCCGGTCATGACATGAGCAAATAGAATGTAAAGCACAGTGCAAATAGCAAGTGACAGAAGAATTCCAATTGGCATATCGCGCTGAGGATTCTTTGCCTCTTGAGCAGCTGTTGATACTGCATCAAAACCGATATAGGCAAAAAAGATGATACCGGCTGCTCTCACGATACCACTCCAACCGTAATAACCAAATTCACCTGTATTTTCAGGGATATACGGTGTGTAATTTGCAGGATTGATATAAGCAAAACCCAAAGCGATAAAAACAAAAACGACCGTTACCTTAATTGCAACAATGATATTATTCACCGTTGCTGATTCCTTCGTTCCCTTAATCAATAAGAGTGAAATCAAAACGACGATTATAACAGCCGGAATATTTATAATCCCATTGATGACAACACCCTCCGGAGTTGTAACATGTTCAAAAGGAGACATAAAAAATTGTGGTGAAATTCCAAGCCCTAAGTTTTCTAAAAATTTCCCCAAATATCGTGACCAGCTTATTGCAACTGTCGCCGCCCCGACAGCGTATTCCAAAACTAAATCCCAACCAATTATCCACGCCATCATCTGACCCATTGTCGCATAAGAGTATGTATATGCACTTCCTGCAACGGGAATCATTGATGAAAACTCTGCATAACAAAGCCCTGCAAATGCACATCCAACCGCAGCGATAACAAACGAAATAGTAACTGCCGGTCCGGCGTGGTCTCCAGCTGCAAACCCTGTGATAGAAAATAAGCCCGCACCAATAATGGCACCAATTCCTAAAGAAGTCAGATTCCAAGCGCCAAGCTGACGTTTCAGAGAATTCTCCCCACCTTCGACGGTTTCGTTGCTTAAACTTGCAAGAGATTTTCTCTTAAATAAAAAGTTAGCCATTCAGAATTCCTTTTGATTTGTTGTTTTTTGAAATACTATTAAATGTACATGAAGTTAACTTCATGACTTTGATTATGCATTTTTTGTTTTGCTTCCTACAATCAAAGTTTGCTTTATAGCAAAGTTTCTAAACCTAAACAAAATTCTACTGATTCTTATTATTGTACCTTTTCTAATTTTTGAGACTTAATACGCACAAGAAATGGTTCAGATTGACCGGCTCGTTGAGAAAATTTTCGCTCGCCTGTTAAACCTTTATAGGAATTAATCAGATTAAGTTCTTCAATTAAAACTTTGGTTGTTGGTGTATCAGTCTTTTTCATTGATTCTTCGAGAGCTAAAATCAATAAATTTGTCGCATCGTATGTAAGTGTACTTAGTTCATCCGCCGCAGAGCGGTTATAAAGTCGATACCTTTCTGAAAACTCTTTTAGTTCTTTTGTCGAATCCTCGACAAAATGATGAGAGCAAAAGACCACACCTTCAAAACGGCGTATTTCCTCGTCTGATAAGTGCGAACCTAAAATGCCATCACCGCAAAATATTAACGATTTTATTTTGCGTTCACGAATCATACCAATCAATTCCTTAGAAGCCTTATGATAAAGCGGTAAGAAAATAACATCCGGTTTTAATTTGGAAACCAAATCAAGCTCTTCCTTAAATGGGGAGTCTGTATCATCAAGAGCGATTTCAGCCAAGATTCTGAAATTTCCTTCACACTCTTTTCTAAAGTATTCTGTTAAACCTACCGAATAATTACTATGAACATCCTTTAAGACCGTTACTGTTAAAGGCGTTTCTTGCCCGCTTTGTGCTTGAAAAGATTTCATCATCTCAACGAGTGCCTTTGCTTGAGCGCTGTCCGAAAATGAGAACCGATAAAAGTAATTGCTTTTTTGAATCAAGGAAGAACCTGTGGCGGCTGGGCTTAAAATTGGAATTTGATGCCGATTTGCAACAGTAATAAGGGCAAATGTTCGATTGCTGACAACTTCACCTATGATCGCAATCGGGTTATGTGTTAGGATTAAATCTTCTGCTGCTGATAATGTTGCCCGGTAATCAGAACTGTCGTCATAAGTAACGAGTCGAATTGTTTTTCCACGAATCCCCCCTTTTGAATTTATTTCTTCAACGGCAAGTAACGCACCCCCCGAAATCGATCGCCCATAGTAACTATCTTCTCCGGTACTGCTACTCACAAGCCCAATGACAATTTCATCAGTAGCTTTTTTATTGTTGCAGGCCGTTACTATGAAAAGGAATAAATAAAAGATGATATAAATCCACCACTTAATTTTTCTGAAGGACATTAGGTCAATCTTTTTTCTTACAATCGAGACTGGAATTATCATATTTCAGTAAGCATTAGTAAGCTGTCATCAAAGAAGTTTTTTCTAACATCAAAATTAATCTTATTATCGTAACTACATTTTAATCAATAAATCGATGGAAGAAAAAGCTTCTCTCGGTTTAAGCCATCTTTAACCAACATTTTTTTCCAGTTATGACAAACCCGAGTCCTTTTTCCGCAGTCGAGCAACTCTCGCTTCCCAATATTCTTACCGCTGAAGAATTTCAAAATCTTTCTCCGGATTCAGCGTGCTGTATTGTGGTAGGCGGTATGACTTATTCAGGAAGGCATACACAAGCATTAGCAATGAAAGATGAATTAGAAAATGAAATCTTTCAATTCAACGAATGGATTTCAAAGTATCATCCTGAAGATGCACATGAAGCCGAAGTTATTCGCCTTTGCTTATCTGAAGGATACTATTTACCAGATCAACTGGCTATTAAAATCGCTGAGTGGGCATTTAATACTTTTCTTACAAAAGCCTTACATCCTGATCAATATTACAATCGGCCATTTATCGTCGTCGGTTATCCACACTCCGAAGCTCAAATTCGTCACTTCCAATCAATCCTTGAGAAGCATCATATTTATGCCTTGATTGCTGTATTGGAAGTTAAACCGGCTGAATCTATTCGCCGGATGAAAGAGAGTACTGTTGCAAGAATCGGGCATAGTGTTGACATTCGTCCGGAGGTTCAAAAGCGTAAAATCGGAGAGTATTACTTAAGATCTCACGGGCTCATCAAGTGGCTTATTTTTACTGGGAAGGCAACACTGTTCAAAACATGTATCGATCGATTTGAATATGAGAAGAGAAAACATGAATTACTTTCTGTGGAGGATCGGGGAGATTATGTTGTGCTTTCTGCTCGTGATGTCACTTCCGATATCATGAAGTTTTTGAATATGTTCCATTTCATCTCCAATTCCGGGGCTTAATCATTTTATCCATAATGCAAAAGAGCAGGATTTCCTGCTCTTTTTTTGCTTATCAATCTTATTTGTTGGTCGATTTCATATCAAATCCTGTTCGAAATACGATATCCCACAAAGGTGAACTTACACCGAAGCCACGCTCAGGAGATTTAAAGTGGTGTCGCATATGATATTCCCGAATATAACCCCAATAAGCTCCCTTCATAGGAAAATGATGTATGGCATAATGACCGATATCGTAGAATAAATAGCCAACAATAAATCCGGCAAAAAAAAGATCCACATATATGCCAAAAATAAACTTCCAGAAATAAAAAAAGAGAATTGCGAGCGGTAAACTGACTGAAGGCGGCATAACGAGCCTTAATGAGTCACTCGGATAATCATGATGAATGCCGTGAAACATCCAAATCAGTCGTTTTCCGATTTTTGATGTGGGATGATAATGAAATACAAATTGATGGAGCGTATATTCAACGATTGTCCACAGAAAAAGACCTAAGATAAAGAGACCTATACCACCCAGCATAGAAATACTCTTTTCAAAGAAACCGGAGTAAATGAAATAAAGCACAACCGGAGAATACACCCAAAGAGGAACTGTCCAATGAACTCTCGAAAAAAACTCCATAAAGTCATTCTCAAACATCCTTGGCGTTTCGTCTTTATTTGAAACGTATAATTTCATGTTAAACAAGTAAGATTATGAATTTAAGAACCGTAAAGATAACACTTTTAGAGGTCAAAAACATTTCAGAGTTCATGCTTTTGATGCGTATCTTTTGATTAATTTTTTGTAACGGTTGAATTTATTACTCACATTTCCTTGAGTATATGACATATCAGGACTCTCTTGATTTCTTATTCCCACTTCATCGTTTTGGGATAAAACCCGGATTAGAAACCATAACCCAGCTTTGTAAAAAAATCGGAAAGCCTGAAGACCGATTAGGTAAAGTGATTCATATAGCCGGAACAAATGGAAAAGGTTCAACGGCATCAATGATTGCTTCAATATGTCAGGAAGCGGGTTTCAAAACCGGCCTTTACACCTCTCCTCATCTTTCTGATTTCAAAGAACGGATTCGGATTAATGGAGAAAAAATTTCAGAAGAAAAGGTCGCTTTTTTGACGGAGCAGCTTAAGGACAAAGCCATTGAATTACAAGCAACTTTTTTTGAAGTTACAACAGCAATGGCTTTTAAGCATTTTGCAGAAGAAAATGTTGAGATTTCTGTCATTGAAGTGGGTCTTGGGGGAAAGTATGATGCAACAAATATCGTTTCTCCATTTATTTCAGTAATTACCCCGATTGGGTTTGACCATATGGAACAATTAGGGGATTCACTGGAAAAAATTGCAAGTGAGAAAGCGGGTATTATTAAACACAATACACCGGTCGTGATTTCCACACAAAATTTAGAGGCCCTTGAAGTTCTTTTCAGAACAGCAAAAGAACGAAAGTCAAAGGCGATTTTAAGTTCAGCCGTTACGGGAGTTTCAATCTCTCATGAATCTCTTGAAAAGCTTCGTTTTCACATCTCGTGGAATAAAGGTGGTGTTCATGATGGTGGATATTATGGTCTTGAAGTCCCGTTTATCGGTCACTTTCAAGCTGAGAATGCACGGGTCTCTGTGATTGTGGCAGAACTGTTAAAGATTGAAGAAGCGGCTATTCGCCTTGGGCTTCAGAATGTCAAGAAAAACACAGGTCATCGCGCTCGTCTCGAACTGCTTCGGAAAAATCCTTATATCATGCTTGATGTTTCACACAATGAGCACGGCATTGAACATTCACTTCAAACATTATATAACCATCGCCATCAGTTTAATCGAGTAATAGTGATTTTTGGGGCAATGAAAGATAAAGAACCCATAAAGATGATTAAACACTTAAGCTATTTTGCAAACGAAATTCATTTTGTGGTGCCAAAAGTAACACGCGCCCTTACGGATGATGAATTAAAATCGTTGCTTAGCCAAGACGAGCTTTCAGAACAAACTATTTCACCTGACAAAATTAAATTTTCTGGTGGTGTTTCAGACGCTGTTCGAAATGCCTCTGCCGCCGCAATTGAAAATGACTTAATCTTAATAACAGGTTCTTTCTATGTAGCAAGCGAAGTTCTTGAAATGCCTGAGTACTCAGAATTAAACTCAGAGATTAATTCATTTACCGAAGAAGAAAAGAGTCATTAATCGTTTGTTTTTCGAATACCGAAGATGTCGATGGTTAAGTTTCCTGTTGGCGTTTTAAATTCTCCCGATAGAGTTTCAAAATGAAACCCATTTTCATGAAGAAGTTCTAAGAATCCATTCGCCATCGAGCGTCTCGGGTCTGCAATGAACGCTGTTCCTTCTGGTTTCAATAGTTTTTCTAATGCAGTTACGATGGGCAAAACATTTCTGCGTTCATAAAGAACATCGGCGGCAATGAGAAAATCAAACTTTTCTTCAATTTGAACCCAACGCCAATCTAATTGTGTTGTATCGAAAGTATCACGATTCGTGAATTGATTGAGTAACCCATTCAGTGTAATAAATTTTAAGGCTTCATTCGAATAATCCGTACATAAAACCGAAGCCCCCATTTTTGCCGCTGCAACGCCACACAGCCCTATCCCAGCGCCAATTTCTATAAGTCGCTTATTTTTAAGATGTAAGTTTTTTAGGATGAATTCAGAGAGATGAATCGATGAAGGCCATATCTCTGCCCAATAAGGCATTTCTTCATCTTTAACAAATTCTTCCGGCGTAATTCGATCTAAAAGTTTATAACTATCTGCAACTGAAACAAGGTGAAATTTTTCGGAAGCGATAACAAGTGTTGATTCCGAAATATCATAATTTTTGTTTAGCTCTTCCTTCAACGCTTTAATTTGGTCATTCATAGCTTTCTTAAAAATTTGATTCGTCTCGCCACCGCAATAACTTCCACGATTCTGTTGAATCTCGCCGTGTAAAAGAAAGATTAGCATTTCCGGTTACTTCAATGACATCAGATGCACTAAATGCCAATCTTAGTCGAAAAGACCTCACCACCTGCGCATTTAGGCTTAAGGTGTCAATGGCTTGAAAGACTATACTATTCCATCTTAAATCGAGGATTTCAGTATTTCTAAATAAACCTGAAGTAGTAAACATTTCTGTATCTCTAGCCCAAACGACATCGACACCACTTTCATAGTCGCGGTAAATGAATGAAAAGTTTTCCCCTAATAGCTGCCCATATATTCCGGTATCTTTAACCGCATAAGCGAATTCAAGTGCATTAAATATTCCATTTAGGTTTCTTGTATCAAAATTTCCATTGTTATCCAACCCCTCTTCAGAAAGTCTTGGGGCAAATGGATTGAAGTAACAGCTGTTAAAAGCTAAAACACCGATGACAAAAAGTAGAATGAGCGCGAAATTTTTAACCACACCGTTTCCTATATCACAAAGAGAAGAGAATTGAATTGTATCTTAAAATACATGAATCAAACTGCTTTACGGAATCATAAATATTTCAATGAAATTATAACCCAAATTTTCAAAATAAAATGCGAAAAAGCCTACTAATACGATTGCTTTTACTTTATATCATTTCATTGGCTTCCTCCTGTTCTTCAACGAAGGTCGGTGATATGCCAAATCAAATTCCCTCAAAAGCTCAAATAAAATTGGAAACTGAAACGATTGCTACTTTGAGAATCTTACATTTCAACGATTTCCACGCACAAAATTTACCTTACACAGATCGCAATCGAGAAACAGGGAAAACTGAACTCGTTGGTGGAATGGCTTATATGAAAACTTTAATCGATTCGCTAAGAAGCTTTTCTCCATACCCAACAATGCTACTGAATGCCGGTGATAATTTTCAAGGGACGCCCATCTCAACTTTCACAAAGGGCTTATCTTCGGTCTATATTTTAAATGCGCTTATCCCCGATGTAGTAACTGTAGGAAATCACGAGTTTGACTATGGTTACTTGAGTTATCGAAATCTTTTAGATACTTATGGTTATTTCTCAACCGTTTGTGCAAATCTTGTTTTTGCTTTCACCGGAGAACCTGTTTTTCCACCTTATTCTGTTCATGATTTGGGCGGAATCAAAGTAGCGATTATCGGATTAATTACAACAGATTTACCTACTGTTTCAATGCCATACAATATCGTTGGTTTAGGTGTCTTACCGTATGAAAAAGCACTTGATGAATTACTTCCTGAAATTCAATCAGTCCACAAGCCTGATGCAATTATCATTCTTAGCCATATTGGCGTTACCGAGGATATTAAACTTGCGAAAAAATACCCGCAAATCACTGCTTTTATTGGTGGGCATTCACATACACCAATTTTCAAACCCATAGGCGAGAATCACAGCCCTGTTGTTCAAGCTGGAAGCAAAGGAAAATATTTAGGTCAACTTGACTTGAAAATAGATTTGAAGAACGACTCACTCTTGGGTTTTGAAGGAAAGTTAATTCCAATTTTAACCGATAGTTTAAATCCACACCCAACGCTTTCAAAATTTATTGATTCACTTGAAGCGCCAATTGAATTAAAACTTTCAGAAAAAATCGGTATTCTCAAAACCGATTTTACCCGAAGAGGAAATGGTCCTTCAAATGTTGGAAATTGGCTCGCAATGGTTTACCGAAAGGGAACAAATGCTGATCTTGGTGTACAAAACGCGGGGGGAATCAGGCGCGATTTAGTATCTGGAGATATCCGACTTAAAGATATTTATGAGCTTGTTCCTTTTGGAAATGATGTTGTTAAAATGTTGGTCACAGGAAAGGAACTTGTTTCAATGTTGCAATGGCAACTTCAAGGCAAAGGCTCATATTGCGACTTTGAAGGACTTATTTGCGAAATTGATACCATAGGAAACAAGAGCGACGTTTACATTGTATCCGTTAATGGAAAGCCATTTTCTGAAACCGCTACATATAGCATTGCAACAAATGCCTATGTTCATACCCAACATAAATCGCTATTCGGATTGGATGCAAAACCTGAGTTCCAATCAACCCCATTCGTTGATACTGATTTTATCGTTGATTTCGTTCGAAAAAACCCGATGGTGGATGCACAAGTTTCTTTTTGGGGAATTCAAAGAGTAACAAAACCTCTTCCCATTTTAACCCCTAAAAAAAATCTTAAAAAATGATTGACTCTTCAGGCTTCAAATTTGTGTCACTTCCTTTTCAATGCGGTCAACATCGCGTTCGAATATGGGATAATGAAAAAAACGCTCCACTGACCCTTTTATTTCTTCACGGTTACGGCGCAATGATTGAACATTGGGAACACAATCTTCCTTTCTTTAACGAAAATTATCGAGTCATAGCGGCTGATCTTCTTGGGTTCGGAAAATCCGATAAACCGGATATCCTTTACTCTTTAAAGCTTTGGGGTGAAGAAATCGAATTGCTTGCACATTATTTTTCACTTCAAAATTTTGTTTTAATCGGTCAATCAATGGGGGCTGCTTCATCAGTAATGTATGTCCGCCATTTTGAACATAAACTTTCGAGATTGGTTTTAATCGACTGCTCCGGTCATTTCCCCAAACCGCTTTCCCTATTTGAAAAATCATTGTATCAATTGGTTGGAAGCCCTTTCATTGGAGATGCGCTTTTTTCCGTTTTTGGAAATGAGTATGGATCCAAAATGAGTTTGCTTCAAACGTATTACGACCCCGCTTTCGTCACAGAAAATTTGGTAAATGCTTTCTCAGAATCATTTAAGAACCCAAATTCAAAATTCGCATATTTGGCCCCATCAAAAAATCCTGACCTCTTTCAATTAACTGCATTGACTCCTCCTGTTTCAAAAGCACTACCTACCCAATTGATTTGGGGCAAACATGATAAAGCATTCCCACCCTATGAAACAATGCCATTCTTCCAAAATCTATTTCCAAATTCAACAATTCACGTAGTTGATCAGGCTGCTCATTGTCCACATCATGAGCAACCGGAACGCGTCAATCAGCTCATTTTGAAGTTCATTCACTCGAGCTCGGTCTAACAAGTAAGTCTATTTAACAGGAGATTAAGAAATCATTAACCTATTCGGGAGCGATTCACTTTCCTTATCTTCAAATAATGAACAGTATCATTTTTAGTTTGTTCTTATTGAAATGAATCATTCATTCTATTTCACATGATTTCATTGTTGAACCGCCTATTCTATCCCTTTTCAAAAGATCAGATTTTACGCTTTTGTGCAATCTTTTTTTTCATCATGATTTCAGGCTGCGCAAATACCAGTGAAGAATCGGTTAGTGTAAGAGGGTCAGATACAATGGTTGCCTTAGGGCAAGCTTGGGCAGAAGAATACATGATAAAAAATCCGCAATCGACAATTCAAGTGAATGGCGGTGGGAGTGGTACGGGCATTGCTTCATTGATTAATCGAATCGCTGATATTTGTCAATCCTCACGCCCAATGAAGGAGCGCGAAAAACGCCTCATTAAAGAGCGCTTCGGAAACGATGTCATTGAAATCCCTGTGGCAAAAGATGGCATTGTCATTTATGTCCATCAAACAAATCCCATCAATTCTATTTCGATTTCTCAACTTAAAGACATTTATACCGGAAAAGTATCGAACTGGAAAGAATTGGGCGGTGATGACAAACCCATCATTGTTTATAGCCGAGAAAACAGTTCTGGAACTTACGAATTCTTCAAGAAAGCTGTTTTGAAAGGCGATGACTTTGCAACTCAAATTCAAACCCTCCCCGGTACTGGTGCTGTTGCCAATGCCGTTAGTCATGAAGAGAATGCAATTGGTTATGGTGGGAATGCTTATTCATCAGGAATTAAACTTCTGGCGCTGAGAAAAGGTGACCTTGATTCAGCAATTACGGCAAGTGCCGAATCAATTTCTGATGGTACTTACCCTCTTTCACGCGACTTATATTTTTATCTCGCAAAAAAGCCGGCTTCTCTTTCAGAAAATTTTATTGCTTGGGTACTTAGCAACGAAGGTCAATCCATTTGTATCTCACAGGGTTACTTTCCTGTTCGAACGGTGAGTTCCTCAAATTCGACTCAAAACTATACTCAGGTTTTGAGCGAAAAGAATTGATAGTTTTTCTTTAACGCTATATAGATCAATGATTTCAGGTAATCGACCAACCGGTGCCTTTTTGGTTGATAAAACTGCGACCGGACTTATCACCGCGGTTTCCGCTTTTGCTATCGCCATTATCTTCTTAATCCTATTCTTCACTTTCCGTGAGGCAAAGGATGTATTATTTTCAGAAGAGGTTCGAAACGATGTTTGGCCAACATTGTTAGGTTTCAATTGGCAACCCGTCTCCGACCAACCCAAATATGGACTGCTCCCACTTTTCATAGGAACTATAAAAACCACCATCATTGCAATGTTTATTGCATTGCCAATTGGAATCCTTGCGGCAATTTATACCTCATGTTTTGCTCCCAATAATGTTCGAGAAGTGGTTAAACCTGTTGTAGAATTGCTTGCTGGTTTTCCTTCTGTTGTTATTGGGTTCTTTGCTTTGGTCACAATAGCTTCTTGGGTGCAAAGTGTTTTTGGAGCCCAATCTCGATTAAACGCATTTGTTGGCGGAATCGCCATTTCACTTACCGCTATACCCATAATTTTCACCATTTCAGAAGAAGCCCTATCGGCAATCCCACATTCAATGAAAGAAGCCAGCTACGGGCTTGGGGCAACAAGTTGGGAAACCACATTTTATGTGGTTCTTCCAGCAGCTTATCCCGGAATTTTTGCAGGCGGTTTGTTAGGTCTCGGAAGAGCTTTTGGCGAAACGCTTATTGTGTTAATGGCGACAGGTAACGCGACAATCAGTTCATTTAGTTTTTTCGATTCAACAAGAACCTTGACAGCAACTATTGGCGCGGAAATGGCAGAGGTTGTCTTCGGTGATCCTCATTATAATGTGCTCTTCCTCATCGGTACTTTTCTTTTTGTATTTGCGTTCATCATCAATCTCGTTGCCGAGTTTTATGTTAAAGAACGGTTGATGAAACGCTTAAAGGGTGATTAATCGTCATGACTTCAAAACAGTTTAAAGGGATTCTATATACGGGTTCCACGGGGTTTTCAATCATTTTGATTTTACTCATGATGATTGTGATGACCATCGATATCACACTTGGCGGGATTGGTAAAGTAACTTGGGAATTTCTTACTATGCCACCCAAAAACGGTATGACTGCCGGAGGTATTTTTCCAGCCATTGTTGGAACGGTTTACTTGGTTATCATCATGACACTTGTTGGTGTTCCCATTGGAACTGTCACAGCCATTTATCTTTCTGAATACACTTCACAATCATCCAAACTTGCTCGAATTATTCGATTTGCTGTGAACAATCTCGCAAGTGTTCCTTCGATAGTTTTTGGTCTTTTCGGATTAGGTTTTTTCGTTCAATTTTTAGGGACGGGAATTGACTCAGTCACAGGTAATTCAGAAAGTCCAATTTACGGTCGTCCTTCCATACTTTGGGCAGCAATGACACTTGCCGTATTGACCTTACCTGTCGTTATTGTTTCTGTTGAAGAAGCGTTGCGGAATGTGCCACGGGAATATCGTGAAGCCTCACTTGCATTAGGAGCAACAAAATGGCAAACTGTAAAAAACGCAGTGCTTCCTAATGCAACCGGCGGAATTCTCACCGGTGCCATTTTAGCCGTTAGCCGAGGTGCGGGCGAAGTCGCACCGTTATTGTTCACTGGGGCCGCTTTCTTTTTGCCAAAACTACCAAACTCTTTGGATGATCAGTTTATGCACTTAGGATATCATCTGTATGTTCTTTCCACTCAATCGGTTGATGTAGCTGCAACATTGCCATTGCAATATGCAACCACTCTCGTCTTACTCGCCATAACTTTTACACTCAATATTTCAGCAATCTTTATACGATATCAATTCAGAAAGAAATTGATTCGCGCATAAGCTATTCATTCCAATGTAAGCTCCGGTGAATTGGCAGAACCTTTTTTGTTTTCATACCATCGGTAAAAGATTGGAAGAACATAGAGTGTTAATAGCGTTGAACTGATTAATCCGCCAATAACAACGGTCGCCAAAGGCTTTTGAACTTCCGCCCCTGCACCATTTGAAACCGCCATCGGTATAAACCCTAAACTTGCAACAAGGGCAGTGGTTAATACAGGTCTCAACCTTACTTTACAAGCATTGATAATTACCCGATCTAACGGTTCATCGCGATGTTCATTTTTTTGTATCAGGTAAGAAACCAAAACCACTCCGTTTAGAACCGCGACACCAAATAAAGCGATAAATCCAATTATTGCTGTAACCGAGATGGGATATGACCTAATCCATAAAGCAAAAACACCCCCTATGATTGCAAAAGGAAGATTTGCAAGAACCAAAAAAACATACCCTAAATTCTTAAAGTTAAAGTAGAGTAAAATCATGATTAAGAGTATTGAAAGGGGTACGACAATCATAAGCCGCGAGGTTGCCCGTGCCTGATTTTCAAATTGTCCTCCATAAGAAATAAAATAGCCTGTCTCTAAAGGAACATTCTCAGCAATCTTTTTTTCCAATTCAGCCACATAACTGACAATATCACGGTCTTTGAGATTGATCTCCAGCATCATCCGGCGCATTGCGGTTTCATGACTTATTTGTGCCGGGCCTTCAATGAATTGGAAATTCACAAATTGCTTCAGCGGGAGCGATTTCCCTTCCTTTCCAAGTGGAACCATTATGTTTCCAATGGTTTCTGAACTATTTCGAGCATTCTCAGTCAATCTTACGAATACGCCAATGCGTTTTGGGCCATCAATAACTTCCGTTGCACTCTTTCCTGCAACGCCTGTTTCAATAAGCCGTTGGAGTTCTTCAATCGTTACACCAAAGCGTGCCATTTCATCTCGATTGAATGTAATATTCATATAAGGTTGCCCCGAAACTTGTTCGATGAGGATGTTCTCAGTTCCTTGTATTGTTTTTGCAAGAGATTCGATTTGAAAAGAAATTTGTTTGAGTTTTTCGAAATCTTCTCCAAAAATCTTTATCGCAATATCCCCTTTCGCACCCGAAATCAGTTCATTAACACGCATTTGAATCGGTTGGGAAAAATTGATATACATTCCTCCTGAGTATGGCTCTATTCTCGTTGAAATTGCCTCTACAAGCTGAGCCTTACTGAACTTTGATTTCCATTCCTCCATTGGATGTAAAATCACAAACATGTCTGTTTCATGAACACCCATAAAATCAGTGGCTATATCTGGCCTACCGGTTTTGCTAACAACCGTTTTCACTTCAGGGAATTCTTTTATGATTGTTTCCAATCGAGCGGCTTGAGCAACACTTTCTTTTAGTGAGATTGAAGGAAGACGCTTTATTTCAAGAAGTAAATTACCTTCGTCTAATTCAGGAATGAACTCCCCACCCATTCTTGAAAGTAAAAAGATTGAAAAAGCCAATAGCAACAACGCAGCGGCGAGTGTTGCTTTGTGAAACTGAAATACCTTTTTCAAACTCATTCCATAAAAAGCTGTAACAGATTCGAGTGCTTTATTTCTGAATTCACTTACTTTTCCATTCAAAAAAATGCTTGAAAGAAGTGGGATGTAGGTAAGTGCAAGAAATAACGACCCAAAAACAGCAAACCCAACTGCATACGCCATTGGAGAGAATAGTTTTCCTTCCATTCCTTGTAGAGAGAGTATAGGGATATAAACCGCGATGATAATCAGCACCCCAAAAAAGATTGGTCGAGCAACTTCTTTCACAGATTCAAAAATGATATGTCTTCTTTCATCATTAGGGTGGTGATGCACTTTTCGAACGATATTTTCCATAACGACAACCGAGCCATCAACCACCATCCCAAAGTCTATTGCCCCAAGAGACATCAGATTTGCAGAAAGCCCAGCCCATTTCATACCAATAAATGTAAAGAGCATTGAAACCGGTATCACTGAGGCTACAATAAGTGCCGCTCTTAAATTCCCAACCAACGCAACCAAAACAAGAACCACCAACAGTCCACCCTCGGTTAAATTGGTAATTACCGTTTTCAGGGTTCGCCTGACAAGATTCGTTTGGTCATAAAATGATTCTACCAAGATCCCTTGTAATTTCAACTGCTGATTTAATTCTTGTACTTTTTTGTGGAGTCTTTCAATAACTTCTCTCGAATTTTCACCCCTTCTCATCATAACAATTCCAGTAACAACCTCTCCTCTTGAATCTCGGGTCACAGCGCCCTGTCTTAGTTCTTCACCATTTTTTATTTCAGCAATGTCTTTTAACAAAATGGGTACATTCTGATTTTCACCCACAGCAATTAAACCCAATTCTTGAAGAGATTTTGTTTGACCTAAACCTCGAATAATAAATTGCTCATCATTGAGATCAAGAAAATTGCCTGAGATAAATGAATTGTTCTTTTCAACTGCCCTAAAAACCTGATCTAAAGACACGCCATAAGATCTCAACTTTGCGGGATTGACAACAATCTGAAACTGCAAAACATAACCACCAAAAGAATTGACCTCGGTTACTCCCTCAACATTTTTTAGAATCGGTTTAATGAAGTAATCTTGAATGCTTCTCAATTCATACAAAGTTTTACCTTCGCCCTTTATCTCATATTGATAGATTTCACCCAGTGCAGAAGATAAAGGCCCCATTATCGGTTGGTCAGCTTCGGGAGGCAAGAGTGATTTTGCATGAAGAATTCGCTCCGATACCATTTGTCGGGCAAAGTACTTATCAACCTCATCCTTGAAAACAACCGTGATAACCGATAAACCAAATTTTGATACCGATCGAATCTCCTCTGTTTTCAACATTCCATTCAAACTAATCTCAAGTGGAAAAGTGACCAATTTTTCAACCTCCTCAGGAGAAAGCCCCTTGACCTGTGTGATTATCTGTACTTGATTATTCGTCACATCCGGTAACGAATCAATCGGAATATGGTTAAGGGAGTAAATGCCATATCCGCTCAGCGCAAGAATGATAAGTGAAGTCATTAGCCTTTCTGTTAACGAGAATCGAATAATTTTTTCAAGCATTATTCATCCTCCCGAATATCTTTAGACTTCATTGCAGCTTTTAGCTGAAATACTCCTTTACTTACTGCTTTCGCACCAACCTGTATATCAGATTCGATCGATACAAATTCAGCGTTTTGGCCTATAACTTTTACTCTTTGATATTGAAAAGTGCTATCATTTAAAGCCAGAAAACAAAAACTTTCTTTCCCTTCAATACCTAAACATTCTTTTGGTAATTGAAGTACAGGCTGCTCTCCTTTTGCGTAAACGATCATCTCTCCGTGCATTGCAGGCTTGAGCTTTGCGTTTGGGTTTCGAATTGTTGCTCGAATAGGAAGCGCGTGAATCGATTCATCAACAACCGTTCCAATGGCATCTATCGAGGAACTAAAATCTTCTTGATGATAAGCCCCTAATTTTACTTTCACCGCTTGACCCACTTTCACTTTTCCAAAATCAGGTTCATAGACATATCCCTTTGCAACTAATGTTGAAAGATTGATTATCTGAAAAAGTGTTTCTTTGCTATCCAACGCCTGACCAAGAACCGCATTTCTTTTTGCAACAAGTCCAGTAATTTTGCTTCGAATCGGCAGGTGAAATACAGTGTTGGTTTTGTCAGTAACAAACCCCTCCAAATCCTCTTCTGTAAAGCCTATCGATAAACATCTGCTTTTACTCGCTTTCATTTTTGCTTCAGCAATCGCAAAGGTTTTCTCACTTTCCAAATACAATTTTTCGGAGATAATTTTTTCCTTAAACAACGCAATGCTTCTCTCCTTTTCAATCTTTGCCACCTTGATTTCTGCCGCTCTTTGCAAATACTCAGCAACAACTTCCCCAATTTCAGCTCCTTCGATATATGCCAAAATTTGACCTGCCCTTACAAAATCATTTTCATTGACCATTACCGATTTCACTCTACCATTTACAAGAGAACCCACCATTGCTTCTTGATTTGGAGCAGCAATAAGATCGCAAGGAATGGTTATCTCAAAACTGGGAATAAACTTTTCGATTGATTTCAGTTCTATTGGATTCACTTTCTGTTGATGAATCGGATAAACCACGGTAATTGCACTGCTTTCATTTTTTCCCCGGCCATTACTCTCTCGAACCAACTTCTGCTCAGAATTTTTACCGCATGAAGTTGCGATAATGATGAGCATCAACCCCGCTATTTTACTTGTTCTCATTGATCTCCTCCTCAATTTTTCCTATGGATTTCAATAACTCTGCATAAGATTTCATTACCTCAAATTGCTTAGTCACGAGTAACTCTTTCGATTCCAACACAACACTTCGTGAATCGAGCAACTCTAAGTATCCAATTTCACCCTTTTCATATTTACTGATGGCCAAGCGAAACCCTTCCTCCGAAGCCGGAATCAATAAGCTTTGCATTTCAAGAAGCTGAGTTCGATTAATCTCATACTGCTTAAATGAGCTAGTAATTTGTTTTTGCTGAATCTCTCTCCAATACTCATACTCGTACCTTAATGCATCTTCTACATTACTTTTTTCACCTATCGAACCTCTATCCCCAAGCCAAGCCCAAAGCGGAAATGAAAGGGATACTTCGCCACCAGCAAATCGCTGCGACGTATTATCGGAAGGCGTAAATTTTTGACTGAAATATGAAAATGAAATTGAAGGGAAAAGAGAGAAAACCGCTGCCGACTTTAATTCAGAAGCAGCGAGTTTTTTCGATTCTAACTTTTTACTTTTTGGATGAAAAGTTTCTCCAAATCTCAAAAGGTCCGTTAGCTTTAGGTTCGGGATTGCATTTTGAAAACTATCAGTCAATTGTTTTTTTAAGGAATCGCCTACAACAATTAAAAACTGAAATTGAATGCTTTCCAAAGACTTTTGTGCATCAAACAATTTACTCTTGGCTTTCTCAACCTCTATCTTTGCTCGCAGAGCCTGAAGTTTGCTTACTTCTCCAAATTCGAATAGCTTTTCTGTACTTTTCTGAAATGACTCAGCCATTTCTAAACCTTCACGAGAAATTTGAAGCAAACTCTCCCTTAACTTTACCTCCCAATACAAAACTCTGACTTGAAAGGCTAACCCCACCTTCATTTCTTCCAACTCATAATCCATTGCATTCGAAAGATGGTCAAGTCGATTGATTTTTGCGAGATATACCAACGGAAATTCAAACTTTTGAGAAATCTGCCAACGATTCACACTTTGAATCTCGTTTGGCCCGTTCAGCATTTCCTCTGTATAAAATGATACGGTAGGTTTATCGGGACTGACATCTTGAAGCGATTGATAAAAGCCTGCTTTTAAGTATGCCGTCTGCTGCTTTAATGATAAGCTTCGCGAAATCGCCTGCGATACGGCTTGCGATACCGATATCGAATCCTCCTGCGGTTGAGGAATAAAAAATTGTAGAAAGAAGAAATAAATAATGAGCATTGTAAGATTTTTTTGGTTTGTAAAGTCAAAAAAATCAATGCACTATACCCTTAGAATAGAAAATTGTGGATTATTGAGAGAAGGCTGTTTGGAAGTAAAGTGAAAAGATTGGGAATTATTTATAAGTTCTAATGAATGGTACTTTGTATTCGCGAAAAGTGGGTCAAAGTGATACTCTCCATCCTGATTTACTTTGAAAACAATACTATTTTCTGATGAGGCAGAAAGCGTTCCACAAACCGGGCAGTTTGTTAATTCACAGCGCTCAACCTTTTTGAATTGATTTATGGAATGATCAAACCCTGTGTCATCAAGTATTGCACAGAGGCTTGACATCAAGAATAAGATTGCAAGCAAGAACGAAGAATACGTATTTGGTGAATTTCTTTTCATGCTTCAATGTAGCACTTATTCTTTTCCTAACACTTAATTTCAGAAAGATTAGAATTTGTCCAAACCTAAACACTGTCTTAGCTGCCTTCTAAATAGTCTAATAACTTTTCAGTACTAACCTCTAATAAATCTAGAACAAGTTCAAATTCTTGCTTTCCCCCATAGTAAGGATCAGGAATTTCTTGATAAACGGGTAATGGATTCCAGTCTTTTACAAAACTGCACATCAGATGAATCTTCCCCTTCAAATGGGTAGGGGCGATTGCCTTCAAACCTTCGTAATTATTTTTATCCATTGCAATCACCCAATCAAAGTTCATAAAATCTTCTGGTGTGATTTGTCTTGCTCGGTGCGAAGAAAGATTATACCCTCTCTGAGCCGCATGATTTATGCTTCTGGGGTCAGCCATCTCGCCTTCATGATAATTGGCAGTGCCGGCACTATCGATTACATAACGATTCTCTAATCTCCGATTTTGCACTTTCTTTCGGAAAACGCCCTCAGCCGAGGGAGAGCGGCAAATATTGCCAAGGCAAACAAACAATATTTTAGTCATGTCAATAAAAAAAGCCCGAATTGCTTCGGGCTTAGAATCAAACAGTTTCTTTAATGTGAGCCTTTGAGATAATAATCGTAATACACAATAAAACACTCTACCAAGAAAAATGCAATTGTAAGGACACCAAAAATGGTAAATGCAGGGCTTTTCTCTTCGCGAGAAGCTTTTCTATCGATAAAGGGAATCAACGCCCAAGCAAGAATAGCGATACTCATTAACGCTATAGCGACTATCCCCGGAACTTGTTTGAGAAGTTGAAACTGAGCCCAAAAATACCATTCAGGCTTGATATTCACCGGAGTCACGGCAAGTGGATCAGCTTTCACACCAATTTCCCACGGGTACATTACTGCAAGGAAAATAAGCAGTGCAAAGCCAAGCATCCAACCAATGAAATCTTTCAATAGGAAATTGGGGAAAAATGGCTCATGACCTTTAACTAACCCTCTTTCTTGATACCCAATTGGAATTGAAGTTCCAAGAGTTTGCATCAAAATAAGATGGGCGGAGAGAACTAATAACGTTAAACCGGGCAATAGGACCACATGAAATCCGAACATTCTTGTAAGCGTTTCGCCGGTAACTTCGTCGCCACCTTTTAAGATTGAAGCTGCAAATTGTCCGGGCGGGCCAGTGTAAGAAGCCGTTTCTACACCAACTTTTGTTGCAAAAAATGCGAGTTCATTCCAAGGGAGCAAATAACCGGTAAAACCGAGACCAAGTGTTAATAAACAAAGGACAAAGCCGGTAAGCCACATTAATTCGCGAGGGTTTCGGTATGCTTTCATGAAGTAAGCACTAAACATGTGAATAAACATCATGAGTACCATTAGATTTGCTGACCAAGAGTGTACTTGTCTAAAAAGCCAACCAAACGGAACTTCTTTTTGGATATAAACGAATGACTCAAACGCTTCTGATTCAGTAGGTTTGTAATAGAGTAGCAAAAGAAGCCCGGTGATGATTTGTACGATAAAAAAGAAAAGGGTCAGACCTCCAAAATAGTACCATATCGAGGCACGATGTTGTGGAACAGTCTTTTTTCCCAAATAATCAAGCGCTGGCTTCAATGAGCCAATTCTTCCAACAACCCAGTCGGGCACTTCAGCAACGCCGATTTTTAGCTTTGCAATTATTTCAGACATATTATTTTACAGATTAGACTTTAGAGAGAACAATATTACCATCTTGTACTTTGACAGCGAACTTCGCAAGATCAGCCGGTTGTGGGCCTGAAAGCTTTGTCCCATCGGTATTGTACTTTGCATTATGACATGCACACCAAACAACTTTTTCTTGTGGCTGCCACTGGACATTGCAACCTAAATGCGTGCATTTGGCGGACATTGCCGATAATTCTCCGTTTGAATTGAGAACAAATACCGGTTGATCATTAAACTTGAAGATTTTTCCAGAGTTCGGAGGAACATCCGTCTCTTTTCCTACCACTGCTGAAGAAACACTTTTAACTTTTTTTTCAGGTGGCACGACAAACCGAATCACGGGGTAAAGAGAAGTTAGAGTAAATAGCCCTCCAATTGCACCCACGATATAGCCAAGAATATTCCTACGACCTTCGCTTTTCGGTTCGCTTGCGGATGATTGAATTTCTTTTTGAGTTTCATCAATCAATTTTCTTCTTTCGGCATCTCCCTCGGTAATTGTTTCGAGGCGTTTTGAACGATCAAATTGACCTCTCACTATCTCTGCCATTCTTCCTCCTGAATGTGATTAAAGTTAAAATTAAGTACTTTGTTAATGACTTCTGCACAAATGATCAACTACAAAACTAATAATAGAAAATTAAGGACGATTTTGTAACACACTCAATTTATTTTTAGTTCTAAACGGCTTCAAAGACCAATGAAATCGTTGTAACCTTTCATAACAACTGTTAAAAAAATTGTAAAGCGTGTACATCAATGAGTTCTCCCCTTCCCGCCAAATTTTACTTTTAATCAAATTCCGAACAAGTTCAGAATCGATTCTATCGGGGTGAAGAAATTCTGAGATTCCTTGTAAACTCCAAACCGATTGATTGTTAATTTTGAGTAAGAATATCGAGTTGAACCGGAGATAAAATGGGCCAGTTTCAAGGTCATGAGAGTGGGTTATCATGCACTTTACTCTATCATTTGAAAGTGTCAATGAACGGCTATGTTCTGGGATTAAAAACCCTTTTTGCGAGTTTTCAGAATCAACCGTAAGACCTGTAAAGACATCTGTAATTTGATCTTTTTCCTTCAGAAATAGGATTGCAAAAGGGGATTTGTTTTCATCTTTGTAAGAGATCACATAATAAACCAAATCCTTATTTTCCGAATGTGCCCTCCCCCAATACCAATTGTAAATATCTTCACCCATAGGGACTCGTCCGTAATTGTGATCATGATAACCAGAACCGTTAAAAGGAATTAACATTTCCTGATTCCCTTCTGTAAATTCAAATTCGCCGGTAACTTTAGAGGAAAGCGCGGCGAGTACCCAAGTATGCGCCTTTTCTCCACCGGCGGCTTTTTCAACCTTTTCCAAACCCTCAACAGGCAATACCTCAAAAAAAAGAGCCGCTTTGATTTTCTTTCTTCTCGAAGGCATAAAAAATGAAATCGATAATTCGTAACGATTTAATTTCTCGTTGTAAGAAAATTGGCTGTCTTCAAATTTTGCGAACGGTGTTTCTGTAGAAGTTTGAAAGAGATGGGAATTACCTTCTTTGATGAAGTTTACAAGTTCTTTTCCGTTTTCATAAAGATTAAAACTGAAGCCTGCATGTTCAAGAGGTGTTGGAATAACCTCTGAATTCATATCCTTCCAATTACGGTATCGTTTCAAGTAATAAGGAGAAAAGGGAAAACCAGAATACCATATTACAACAAAAGAAAACCCTGTTTTCTCATCAATTGCATCAAAATACCACCATTCGTAAGATCCCGGTTCATGTAAGTTATGATAGGTATCGTTTTTGATTGATGCTGCAATATTCATAGAATAACGAGAGGCCGTTCAAAAGATGTCTAAACACGAATTACTAACGACCATTTCAATCACAGCGTTCATTCCCAATAACGAAAAAACCCGGATTTTCCGGGTTTTTTAAGTTTATGATTTATCATTTAGGGTGCTTTTGGCGCAGCAGGTACTGAAACCGGCTCCTGTTGTGATGGCGGCTCCGGAGGAGCGAGCTCGGGTTCATCCTCCGCACCAAAACGATTTAACTCAATATTTGACATTCCTGTTTCGAGTGTTATAAATACTTTTT
This sequence comes from Chloroherpetonaceae bacterium, assembly GCA_033763895.1. Lineage (NCBI taxonomy): Bacteria > Pseudomonadati > Chlorobiota > Chlorobiia > Chlorobiales > Chloroherpetonaceae > Chloroherpetonaceae bacterium. The sequence continues at coordinate 683,633 of JANRJQ010000010.1, read as the reverse complement.
TTTGTGATGCATCAAAGTTTGGTGAGCGATATGTGCTCTTCCCGATGGCAATCAACGATTCATGATTGAAACTTGATAGTCCTGAACGGGAGATTACTTCACAGCCAACATTTTCAGGAACATCAATTTCAATGTGTGAAACGCCGGTTTTAATCATCACATTGGTTTTTTCTGCAAGACTGCCAAGTTTCAACCGAATGGATGCCGCACCCGCATCAAGCTTTACTTTACGGACATTATAACTGCTGAAATCAAAATTTGCTTCGGCAGCTCCAACATCAATATCCATATCCCAAACCGGTTTTTGATTCAAACGAATTTTGCAATTATTTTCACCGTTATTACTTCCGACATCACTGATTTTAATTGTCGCATCTTTCATTCGCACATCAATAAATTCGCGCTCTGAGCTGCTGGTTCTTTTGAGTGTATATTTTCCAAATGTACTTTCCACATTCATCTCTATTAGCTCGTGGGTAGTATCACAAATTTCAAATTCACCTGCACCAACATCCAGTTTTAATGTGGCAAATGAAATACTGTCATTAAAGCCTTCAGTAAATGATTGTGTGTATCCTTCACTTGAACTCAACCCTTCGCTTTCAACAGTTACGCTGATTGGTTTTGAACGGCTGCTCCAATATTGGTAAGATTTTCCAAAGGGTAAGAAAGACCAAATAATCAGACCAACAATAATCGCACTAACAACCGCCATTACTCGGGTAATTACCTGATTTCCAACAAGAAGAGAGACCCCAAACAATATTAAAACCAAAGGCCAAAATTGCCTGACGGAGTCAAGCGTAAGCGTTAATATTCCAATGTTGTTGAGCAAAAACAATGCCCCCATCACAATTAGAAAGACACCCCAAAAAATGCTGCTTGTTTTCATTTGACCATTCCTTTTAACTTTAGTTCTTAAGTTCCTGAGGTATTATTTCCATTGGCTGAATCTTTTTTTCTTAGTGTGTTCCACAATAGCAATCCTCCGGCAACGATAAGCACAAATGGCCACGTGTCTTTGAAGCTGAAAAAGGGAAGAAGATTATCGGCAAGGAAAATTGCTCCGAGCGTGACAAGAATGACGCCAAAGATAAAATTTGAGTTTTCTTTCAGTTCAGCCGCATCGAAAGGTTGTTTCACTTCTGAAATCGGTTTTTGACCTTCAACCGGCTTAATATCCATTAGAAATAAATCGCGTTCGGGCATTACTACCCATAAAATCAAGTAAGTAATAAAACCCGCTCCACCGGTAAAAGTAAAAACAATGAAAAGAACCCTGATTAATACAGGGTCTATCATGAAGTAATCGCCCAAGCCGGTACAGACACCTGCAAGAACTTTTCCTTCGCGAATTCGATACAGCTTTTTCATTGAACCTCCCGGTATCCGCTCTCAATTGGAACAATTATCCACATCGCTAAATAAAAAATTAGCCCTGACCCGCCTAATAGGGTCACCCCGACTAATGCTATGCGTACCAAGGTGGGGTCAAGCGAAAAGTAACTCGCTAAACCGCCACAAACACCAGCAATCATCTTCTCAGATTTAGAACGAAAGAGCTTTTTCATATCAAATAGATTTTTTTTAACTATACTTTAATAATTTGTTAAGGTTTCAAAATATCTTCAAAGTATCTCATTTTTCAAGGATTTGATCGAAATAATTAAACAAAATGCTTAAGAAAGTTGGAGATTTTAAGAAAAATATCGTTGCAATCGATTTAGGAAATACGACGATTTCCCTTTCTTTTTTCATGCCTCATTCTCTTGAACCTGTATTGTTAAGGAAATTATCAACGCCCCGAATCAAAGAACATTCACCAGAGCTAATCAAAGAATTATCCGATTTTTTTTCCTCTCTAAGTAGCCTAATCAAATCGAGTGCCGAGAAAAATGAAATTTGGGTCAGTTCTGTGGTTCCATCATTAAACGAGGTAATAAAGAATTTTATCTCAACTTTCATTTTTGATAATCCATCTTTTAAAGGCCCTTGTTTTGTGAATTCAGAGACACATCTTCCAGTTAAGATTTATTACGAAACGCCTCATACACTTGGTAGCGATAGAATCGCTTTTGTTTCTTTTGCCAACCTTGAATTTGGGGGAGAAAATATCATTTGTATTGATGCCGGAACCGCAATTACTTACGATATTGTTACATATCTCAACACCTATTTAGGGGGGTTGATTTTGCCCGGCATAGGGACTGTTAAGTCGGCACTCATTCAAAATACGGCACAACTTCCGCCCTATGAGTTTATAAAACCGGCATCCATTATTGGGAATTCAACGCGTTCTTGTTTAGAAGCCGGTTTGTATCACGGGTTCAAAGCACAAACTCAAGGAATAATTGACATGATTCAATCTTATTTGCAGGGAATTACGGGAAAAGGGTCAAAAGTTATTATCACCGGTGGAGATGCAATAAATTTGCAACCGTTTATTAATGAAAGTATTTTGGTTCAAAATGGCGTTCTTAGAGGGTTACGATTAATCGGAGAATGGACGAAAACTTAATTGAGGTAATTAGAGTTTATTAGTATTGATGTGTTAGCGAAGTATAATAATTTAATTTTCTTATTCAACTTCAAACTTCACAAATGAGGGTATTTTTACTGAAGTCAAAAGGTAAAGGGATTGTTCCTGATTATATTCAGGTTCGTGACGAACGGCAGAGTATTATTGGGTATTTTAAGGCAGTCAATTTTGATAAAGGGCTTGATGAGATTAAAATTTTTGACAAAGAGCGCCGTGTAAAAGCTTCTGAGGTTTTTAAGAAACTTGAATATGGCAAAATGATTTTAGCAGAACTTTAGAAATGATGAAAAGAAAAATCAGGGTTTTAATCGCAAAAGCAGGGTTAGACGGTCATGACCGAGGAGCGAAAGTAATTGCCTCCGCCTTAAGAGATCGCGGAATGGAAGTTATTTATACCGGACTCAGACAAACGCCGGAAATGATTGTTCAATCAGCTTTACAGGAGGATGTAGATGCCATTGGAATCAGCATTCTTTCGGGAGCTCACATGACCATTTTCCCCAAAATAATGGAACTCATGAAAAAGGAGGGTTTGAATGATGTTTTGCTTTTGGGAGGCGGAATCATCCCTGACGAGGATTCAGAAAAACTTTATCAAATCGGTATCGGGAGGGTTTTTACGCCCGGTGCCTCAATGTCTGAGATTGTAACTTTTATTCAAGATTGGGTTGAGAAAAATCGTGCTGTTGGAGTTTCTTAAAAATCTTCAAATTTGATTTTTGGGGCTTCACCTACGAGAAATGTTTCTCTGAGTTCTTTTCTTTTGCCTTTGTACTCCCAATCAAGAATGGCGTAACTTACAAGATCTTGCCACGAATTCCCTACTTTATAAGCCTGAAGCAATTCTCCCTCGACTCTGAATCCCAACTTTTCAATGACGCGATTGCTTGGAATATTTTTTTTAGCGGCAGTAGCCGAAACGCGATGGAGTTTTAATTCACAAATTAAGAATTCTAATAGAAGCAAAGTGGATTCTGTCGCATACCCTTTTTTTGTAAAACGAGACGATGTCCAATACCCAATGGCCGTGCTTTGATTTCCCCACTCAATTGGATGTGTTCCAATAGTGCCAATGAGTTGATTCGTAGTTCGTTCGCGAATTGAAAACGTAAACGATTCGTTTTCAAACATCTTTTGATTGGATTCCTGAATGAACCTTTTTTCGTCTTCAAGTGAAAAACTATCTGTAACCCAAGGAAGCCACGGTTGAAGTTCAATTCTTGAAAAAACGATTTCGTTATAAATATCTTCTGCGTCTTCAATAGAAATGGAAGAAAGGCATAATCGGGTTGAATAGATTTTCATTTCTATCCCAATTAAACAGCAGGAAGCAATTCCTTAAGAATTTTTTGAACGATCGTTCCTTCTGTTTTCCCTTTCAGTTCTTTCATCGCAAAACCCATTACTTTTCCGGCTTCCTTCTGAGAGGTTACACCCATTTTTGCAATTACATCCAATAAATAAGTTTTTACTTCATCTTCTGTCATTTGCGTGGGAAGATACGATTCAACAATCACCAATTCTTTTAATTCAGATTCAGCTAAATCTGCTCTGCCGGAATTCTTAAATTGTTCGATGGAATCTTTACGCCGCTTAACCATCGCAACTAAAGCCTCGATTTCCTCTTCTGGGGTTAACTCTCCTTGTACGGTTCGCTTCTGAACGGTTTCTTTTTCCAAGAGTTCCTTTTTAATAAAACGAAGGGTTTCAACTTTGACCTTATCGCCTTGTTTCATTGCGTTTTTCAGGTCTTCTGTCACTCTTTCTTTTAAGTTCATCCTAAAATTTATTGGTTAGAAAAAAATGGCGACCAAAGCCGCCATCTAAATGTTATGATTTTCCATAGACCTTAATCACAGGATCCCTAAGGGCAAAAGACTTATCTGAAACTGTTATTGCAATCACCTCAGCGACTTCTTCTGGTGTTACCCACTTTGAATAGTCTGCATCAGGCATCGACTCTCGATTGACGGGTGTATCGAGAATACTTGGCACAATAACCGATGTGATCACATTTTTAGATTCTCCCTCGGCATTCAAGAGATCGGCAAATTTCACTATCAAAGATTTTGAAAGCGAATATCCAAAGGCAAAGTTTCCGGATTTAGGCTCTAAGGCCGGTTTCGCACCAATCAAGACAATTCTTCCGAATTCAGCTCCAAGCATTTCGTTAAACACAGGTCGGGCGACATTATAGGCTGTAAAAAAATTCAACTGAATCATTGATTCAATAGCATTAATGTCGCTTTCTAAAAAAGTTCCCAATTGAAACCCACCGACACAAAAAACGGCTGTATCAATTTTTCCAAACTTTTGAATGAGATCTTTTACAACCGATTGTGTTTCATTTTCATTTGTCAGATCTACACGAACTGTATGAAGCCTTAAATGACCCTCTTTTAATTCTGCAATTGACTTGACATTTAGCTGCTCGTCTTTACGAATAGTAATGATAACGCGATAGCCTAATCTCAGAAAAGAGCGAACAACAGCTTGACCCAAAAATCCGGCACCGCCTGTGATTAAGGCTGTTCTTTCCATTCGATGAAAATTGTTAAGGAAGTAAAATACCGCACGCTATTACAGTTGTCCACAATCCATTTTTATCACCTTCCGCTGATTGGGTGATGTTAAATGTTTTGACAACTTTGCCGCTCATTTTGTAAATATCTTCGCGTTCATCCCAAGCGGTATTTGAATCAAATTCAACGCCTAAGGTGGTAGCTAACATCGTTGCGGCTAAATCTTCTGCATAGTCACCGGCTTTTTTTTCTGTTTCTCCATAAGGGTGGTGCTCAGAAAGGTAACCGTATTGTGTGTTGATATCTTGAGGTAAAGCAACACCAATCGAAGATGCGATTAAACGGTTAGGCTCGTTTGTTGAATTTCTTGCCATTACACAAAAGGTAATTTGACCGGGGGCGAGTAACTTAACGCCCTCTTCCACTGTAATGCGCTTACATCCTGTTGGAAAGATGCTCGAAACGGTTACAAGGTTACACTTTTCAATTTTGGCATCGCGTAATGCCAATTCGAAAGATGAAAGATATTCACGATGCCTGCCGACACCCTTTGTGAAGAAGATTTTGGTTGGAACGAATGACAATGTAGGCTCCCAGTTAAGATTAGAAATTAAGTGATTGGAGTATTACTCCTGAATTAAAACGGCTGTAAAAATAAATGAATCAAGCTCTAAAAAAGAAGGAGGAAATAAAATTTAATGATAGCAAACTGTTTCTAAGAAAAACTTTTCCAATTATATATCTCTAAAAATAGCAAACATTATTTTTTTACCGACCTTAAAGGTACGCGGTTTCGTAAGGTCTACAAGCATATTTACATCTAAAACTTTCTCTCCATCAATGGAAACTGCACCTTGAATAATCAATCTTCTTGCTTCAGTTTTAGAAGTAATCTTACCATAATTTATCAAAATATCGATTAAGGGTACAACTATATCATCCTTAAGTGAAAATATTGTTAAAGAATCTGTTTTTCCATCTGCAATCTCTTTTTCACGACCTGCATCTTCTTCGGAATGAAAGAAACTGGTGATTCTCATAGCTAAAAAATGCTTTGCTTCTCTTGGGTTTTCGTTGATGCGTTGCTCTAAGACAGTGATTTCATCTTTTGTTAGAATACCGGTGAGCAATGCATACTTCATCATTAGAGTATCTGGAATATTAATCAAGCGTTGGAACATTTCATTTGGAGTGTGGTGAAATCCGATATAATTGTCCAAAGTCTTTGACATCTTTTGAACACCATCCGTTCCTTCCAAAAGAGGCAAGGTCACACAAACTTGTGGGGAGGTGATTCCATATTCTCTTTGAATATCACGCGCAACAAGAAGATTAAATTTTTGATCAGTGCCACCTAATTCTACGTCATTTTTTAATTCGACGGAATCCATTGCTTGTGCCAAAGGATAAAGCAATTCATGAACCGAGATTGGCTCTCCGGATTTATATCGCTTTTCAAAATCATCTCTTTCAAGCATACGAGCAACGGTATAACGGCTTGCAAGTCGAATTACCGCTTCAAAGCTCATTGCACCAAGCCATTCGGAGTTATAGCGAATTTCAGTTTTTGTTTCTAACAGAATTTTTGAGGCTTGATCAAAGTAGCTTTTCCCATTTTCTTTGGTTTCTTTTGAAGTCAATTGGGGGCGTGTTTTATTTTTTCCTGATGGGTCTCCAATCATCGCAGTAAAATCTCCGATAATCAAAATTGCGTGATGTCCAAGATCTTGAAAATCTCTGAGTTTTCGTAGCACGACGCTATGACCTAAATGCAAATCAGGACGCGAAGGATCTGCACCAAGTTTAATCTTTAAGGGTTTCTGTGAGATGATTGCGTTTTCGATTTTTTTAACAAGTTCATCTTCAGAAATGATTTCAACGGAATTTCTCCGTATCAAATCCATTTGTTCGTTGACAGAAGGAAACTGCATTTTGACAAGACAATTGAATGAATTCAAAAAAAGGGATGCAATATAGGTTGCATCTTTTTTTAGTTCATACCACGAAATACTTTTTTTTAAGAAAACAAATCTCTAATTTAGAATTAGTCTAAATAATAATTATTATGAATGACCGTTCTCTAAAAACTACCGTTTACCGCAACGAACGAGGTTGTATTGTATCTGACAAGGGATGCACTTCAATCCAACTTGAATTTGGAAATTTATTCTTGAGGTTTGATTATCAAGGGCTTGAGGGATTTAAGGAAAGCATCGATAAAATCAATATTGAGAAATTCACTTTAGGCAATAAGAATAAGCCTTATCACCGCAAAATCTTTTTAGCCCTTGAACCGGCAGGAATTACGATGGCACTTCATGCGGAAGAAGTTTATCAATTGCGGGATCTCTTAGAATCGGCAAAAACAATTCTTCTTCTTAAAAAATTATCGACCGAGGCTTTAGCTTTACCTCTCAATTAAGAGGTCATAGTTCAGGCTCAACGAATGTTGTTATGCGATGAATTCGATTGATTCTATCGTTTTCTTTAAGAACTTCACTTCTCTTGCGCCAGTCCCATAGAAGTTTATTGATTAGCCGATACCTTTCTTCGTGATCAATTATTGGTTTTGGATAATCAACCCCCAATTTGAAATTAAAGAATTGCTCTTCTAATGGCGTGATCTCCCAAGGGGTGTGAATTAAGCGAATCGGTAAATGCGAAAGTTCCGGAACCCACAACTTGATAAATGTGCCATCGGTATCGTTATCAAAAGATTGTTTAATTGGATTATAAGTTCGAATCGTATGAACTCCGGTAACTCCGGCTTGCATTTGAATTTGTGGATAGTGAATACCGGGTTCATAATCCAAGAAGACTTTGGCCAAATGAAGTGCAGGTTTTTTCCAGTGTTGCCGACAGAGTTGTGTAATAAATGAAGTGATCATCGCTCTCATTCTGAAATTAATCCAACCCGTTTCACTCAAACATCGCATTACTGCATCAATAAGGGGGAAGCCCGTATTGCCTTCGATCCATCTTGAGAGGTATTCATGATTCTCTTCCCATTCAAATTTTTGATACGCTTGATTTAACTCTCGAAATTCCATTTGGCATTCTGTTTCAAACTTTTGGATAAGATGCTCTCTCCATCGAATTCTCTCGAAAAATTGATTCACATTTCGATTTTCCTTTTTATAAAAAAAATTAGGGTTCGTGAGGTTCAGTTCAAGAACAATTTCGTTTGTAGTCATGCAACCCCAAGTTAAATAGGGGGAAAGCCGGCTGCATGAATTGATACTCAAGTTTGGCTTCGATATATTTTTTAAGTAATTCTCCGCCCTAGAATTTTTGAAGTTTTGCAGCAAGGTCAATGCTTTACGAAAACCTCCTTTTTGAAATCGAGCATTGATTTCAAATTTGTCTGAAGGGCTTAAGAGTATGCTATCGTAATCGGAAGTAAGTTTAATTGTATTTATTCTTGAAAGATCAACCTCAATCGGCTTTTCAAAAGAAATGTTTTTCCAGTTTGCTTCCCAACCTTCTCGAGACTTCAATTTCCTTTGAATTGCACCATTCTGAAATTCTATCCACTGAATGTTTCTTTCCTTAAAAAAGTTGGCAACATTTTTATCCCTTTGAAATGATGCCCAATTATGGGTTTCTTGATAACTGAATACTGTCTGAATTTCGAATTGATAAGAAATGGTTTGAAAAAATGGAATGGAATCACAATAACAGAGGTTGATACATTTCCCATATCGAGAGAATTCGTCATTTAACTCTTGAAGACATTCAAGCGCAAATTGATAATGGCGAGGTGAATAATCAGGAGCGTTTTGAAGAGCCGGTTCAAAGAGGAAAATCAACATTGTGGGATAGCCACATTTTATCGCTTCATTTAGTGGAAGATGGTTGTTTGGTCTTAAATCTCTTTTGAACCATACGATATTGATTCTTTCCTTTGTCATATTATAAAACAAAAAACGGTGTTCGAGAGATGGAATAAGAATTTTCGTACATTTGCAGCCATTTTGAATTCTTACCTTTAAGAAAATTACTTATTCAGTAATATGAAAGTTCTCATTTTAGACAACATCGAAAAAACTTGTGGTGATTTTCTAAAAAAACATCAATTTCAAGTCATCGAAGCTCCCAAACTCACCAAAGAGGAATTAAAAAGTCAAATTAAGGATATCGAAGTTTTGCTTGTTCGGAGTGCTACCAAAGTAACAGCGGATATTATTGAAGAAGCCCACTCACTAAAACTCATCGGTAGAGCTGGTGCCGGTGTTGATAATATTGATCTTGAAGCTGCAACTCGAAAAGGCATTATTGTGATGAACACGCCCGGCGGAAATACAATTTCAGCTGCAGAGCACACTTGTGGTATGCTACTTTCTGTAGCACGCCTTATACCTCAAGCCCACGGTGAATTGAAGCAAGGAATTTGGGATAAAAAGAAATGGCTTGGGCGCGAATTAGAAAGTAAAACTCTCGCTGTTATCGGCTTGGGTAAAATCGGCCGCGAGGTCGCAAAAAGAATGCAGGCATTTGGAATGAGAACCATCGGCTACGACCCAATGCTTCCAGCTGAGGTTGCTGAAAAAATGGGAATATCAGTGATGTCAATCGAGGAAAATTTCAAGCAAGCAGATTTCATTACGATTCATACCCCATACAACGAGGCCACAAAATATCTTTTTAGAAAAGAGACATTCGAAATGATGAAGCAGGGTGTGCGAATTGTCAACTGCGCACGTGGAGGCATTATCCAAGAAGCTGATTTATGCGAGGCAGTGAAATCTGGTAAAGTTGCAGCTGCTGCATTAGATGTTTTTGAAGAGGAACCGATTAAAGCAGGACATCCAATTCTTTCGATTGAAAATATTATCGTTACACCTCACATTGCTGCGTCCACACTTGAGGCACAAGAAAAGGTAGCAATTCAAATCGCGGAGCAAATTGCTGATTGGAAATCGAGTGGCAGACTAACCGGCGCAGTAAATGCCTCTGCGGTTGAACTTGCACATGATCCGGAAGTCCAATCATATTTGCTTCTTGCTGAAAAGCTTGGATCGATTCAAGCACAGTTGCAAAAGGGTTTACCTACAAAGTTAAAAGTTATTGTATCAGGAGATTCACTTCGCCGATTTATTGAACCAATTGCAGCGGCGGCGGTTAAAGGATTTTTGGATGCGATTCAAAATAGCGAAATCAACTACATCAATGTTTTTTCTAAAGCCAAAGAGCTTGGAATTGTTGTTGACTTTGTTCGCGAAAAGGAGCACCCCGATTATACAAGCCTCATTCGAATCGAATACACCACTGAAGTTGGCAGAAAACTGATTGGGGGCGTCGTACTTGGTAAACGAGATAGACGTGTTGTAATGGTCGATAACTTTATTTGTGAATTTAAACCCGAGGGTAATCTTCTTATTTATAGAAATGTTGATAAGCCCGGCGTTATCGCTGGCGTTGGGGCAAAGCTTTTAAGGGGAAATATCAATATTGCGAATCTCTCTCTTTCAAGAAATGAAGAAAAAACTGAAGCACTTACGATAATCTCAATCGACAATACAATTGATGACTCGGTGTTAACGGAAGTTGAAAAGGTCGATGGAGTTTTTGATCCAAAAATTGTTCGATTAAATTAAACTTCATTTTCAATTGCAGTTGTCATGAAGTTAACTTTTTTGATGAATGGGGTTTCTCTTCACCCTGTCGGTGGAGTGAAAATCATGCTTGAATTTGCCAATCGATTGGCTGAAAAAGGTCATGAGATTAATATTCTATGCGCGACCGTTGGTCATCCATATCATAAAAACACTTCATTGAAATATCAACTTAAGCGGAAGGGAATTTACCTTCTGTATCAATGGGGTTGGAAAGGTGGGCCACTGATTCGTTGGTTCAAACTTCACCCTTCGATAAGGTATTCTTATGTTCCCGACTTTCGCTCGAAATATCTCCCCGATGCTGACTTTATCATTTCTTCTTCTTGGGAGGAGTCGCTCTATCTTCATCGGTTATCCAAATCAAAAGGAATAGGCATGCAAATCATGCATGAATATGAACGCTTTATGCTTTCAAGTCCGGAAATCAAAGAAATCATGACGCTTAACTACCAATCCGAGATTAGATTTGTATCGACCTCATTGGTAAATGATGAACTCTTGAAATCGTGTGGTGCGAAAGCGGTCACTTATATTCCTAATGCTATCGACGATCAAGTTTTCAATATTAAAGAACCCATCGATTCTCCTTTAAGATGCGCCATAGGGTTTCCATATCGATTTCAACCCTATAAAGGTTATCAAGACATGCTTGCAACGCTTGATATTCTGCATAAGCAAATACCAAACGGGCTTCAATTTTGGTGCTTTGGTTCCCACAAACCTTCGAGGCTTCCGGAGTATCTCTCATTTTATGAATCCATCAGTGATACTGAGCTATGTTCATTAATGAATCAAACGTCGATTTTTATAAATCCCTCTCATTTTGAAGGGTTTGGTCTGCCTTCAATAGAAGCGATGGCATGCGGTTGCGCATTAATCACTGCAGATAATGGTGGGTGTCGCTCATTTGCAATGCATGAACAAACGGCGTTGATTGTTGAACCGTCTCAACCCAAAATGCTCGCTCAAAGTATTTTGAGGCTTATTCATGATGAGCGGCTTCGCATCACACTTGCCGAGAAAGCTCAACCTGTAGTCAAAGAGTTTTCTTGGGGGAAATCGATTTCAGAATTTGAAGGATTATTAAACCTAATGAAAGCCGCTTGAGAGATCAACTTTTTCCTCATGTTTCCATTATCATCCTCAATTGGAATAATTGGAGAGATACTATTACCTGTCTTTCAAGCGTTCTTCAGTTAAAGTACCCTAATTTCTCAATCATCCTTTGTGATAATCACTCTACAGATCATTCTATTGATAAAATTCATGATTGGCTACAAGGGCAGTTATCGTTTCAAGTTGACTTCCCCGAAATTGACAATATTGTCGTAAAAGAACATAAACCTCACATTCCGTATTCGATCGAAAATTATCGGTACGAAGAAAAAGAATTCAAAAAAGTGTCTGAAACACTTCATCGCCTCACTCGCCTAATTACAGTCATAGATACCGGTTCAAATTTAGGTTATGGTGGAGGAAACAATGTTGGAATAAGATTCGCTTTGAGCAGATTTAACTCAACTTTTTTTTGGATCTTAAACAATGATACTTTCGTTTTACCGAATTCTCTGAATGAACTTGTAACATATCAGATCTCAAGACCGAATTCGCATTTGATTGGTTCTCTCATTCTTGATTTTGAAAACCCTTCCACTGTTCAAATGGCTGGTGGGGCAAGCTATCTTTCATTTTTTGGCGTTGCTACACCATCTTATAATGGCTTCAAACTATCCACCTTAAAGAACCTGTATCCAAATGGAATACCAAATCATTGCGACTTTATTTCCGGCGCGGCACTTTTCATGAGCCGTGAGTTGATTGATTCTGTTGGAATGTTTGAGGAACAGTACTTTCTTTATCATGAAGAAATCGATTTATCGCTTCGTGGGAAGGGATTATTTCAAAACGGATTTTGTGAAAGAAGTATAGTTTTACATAAACAAAGTGCTACGATTCCTCTAAAAGGCAAATCAGATTTGAAAGGTGAATATTTCGATTTAAGAAGTCGATTGCTATTTCAAATTAAGTTTTATCCGCAAAATTTATTGGTCTTCTATTTTTTTATGTTATTTCTTTTCATGAAAAACTTGCTCATCTTCGATTTTCAACGGGTAAAAATGATTGTTTCAATTATGATTAGCCCAAAGAAGAATCCGTATTCTCATGTCTAAAAAGGTACTGATTGTAAAGATTCTCGGAATTGGTGATGTTGTCATGTCCCTTTCGATTATTGATTGGATTCAAAAGTATGAGCCTGAAACTCAAGTAACTTGGGTTATTGGGAAATCTTCTGCTGAATTGCTTACACCTTTTAAAGAAATTATTACCCCTATAATTGTTGATGAGAAAAAGCTCTTTGGAACCTCTTTTTTCTCTAAAGGAACCGAACTTTTCAAAGTTTGGAAGTCATTATTCTTAAAGAAATTTGAACTTATTCTCACGCTTCATTCAGATAGTCGATTTAGGTTAATCTCACTTTTTACAACAGCGAAAGAGACGCGATTTTTCAAAAGAAAAGGAAGAGTTCTACCTAACCCCTCAAGACATTACTCTAATGAATACCTTAATCTGTATTTGAATCTTGATTCCTTTGAAAATCAATCCGCTGCTCTTCCACAGCTCCAACGACGAGAAGAGGCTTCTCAAGTGAAACAATTTTTCAGCGAAAAGTCTGCGTATGTTTGTTTAAGTGTAGGCGGGGCGAAAAACGCTTTATCGGAAGCACCTTTGAAACGGTGGCCAATTGAACATTACCTAACTCTGGCAACAAAATTAAGCGAGTTTGGAATCAAGGTCGTTTTAATAGGAGCACCATCGGATCTTGCGGACGCAAAGCATTTCGCTCACCTTCCGAATGTGATTAATCTCGTGGGAAAAACGACGCTATTGGAATGTGTTGAAGTCATTTCATATAGTAATGCTTTAGTATCACATGATACCGGCAATCTCCACTTAGGATCGTTGACTTCAACGCCAATCATTGCTTTATTTGGCCCTACAAACCCTTGCAACTTTTCTCCTGTTCGTTCAGATGTGATAACACTTTGGGGTGGTGATAATTTACCTTGTCGCCCTTGTTACGATGGAAGAACATTCGCGAAATGCACGAATAACGAATGTATGAAATCAATTCTTCCGGATGATGTTTTGAATCAACTTAATCACATTTTAAGCCAAAGAATTAATGACCATACTTATTGAAGCTTTAGCCCTCCGCAATCAAAATTCAGGGGTGGGAAACTATTCACTTCAATTAATTAAACATTTGATTGAAGCACTACCTTCAGAAAAATTTTTAGTGATTCACGATTCAAAAGTCAACCTCAAAGATTTAGGAATTAAACCCGAATCGATTCCGAATTGGACATTCAAAGGGATTCAAACCGGAGGTAAACAACTTGTAGGTTTGTTCAATCTCTCGCTTCAATTAAAGCGAGTTATTGAAAAAGAGAATATCAAGTTGATTCACGGGTTAAGCGCTTTTTTACCTTTGGGGCCAAAAAGAAACGGGGTCATTTACCTTACCACCGTTCATGATGTATTCCCAATTGTTCAATCAACTGAGGTTGATTTTAAGTCAAAACTATACTTTCAGCGCTTTGGAGTCCCTTCCATAAAAAGGGCAGATGAAATCATAGCAGTTTCTCAGAATACAAAACGTGATATCATTAAAACGATTCGTGTCGATTCCGAAAAAATCACTGTGATTTATGAAGCCGCGGCAATTACACTAAAAGAGAACCTGTATTTCACAGAAAACCCCGCGACAACTCAAGCAAGGGTTCTAAAGAAATTTGGATTACCGTTTAAAAATTTCATTCTGTTTGTTGGCGCAGCAAGAAAAATCAAGGGATTAGGAACCCTTTTAGAGTCTTATCAAAAACTATTAAATCAAGGGATAAAATCGCCTTTGGTCATTGCCGGTGACGGTGCGTTATCACTTCATCCAATAAAATTCAAACGATTTTCTGAAATAATTGCAAAGAGTGGCGGCTCGCTAACTTTTACAGGAAGAATTTCAGAACCAGAACTCATTAGCCTTTATCAATCTGCCAAAGTATTTGTTTTACCAAGTTTTTATGAAGGTTTTGGGCTAACTGCAATTGAGGCGATGAAATGTGGCTGCCCGGTTATAGCAAGAGAATCATCAAGTATGCCGGAAGTTATTGGAGATGCAGGTCTTTATTTCAATTCTCCCGAAGAGCTTACAGAAAAGCTAACGAAGGTTTTAACCAACCCTATTTTAGAAAACCAACTCATTCAAAAAGGATTTGAAAGGGAAAAGTTTTTTAGCTGGAAAGCTACGGCAAGTGAAACGCTATCTGTCTATCGGCGATTGTTGAATATTCCGTCTCCAAAAGCAGGATTCTAAACGCAAGACGATATCAATTCTTTCATTGCGAGTTCAGGATTTTCGGCAGATACAACACAAGAAATTACCGCAACAACGGAAGCCCCCGCCAAAAAAACTGGTTTGATATTTTTGTGATTAATTCCGCCGATTGCAAAAATTGGTATTGAAATCTGACTCGTAATCTCTTTCAATTTTTCGAGCCCAAGCGGTTCAGAAAGCTTTTCTTTCGTTGATGTGTGGTATATGTGACCAATCCCAATATAGTCGGCACCATCACGCTCCACTTGCTTTGCTTCAGCAAGAGAACCTGCGCTTCCTCCAATAATTTTATTTTCCCCTAAAATCTTACGTGCAACAACAATGGGAAGGTCATTTTGACCAAGATGAACGCCATCAGCACCTGAAAGAAGCGCGATATCGACGCGATCGTTAATGATAAACGGGATTTTAAATCGATTGCAAACAACTTTTACCTTTTGTGCAATTTCAAAAAGGTCAGCATCACTTTTTTGCTTTTCTCGTAATTGAATCAATGAAGCACCACCTTTGATAGCAAGCTCAGCAAGTTTCTCGTGCGTAAATCGATTTTGAATTAAGGAATCTGTAATCACGCATATTCCACCCTTTTTGATTTCTAACTTCATTTCACTTAACTCAAAGCCAAATTAAACGATTGCAAGGTTCTTGAAATATCTTTTGCGGTCATTAAAGATCGAATCACCGCAATTCCTGCAGCACCAGCATTCATACAGGCACTTGCATTTTCGGGCGTGATTCCTCCAACTGCAAAAACCGGGATGTGAAGTTTCGATGTAATCACCGATAGTTTTTCAACACCTTGTGCTTGGCCATATATCTTTTTTGACGGAGTATCATAAACCGGTCCAAATTGAATGTAATCAGCACCTTGTAACTGAGCTTCAAGGGCTTCACTAAGCGAGTGGGTACTTTTTCCTAAAAGAAGGTTTGGTTTTTGTTTTCGAATTTCATGAATCGGAATTCCTGTTGAGCTTAAATGAATTCCATCGGCATCGACAGCCAAAGCAATATCGAGAAAAGAATTGATAATGAGCTTCGCTCCATACTTCACCGTGATTTCTCTTAAAGCTTTTGCATATCCGAAAGCATCTCTTGGAGAGACATCCTTTTCGCGAAATTGAACAAGTCTTACACCGTTTTTGCAAGAAGCCTCAACAACTTGTTCCAATGTTCTTTCACCACATGCTTTACGGTCTGTGATTAATAAGAGTCGGGATTGAATCATGAATGAATGTTAGTTTCGGATAAGGAGATTAAACCCTCTACCGGGCTTGAAGCCGTAGCATAAAGTTTTTTTGGAATTCTTCCTGCTTCAAAAGAAAGTCTGCCGGATTCAACAGCGTATCGCATCGAACGAGCCATTTTTATCGGATGCTTTGCCTGAGAAACAGCCGTATTCAATAGAACGCCATCATAGCCTAATTCCATTGCAAGTGCCGCATCAGAAGCAGTTCCAATACCGGCATCGACTATCAACGGAATATCGGTAATTTGCTCACGAATAATCTGCATATTATATGGATTTCGTATTCCCATTCCAGAACCAATTGGCGAACCCAAAGGCATCACAGAAGCGCAGCCGATATCCCGCAGTTTTTTACAGATGATGACATCATCGTTGCAATAGGCCATAACGATAAAATTCTTCTGAACAAGCGCAGATGCCGCCTTCAAAAGTTCAACTACATCAGGGAAAAGTGTTTCATCATCACCAATGACCTCCAACTTAATCCAATTCGTTTCCAATGCCTCTCGAGCCAATTCAGCCGTTAAGATTGCTTCTTTTGCCGTAAAGCAACCAGCCGTATTTGGAAGGAAAAAATATTTATTGCTCTCAAGGTAGTGGATTAAGCTTTCTTCTGAACGATCTTTTAATTCAATTCTACGAACAGCCAAGGTCACAATTTCTGCTCCGCTGGCTTCTAGAGACTCGAGCATTGTTTGTGGGTTGGGAAAACGAGAGGTTCCCATTAAGAGCCTTGAGCGAAAAGATTTATCGGCAATAATCAAATCCCCGCCTTCTTTTAAACCATTCATTTTCTCTTTCGATGTTTAACTTGAAATGAAAAATTTCATTCCGATTTATTGACTATTTTATGAAAATAACTTCAATCTTTTAGAATGTACACAAAAGGCATATGCCAAAAACCTCTAAAATGAGTCGAGTTCAAGTGATGTCGCGCCTCTTGGAAGCAAGTAAGTTGCTGAATTCAACGCTCGATTTAAAGGAACTATTACAAATAATTTTAAATTTAGCGACGCAATCTTGCAAAGCAGATCGAGGAACCATATACCTCATTGATCGAAAAACCAATGAAATTTGGTCTCACGTTATGCAAGAAAATTCAGGAATCGAAATTCGCTTGCCTTTGGGAGAAGGAATTGCTGGTTATGTGGGCTCTACTGGAGAAACGATTAATCTTAAGGATGCCTATAAAGATCCACGCTTCTCAAGAAAAACCGATTTAGTCAGTGGGTTTCGAACTACTTCAATGCTGACAATGCCAATGAGAAACAGTGTAGGAAAAATAATTGGTGTATTTCAATTGCTCAACAAAGAAAAGGGTAAGTTTAATAAGCAAGACGAAGAATATCTCTCACTTCTTTCTGTTCACGCATCACTTGCTATTGAAAACGCAATGCTCCATCGAAAAGCCATTGAACAAGAAAGTATTGAAAAAGAACTTGACATTGCTGCATCAATCCAAAGATTATTGCTTCCAAAAAATATCCCGCAAATTGAAGGTTTATCTATTTCCGCTTTTAATATTCCAAGCCGAAGTGTAAGTGGAGATTTTTATGACATCATAAAACTTAGTGATACGCGTGTATTGGTCATTATTGCAGATGTCGCCGGAAAGGGGGTGCCCGCCGCTCTTCTTGTTTCCTCAATGCAGGCTTGGCTTCATGCGTTGGTTGGTGGTGCAGAAGATTTAAAGATACTGGTGACAAAATTAAATAAAGCTATTCAAGAAGGAACCACAGTAGAACGGTATATCACTTTTTTTGCGATTTTAATTGACACTGAAAGAAAAGAAATAGAATATGTTAATGCCGGTCATCTCCCACAACTGTTTATTTCAAACGGTTCAATTCAAGAGCTCACCGTTGGAGGGTTTCCTTTAGGGATTTTTCCGGATTCCAGTTACGAAAGTGCGTCCCTTGATTTTAATAGTGGTGATGCAATTGCTCTATTCACAGATGGAATTACAGAGGCTGTTATAAACCATTCATTACATTCTGAAAAAGATTTTCATCCAAAAGAAATCGATTTTTTTGGGGATGAACGGGTTTATGAATTCTTTAAGAAATCAGCATCTCTCCCTTTTGATTCCGTTCTTCCCACTCTCCTTGAAGAGATCAATAAGCACCTTCACCAAGAGCATGTTAATGACGATTTAACTTCGGTTTATATCCGAACCTTTTCTTGATGACCAATGATAGAAGTTAGAAATCTTCACAAACAATTCGGGAATAAGGAAGTGCTCCGCGGTGTGACTATGAATGTCCAAAATGGGGAAACAATGGTCATCATTGGAAGAAGCGGTTGTGGTAAATCAGTTATGACTAAACTTATCGTTGGTCTTTTGACGCCGGATAAAGGAGAGGTTCGAATTGACGGAAAAATTGTCGAAGATATGACTCCGAAAGAACTTGCCGCTATGCGTCAAAAAATTGGACTTGTCTTTCAAGGCGCTGCTTTATTCGATTCTCTCACTGTCGGCGAAAATATCGGGCTTGCGCTTCATGAGGTTTATCACATGACGAATGGTGAAATCAATAAAATTGTGGCGGAGAAACTTGAAATGGTCGGGCTTCCTGAAATTCAGCATTTAAAGCCATCAGAACTATCAGGTGGGATGCGGAAACGCGTTGGTTTGGCCCGAGCCTTAGCAACCAATCCGCAATACATCTTTTATGATGAACCAACCACAGGGTTAGACCCTATCATGTCCGATGCGATTGATTCATTGATCTCAAAATTAGCAATTGAATTAAAAGTTACTTCCATCGTAATCACACATGATATGCAAAGTGTATATAAGGTAGCTGACCGTGTGACTATGCTTGAAGGTGGTCAAGTGTATTTCAGAGGGTCAATCGATCAACTTCGTGAAACGCCAGACCCTGTAGTCAGAAACTTTGTCGATAGAAATTCTTATCACGATGGTGGTATTGAAATCGAGATCGAACGTTTCAAAGTACTTGAGGCTCAATTACGAAAAGAGGAAGAACTTCAACAGGAAAAGGAAAGACGCGAACAGAGAAAAAAGGGTGGAATTTTAGGGCTAACAAACAAAACAAATGAACCTTAACAAGAAGCGGTAAAAAATTTTAATGAAATTCTATAAATGTACGGAAAACATAATAAAAGAAGTCTCTTTTTCATTTTCCAACTTTATATACTTTTATAATGCTGATGCATGTGCTGAGGCGAAAAATGAACATAACTTTGAATAATTAACCTTTTTTTAAGGAGAATTTATGAGTACCTATATCGATGAAGCCGAAGTCGCATCGGCAGTATCAATTCCTGATTATGTACGAAATGACCGAGGAAAAACTTGGATCAATAAAATTGTAACACTTTGCAAACCCAATAATGTTCATTGGTGTGACGGTTCTGAGGAAGAATATAACCGCCTTTGCAATGAGTTAGTCGAAGCCGGTACCTTTGTAAAGCTTAACCCTGAAAAGCGCCCAAATAGCTACTACTGCCGTACAGATGCAAGTGATGTCGCTCGCGTTGAAGATAAAACTTTCATTTGCAGCCTTCGCCGTCAAGATGCTGGCCCAACCAACAATTGGGTTGACCCACGCGAAATGCGTCAAACATTAGGTCGGATTTTTGATGGTTGTATGAAAGGTCGCACGATGTATATCATTCCTTTCAGTATGGGCCCTTTGGGATCAAAAATATCTCAAATTGGAATTGAAATTACAGACTCGGCTTATGTTGTCATCAATATGAAATTGATGACTCGAATGGGTAAAAAGGTCTGGGACGTTTTAGGCAATGGAGACTTCGTTCCTTGCGTTCATACAGTTGGTGCACCTTTAGCGGATGGTCAAAAAGATGTTCCGTGGCCTTGTAACCGAACTGAAAAATATATCGTGCATTTTCCTGAAGATCGCGAAATCTGGTCTTATGGTTCGGGTTATGGCGGTAATGCTTTATTAGGAAAAAAATGCTTCGCACTTCGTATTGCAAGTGTAATGGGACGAGATGAAGGTTGGCTTGCCGAACACATGCTCATTTTAGGTGCAGAATCTCCAAAGGGTGAAAAAACATATGTGGCTGCAGCTTTCCCAAGTGCTTGTGGAAAAACAAATTTCGCGATGATTATTCCACCAAAAGCTTTGAATGGATGGAAGATTACTACCATTGGCGATGATATCGCTTGGATTAAGCGTAGCGAAGACGGTGGGCTTCGAGCAATAAATCCGGAAGCAGGCTTCTTTGGCGTCGCTCCCGGAACTTCTTATATGAGTAATCCCAATATGATGGAAGCGGTAAAAGCCGATACCATCTTTACAAATGTCGCTTTAACCCCGGATGGTGATGTTTGGTGGGAAGGGATGGATGGCGATGCTCCGGCAGAATGTATTGATTGGACAGGAAAAAAATGGACACCTGCCGATGCGAAAGAACGCAAAGCCGCTCATCCAAATGCACGCTTCACAGTTGCCGCAAATCGTTGCCCGGTGATTGACAAAGATTGGGAAAACCCGGCCGGCGTTCCTATCTCAGCCTTTATTTTCGGAGGTCGCCGCGCGACAGTGGTGCCTTTGGTTTATCAAGCTGCAAATTGGAACTTTGGCGTTTACCTCGCTTCAACTATTGGTTCCGAAATGACTGCCGCTGCATTCGGGAATATAGGTCAAGTTCGACGAGACCCGTTTGCAATGCTTCCCTTCTGTGGCTATCATATGGGAGATTATTTCAATCATTGGTTACAAATGGGGCGCTCATTGGCTAACCCTCCACGAATTTTCTGCGTCAATTGGTTCCGTAAAGATAAAGATGGCAACTTCATGTGGCCCGGTTTTGGAGACAACATGCGCGTTCTTGAATGGATTATCGATAGAGTGCACGGCACAAAATCCGCCATCGAAAGCCCGCTTGGTTGGATGCCACGATATGAAGACTTGAATTGGGAAGGGCTCAATTTTTCAAAGAAAGACTTTGATGTGTTGATGGATGTCGATCGAGAAGCTTGGAAACAAGAAGTACTTTCGCATGAAGAGCTATTTGAAAAACTTTATGACAGATTACCGAAAGAATTTATTTTGATGAGAGAATTGATTCTTTCAAGCTTGTGGCGCTCTCCGGCTCACTGGGGTCTTGCGCCTGAGCGTTACTCAGAACAATCAAAGTAAATTTGTTTGTCTATTGCAAAAGGGGATGCAGTAGCATCCCCTTTTGCTTTGTGACCACTTTATCTCAACTTTTTTTTCCGATTTCGGATGTAATCGGTAAACATGTAGTCACCTAAATGATCGAGCCCACTAAAATATGCCCTACCTTTTGCCACTTCGGTAAGTTCATTGACGAAATTTTGAAGGTATGTATCGGTTGCAAGCATAAATGTTGTGATTACAATCTTATCCTTCCTGCAAAGCACCGCCTCATCGAGTGTTTTATTGACAATTTTTCTATCTAGCCCAAAAGAATTTTTATAAATTTTTATTCCTTCGTTGATCGCAGAGGGCTTGCCGTCAGTAATCATAAAAATCTGTTTGTTTTTATTTTTTCTTCTACGAAGTAATGCTCGAGCAAGATTTAGCCCCGCTTTGGTATTGGTGTGGTAAGGACCAACACTAACAAATGGCAGCTCTTGAATACTAACTTCCCACGCTTCATCACCAAAAAGAATAATATCAAGACTGTCTTTAGGATAGCGCGAAGTGATTAGCTCAGCAAGCGCCATTGCAACCCGTTTTGCTGGCGTAATTCGATCTTCACCGTAAAGAATCATCGAGTGAGAAATATCAATCATAAGTACGGTGGCACACGACGTTTGATGCTCGGTGTCATGTACCTTTAGATCTTCTTCATGAAAAGTGATTTCGTCAATTCCGGCACGCTTGAGAGAGTTATTCAATGATTCGGTGAAATCAATATTTTGCAGATTGTCCCCAAATTTCCAATTTCTTGATTCTGGAAGCGGCTCTTCAGAACTACCTGATTTCTCCATTCGGTGATTACCCATTAGGCTTTGCTTTCGAAGACTCGTAAAGATTTCATTCAATGAGTCTTCTCGTATTTTTTTTGTTGCTTTTCCAAGCACCTCAAATTTCCCTTCCTCGCCTGCGTCTGAGATATAGCCTTCCCGTTTGAGCCAATCAATAAAATTTCCGATTCCATCGTCACCATCTGTTAACTCATATTGATTGTCGAGATCCGTCATCCACTGCAATGCTTCACCCACATTACCGTTTGTTAGTGTTAACAGTTGCAAAAAGATCGAGAGCAGCTTCTCGTTCCCGCTTTTCCCGTCCGATTTCTCGTGTCTTTCTTGCCAAGGGCCGTATCTAAAATCCATAGCTTAATTCGTTTTCAAACATTACTGAAAGTTAACTTCTCTTTAGAACATCTCAATCCCATTCTTCATTTCATTTTTATTGAATGGGGCTTGATGAAAGCAATACTTTATGTTTAATTGCAGAAATTCAACTCGGCATAATATGATTAAAATTTTGATTATCGACGATGAGAAAAACACTCGCGATGCACTTTCAGATGGGCTATCTAAGCCGGACGAAAGGTTTGTTTTCACTGCTGAAAATGCAAAAGAAGCCTTGAAAATAGTTTCGGAGGAAGACATCGATATTGCAATCACCGATTTGAAAATCCCTGATTCTGACGGCGTTCGACTTCTGAAGGAAATAAAAAAGCATGACCCCGGTATTGTTGCGATTATCATGACCGCCTTTGCAACCGTTGAAACAGCCGTAGAGGCTATGAAGCAGGGGGCTTACGATTATATCCAAAAGCCCTTTCGAATGGGTGATATCCGTAGGCTCGTCAATCGCGCGATCGAAACAAGGTTATTAAGAGTTGAAAATGCTCGGTTAAAGCAAGAAATTTCTGGTCGATTTATTCCAAAAAATATCATCGGGTTCAGCCCTCTATTTCGTGAAATACTCGATACTGTGGAACAAGTTGCCCCGTCTCGAGCAGCAGTCATGCTTCTTGGCGAAAGCGGAACTGGAAAGGAGGTCATTGCACGGGCAGTTCATGAAATGAGTGGAAGAAGAGATAAGCCTTTTATCAAAATTAATTGTGGCGCTTTACCCGATCAGCTTCTTGAATCAGAACTTTTTGGTTATGAGAAAGGCGCATTTACCAATGCCTTGAAGCAACGGCGCGGAAGATTTGAACTCGCAAACGGAGGAACCATTTTTTTAGATGAAATTGCTGATATGCCCACGCATCTTCAGGTTAAACTTTTACGTGTCTTGCAGGACGGAGAATTTGAACGATTGGGAGGCGAAGAAACTTTGCGAGTTGATGTAAGAATCGTTGCCGCCACCAATAAAGACATTGAAGATGAAATCTCTGAAGGTCGATTTAGAGAGGATTTGTACTACAGGCTCAATGTGATCAAAATTAAATTGCCTCCCCTTCGACAACGCCAAGAAGACATTATCCCTTTAACTCACTTTTTCATTGAAAAGTATGCCAGAATAAATGGGAAAATTATTCGTGGAATATCTCCCGAAACCCTTAAACTCTTAGAAGGGAATCGATGGAGGGGCAATGTAAGAGAGCTTGAAAATGTAATTGAACGCGCTGCGGTGATGTGCCAAGGCGAAACAATTGAAAAAGTTCATTTACCTGACTATATCACCGGAGAACAAGTATCAAAAGTCGTGTCTTTTCCAATTGGTACTACCCTCGAAGAGATTGAAGAAATAATGATTGCAAGAACGTTAGAGTCAACCGGTGGGAATAAAGAGGAGGCTGCAAGAATATTGGATATTGGCGTCGCGACGCTTTATCGAAAATTGAAAGAGACTGCTGAAGAAAAGAAAGAGCAGCCCTCGTAAAATTTTATAAAACTTTCTTCGAATAATCATCGTTTATTTAGAAATCAGTTTTCTAACGATTGACTTACTAAGAAGATGAAACCGAGATTCAGCTTTCCGAAATCTATCCCCTCAATTTTAATTTTTACCCTTCTTATACAATTTAGTTCTTGTGTAACGGTTCAACCCGGGTATCGAGGGATAAGAGTGTATCTCTCAGATGAAAAAGACAAATCCGGAGATATTGAAGTGTTGGGTGTTGGGCGTTATTTAATAATTTCATTTTCAAAGCGAGTTTATACTTTTCCTGTTTTCCAGCAAAATTATGTTTGGGCAAAATCCAATGAAGAAGGAGACCGCTCGATTTCTTTCCAAACTGTTGAAGGGTTATCGGTTAATGGCGATTTCGGCATCAGCTATTCGATCATCCCTGATAGCGTTGCTACAATCTTTCAGCGCTACAGGCGAGGTATCGATGAAATCACCGATATTTTTTTGAGAAATATGGTACGGGATGCATTGAATTCCGAAGCATCGCAAATGACAATGGAAGATGTTTATGGCAAAAGCCGTCAAGCCTTGTTAAAAAGGGTTGAGTCTTCTGTAGCCGATCAAGTAAAGTCGGTTGGTATCGTTATCGATCGAATTTACTCTGTAGGAGAATTCCGTTTGCCACCACAAGTCGTGAATGCAATCAACTCTAAAATTGAAGCCACTCAACGCTCGCAACAAAGGGAGAATGAGGTTCGATTGGCTGAAGCAGAAGCCTCTATTAGAATCGCAAAGCAAAAAGGAGAATCGGAGTCAAAATTGATTGAGGCAAAAGCAGATGCAGAAGCGCGTATTATTCGTGCAAAAGCAGATTCAGCGGCAAACTTTTTGCGATCAAAATCTATATCACCCCAATTAATTATGATTGAAACAATTAATCGCTGGAATGGTGCCTTGCCGCTTGTTTCTGGTCAAGCTTCGCCATTTCTTAATTTTGATGAACTTATACGTACCGCTCAGGACACCACCAAAAAGAAAAGATAATGTAAACCTATTTCCCTTCGAGGATATCCCAAGTATGATCTGCAAGTAATTTTACTTTAGCAACAAACTCCGTGAATGATTTACTTCTCCCCCATTCTCCCGGAGCAATTAATGAAAGAATATCATCTTCACCTTTTCGGTATAAGTAATAGGTATGACCAATTAGCGGTTCAAAGCTCATCTTCGCCAAATAAATTCTCTCTGAGATTTCCACCCTTTTTTTTATTGCATTGGCTTGAGCAGCAAGCAATTCCATCTGTTGATAAAGCTGACTCATTTGCATTGAGGTTTGCTCGTGCATTGCCGAAACCGCTCTTCCCTTAATTTTTCCTGTATCTTCTGGCTTTATTAAGGCACTTCCTGAGGTATGGGCATAAGGAAGTAAGCCGGGTGTATCAGCGGTTTTTAGTTTCATTCGCTCCAATTCAATTTTGGAGACATCGATTTCGTTTTCTTTCATAAGCAAGTTCTTTTTGGCTTAAGTAATAAATATGTTTCTTCGTTCCCTTTCTCAAATCTATCACTGAAATGATTTGTATCTTTGCCTATGCTTTACCTCATTCCCATTTAAATCACAATTTCGAGTTATGAATATATTAGTTCTTAATTGCGGCAGTTCTTCAGTTAAATTTCAAGTTATCCAAACAGATCTTGATATGATTAACCAAAACTCCGACAGAGCTTTGGCTTCGGGAGTTGTCGAAAGGATTGGCAGCGAATCTTTAATCACTTTCAGAGTTCACTTAAGTTCAGGTGTAAAAAACTTTAGAACTGCCGAGCCATTGAAGGATCATCATGCGGCAATCAAGAGAATCATTCAATGGGTTTGCCATCCTTCTTCGGGGATAGAAGGGATTTCATCCACCGCGGATATTCATGCAGTTGGTCACAGGGTTGTTCACGGTGGTGAAAAACTAACCACTTCAATCTTGCTTGATGAACATACCATTCGTCAAATTGAAGATTGTATTGAATTAGCACCACTTCATAATCCACAAAATCTTAAAGGGATTTACGCCACTCGCGAAGTTTTTGGAATAAACATTCCGAATGTCGCAGTGTTTGACACTGCGTTTCACCATACTTTGCCAGACTTCGCTTATCTCTATGCAATTCCATACCAACTTTATCGCAGGCACAAAGTGCGCCGATATGGGTTTCACGGTATATCTCATCGATACATCAGTTTTCGCTATCGAACCATTGTTGGTATGGAAAGAAACAATGTCAATATTATTTCAATTCATTTGGGAAATGGCTGTTCATCTTGCGCCATCAAAGGCGGGGTTTCGGTTGATACTTCAATGGGAATGACACCGCTTGAAGGGTTAATAATGGGTACTCGTGCCGGAGATGTTGATCTTTCCGCAATGCATCACATTGCTCATAAAGAAGGCTACACAACCGATGAAATTGAAACGATTTTGAACAAGCAATCGGGGCTCTTGGGCATATCAGGCCTTACAAACGATATGCGTGAATTGATTGATGAAGCCAAAGAAAATGATGACCGCCGTGCAAAATTAGCCGTTGAAATGTTCTGCTATCGAATTCGAAAATATATTGGTTCTTATCTTGCCGCATTAGGAGGCGCACAAGCGATTATCTTTACAGGAGGAATTGGAGAAAACTCGCCTTACATCCGCGAAAAAATCTGTAAGGAATTACAATGGTTTGGGCTTGAATTAAGTCCTGAGTTAAATGATACTCTTAAAGGTGGTAAAGAGGGGCGTTTCACCTCTGAATCTTCAAAACTTGCTGCTTATGTAATCCCAACAAACGAAGAATTGATTATTGCACGAGATACTTATCGAACGATTCACTCCGTGATATAAAAGAAAATGAATTGAAAAAAATCAAAAAAAAGGGGCTCTAAATATGAGCCCCTTATTCAATCTTTAACTGTTAGAGAACTGGTTATCTCATCACGAAAAAGCCGCCTCGCTTGGTAAATTCAAACTTCAAGACATCTAGAACAATATCATCTTTACCGGGTGGAAATCGCCAGTTGGAAATTTGTTCAGCAAAAATTACTTCAAGCTTTCGTGCTAACGGAGATTCATCTAGGTTAGAAACAACAAGCCTTACACGATCAACTTGACCAGTTTTTGAGATTACCAAATCAAAATATAATCTACCTGCTAAAGTTGAATCTTCAGCCCGAAGCTTCCTGTAAACTTGTGCCAAGTCCTCGCTCCGTTCATCGATCACATCCAAAATTTTCTTGTTTCGTCGTTTATCTTCAGGTGCAAGAGATTCATCATCTTCAAGATTTTTATAGATTTCTTCTGAAAGTCGGAATCGCTTATCAAACTCAAATTTCACTCCTATCGTAAATCGGAAGGGGGCATAGTTTTCTGTTGAAACCGGCGCAATTCCATTCAAGAACCCGTTGGTTGACGCTGCATTTGGCGTAAAAACTGTTTGTTCACTTCCATTTCCAAAAACCAAATATTCTGCAAGAAACTCTCCAGAAATCATATCGTCGAATTGGTAACGAGCACCTGCTCCAAAAAATGCAAATCCTTCCCGGCTATAGACATAACCATCGTCTTTGCCCGGTGCGAGCACCGCATATTCACCCCAAAATTCGCCAAAAAGGACGAGAGGCGTTGCTTTGAAAGGATATTCGAAACCTATGCCGTAGCGTGCAAAAGTTTTTGTATCTGTACGGTAAAGCGTATCACTGGGTACGCGCGAAAGTAACTCGTCTTTTGATAAATGTGCTCTAAACAAAAAATTAAAATGAAATCCCGGAGAATTTTCGGGAAAAATTGGGTCGAAATAATATGAGGTTAAAAACCCTGCACCAATCCCAAGAGAACTTAGTTGGTCGGGAATAAAGGGTTGATTGACTGGGGTTTGAACTGGAATATAACCAGTAATAATTGCCCCTAATTGTACATGCTCTTGTGCAAAATTGACACTTCCAAATTTGTAAGCGATTCTTAAACTGGTTGGAATTGAAAAATAGCCTGAACCATCTGCTCTTAATGTTGTTCGATAAGAAACCAAAGTGGTTCCTAAAGAAATCATCGTGGTTCTTGAAAACGCATAATCAAGGGTTAAATCTTGATTGAAATTTGAAAAACTGGTTACCTCGCCGGTTGGCAAGTAATTATAGTCTGCCCCTGAGAAGGCGTAGGAGATATTTGCACTCAGAGATGTTTTCCCTTTACGCTGAATCCCAGATTTCAGAACATTAAACAAACGACCATCGGCCGTTAAAGGATGTTGCGCCAATGCGATATCTCCGAAAACTAAAAAGGATGAAATCGTAAGCAGAAGGAATAAATTAAATTTGCCGAATTGAAAGGCTTGTTTTCGTCTCATTTGGTTTATTTAAGTCAATTGACGAATTCCGAGAACTTAATAGAAGGATTTTTATCGGCCATATCATAGGCTCGATACTTCAAATCATAAAAATGGCTTTACTAAAGCCTATTTACGAATATAACCCACATCCTTCATTAAATAAAAATTAATGCGATTTCGTTAGATTCGCGACTTGCCCGTTTCTTTTCACTTTTGCATAATGAAGAAAAAATTCCTCACAAAAGAAACATCATCTTGAAACGGACAACTGTAACGAAACGATTTATAGTATAAACATTCTTTAATTCAAATTTACACATTATGGGAGCTGTAACAGAAAGGCAAGTTATTGATGCCTTGAGAAATGTCATTGAACCTGATCTCCAAAAAGATCTTATTACTTTAGGAATGGTCAAAGACATAAAAATAGATTCTTCGAACAATGTTACTTTTACCGTTGTCTTAACTACGCCTGCATGCCCTCTCAAAGACTTGATCAAAAATGCTTGTATTAATGCCATTAAGCATTTTGTAAAAGAGGCAAAGGAGATCACTGTAGAAATGACGGCGAATGTAACCACCACAAACACGGTATCGGATTCAAACAACCCGCTATCACGAGTAAAGAATTTAATTGCTGTTGCATCGGGAAAAGGGGGGGTTGGAAAATCAACGGTCGCCGTTAACCTTGCTGTATCGCTTGCAAATAAGGGTGCACGCGTAGGTTTGATTGATGCGGATATCTACGGTCCTTCGATTCCTACAATGTTCGGGCTTAAAGATGAAAAGCCTGCGGTAATGGGTAAAACCCTAATCCCACTAGAAAAGTATGGGGTTAAATTAATTTCAATAGGATTTTTAGTCGATCAAAAAACTGCGGTTGTCTGGCGTGGACCAATGGTTTCTTCGGCACTTCGTCAGTTTATTACCGATGTCGCTTGGAATGACCTTGATTACTTGCTTTTTGATTTACCTCCCGGAACAGGAGACATCCAACTAACCTTGGTTCAAGCGGCTCCACTCACGGGTGCGGTTGTTGTTACAACCCCACAAGATGTTGCTCTTGCAGATGTGGTCAAGGCGGTTTCGATGTTTGAAAGTGTCAAAGTTCCAATTTTAGGCGTCGTGGAAAATATGAGTTACTTCACTCTGCCAGATGGAACAAAGGACTACATTTTCGGAAAAGGGGGTGGCGAAAAACTTGCAACGGATTTCAAAGTTCCTTTTTTGGGAGAAATTCCCCTTGGGAAAAATGTTCGAGAAGGCGGCGATGAAGGTAAACCGATTGTACTCAGAAATCCTGAATCAGAACAAGCCAAGCATTTTTCTCAAATTGCAGAAAAATTAGCTCAACAAATTGCCATTCGGAATGCATCGGGTGTAAAAGTTGAAGTGGAAATTTAACCGTCATTTTTACTTTAAACAACAATAGCCGCGACATAGCGGCTATTGTTGTTCCTTCAATTTTTATTCGTCTTATTCCGACTTCCGAATTACCAAAACAGGACAAACACATCGACTTGACACTTCAACCGCAGTTGTACCCATAAAAAATTGTTTATAACCCGAGGCTCCGTGAGCGGAAAGGATAACAAGATCAATGCTATTATCCTTTGAGTACTTCGAAATCGCGAGTCCTGCGGTAAGCCCCTTTAAATCCTCATTCACTACGACCTTTCTTAACCCGAATGCTGCGCCGGCTTGCTTTCGAATCATATCCAAAAGAGTTAGGGGATCTTTCTCGGTCGGTTGAGCAGTTAATGGCTTAAAATGCACCAAATGAATTTCCGCATCAAAATATTTTGCAAAGCGATAAACATAGGGAAGAGCTTGATAAGAAATTTCGGAGAAATCAGTTGGGAAAAGAATTTTCGAGGGTGAAAATTTCACTTCAGGCCGTGAGAAAATCATCACCGGACAAGGGGCTGTACGAATCATTTTATAAGTCGTGCTGCCTAAAATAAATTGACCGCCGGTTGCCGCTTTACTTCGTGTGGACATCATCATCAGCCCCACATTTTTTTCTTTGCAGACTTTTGGTATCGCGTCGGTTGCTTTTCCAAATGAAGTAAGAAGTGAACTTTGAATACCTGAAAGCAAAGGGCTCAATTGCGACTGTAAGCGTTTTTGTGAATCTTGCTCTATCGTTTTGCGAAGTGTTTGAATCTCCTTTTCTGAGTTTCTATAAAGCGTGTACTCCGGCGCATTATCATCAACCGTATTGAGTGCAAGAATTTCAGAACGCCAAATGTCGCTTACTTTTATGGCGTGGGTGACAATCATTTTCGATTGTTCTGAAAAATCAACCGGACAAAGAATTGTTTTTAGGCTGATTGTAGAAGGTTGAGGCAACATTGTTGTAGTTTTTTCGATTTGCTTCAAACCGCCATCATTAGGCAGCAATAATTTTTTTCATTAGGCTTAACATTAGTAAACGCTCATCTCCAGAAATGTTCGAAAAGCCTTTCAGTGCTAAGTCGGTTTCTCCTAAAGCAAGAATGGCATTTTCAATTTCCTCGCTCGAAAATCTATCGGCATAAGATTTATAATCATTAAAAAAATAAGCCTGATTTCCAAAAAGTCCAATTTCGCGTGTGGCTTCAGCTGAAGTCATTTTTTGAAACTCCGGCTGTTTTAACTTCCAAATCTTAAGAAAAAATGATGTCAAATAACCTACAATTGCAAGTGGCTCAGTATCTTTTTCCATCATCATCAAAATCATTCCGGAGGATTGTCTTAAATCTTTCGCAACGACAGCGCGCTGAAGTTCAAAGATATTGTATTCTTTTGATACACCGACAACCTGCATCACCTCAGCATCTGTTATGATTTGCTCATCTTTATTCCCAATATAGAGAATGATTTTCCGTATTTCAGCGTCTATTTCTCGAGTACTGGTTCCAACAAATAAGATGAGTTTTTGAACCGCTTCATCAGTAAGTTTCCAGCCATATCGATTTGATTGTTCCACGGCAAACTGTGCTGCCTCAGTTTCTTTAAGTGGCGCAAATGCATAAGTAACATCTTTCAGGAGTGAATAAGGCTCCTTCTCAAGTTCTTTCTTTTCAATTTC